>JAGOKK010000003.1 GCA_017994635.1 Candidatus Cloacimonadota bacterium | reverse complement strand
ACCATCAAGCCCCGAAGGGGCGACATTAATACATACCAAACGGAATACACCCATCTCATACATCATGTCCCCCAAGCCAAAACGTGCCCTATCGCCCCGGAGGGGCGACATTTCATAGCCCGGGGTGCAGCGCAGCGAAACCCCGGGAACCAAGTTCACACGACCATCAAGCCCCGAAGGGGCGACATTAGGACGAAGGGATAGGTTTATGGGTTCTCATTGTCAGATCACTGTCCACATCATTTTCGGTTTACAGATGCGACAAAAATTCATAAATGAAGAAATTCGACGCTACATCGCCGGTATCATCAATGATACAGGAGGACAAACGGTTATTGTAGGTGGCACCTATGATCATGTTCATATGCTTTGCCAAATCCCCAAGGATAAAAGCATGGCAGATTTTGTCCGCACCATTAAGAGTTTCAGCAGCCGTTGGTATAACAAGCGTGGATTCGGTATCATGCATTGGCAAACAGGTTACGCCGCATTTAGTGTGAGCAAAAGCAATATAGATAAAGTTAAGGATTATATCTTGCATCAGGAGGAACATCATAAGATGATGACTTTCGAGGAAGAAATGATCCGTTACCTGGATGACCCGTCAGCCATCGCAGCCTGGAAGAAATGGGTTTTTCATAGTGATGAGGAAGATGTTAAGGATTAATGACGCCCCTTCGGGGCTTGATAGAGCCCCGGCGCTTTATCCCGGGGTTACGCTTCGCTACACCCCGGGCTATGAAATGTCGCCCCCTCGGGGCTATTCCCCGGGCACCAACGTCCATCAGTCAAGTCAGTATCTCAGTAGCATCAAGCTTCTGTCGCTCACCCGGCAGGACTCTGGGTGTTGGCATGGATTACGTTGTCGTGATCTGAGATGTCGTCCCGATGGGACTCAGGAGATTACTCGAGACACACTTAGCTATCTGAAATGTCGTCCCGATGGGACTCACCGAGAATCCCTTCAGTCCGGTCAGTCTATCAGTAGCATCAGGTTTCTATCACGAAGCGTCAGCCATTCTCAACTCTCAATTCTCAATCCTCAATTTGAGACCACTAATTCTCAATTCTCAATTCTCCCAAATCCGTGTAATCCGCGTGCCAAGAAAACCCGCCTTCGCACTTCATACCCTGCGTCAGCCATACTCAATTCTCAACTCCCAATTATCAATACACCATGACCCTATACATCATTCTTGCCGCTATATTTATCTTCGTTAGCACTCAACTAATGGTGCCGATCGTCATCCGTTTTTCCATCCGTCATGGGATTCTTGCTCTTCCAAGCGAAAGGCGCATCCACAAACATAGTACTGCTCAGGCCGGGGGGTTATCCTTCGCGCTACCCATCATCCTGATGCAGCTTCTGCTTTCACTTTTTACCCGGGGCGATGATATCAGCCGTCTCTTTTTTGAGCTTTCGGCAGTAAGCACAGTGGCGTTGACCCTGGGTTTACTGGACGATCGTTTTGAGAGCCCGGCACGTTACAAGCTTTTATGGCAGATACTATTGGGCGTAGTGATGTACATCATAGGGTATCGTGTGCAGATTATCACAAATCCTTTGGGTGAGCATTTTATCCTGGGCTGGATTTCCTTCCCTGTTACTGTAATCTGGTACGTAGTCGTGATCAACGCCATAAACTTGATCGATGGCATGGACGGCCTGGCTACAGGAATCTCCGCGATCACCTGCCTGGTACTGTTAACAATGGGCATAATGGAAAAGGACATCTTGGTGATCAGTCTTTCGCTATTCCTTTTTGCCGGATTACTGGCTTTTTTGCGCTTCAATTTCCATCCTGCCAAGATTTTTTTGGGTGAAACGGGTACCCAGTTTATCGCGCTAAACATAGCAGCTATATCCACTACCGGTGCCTCTCAGTTCAAGGGCATCACATCGCTTACGTTGATCATACCTCTGGCTGCTTTGGCAATTCCCATGCTTGATGTGGCACTTGCCATCTTCAGACGCATCGGATCCGGCAGTTTCAGTAAAGCAGATAAAGCTCACATTCATCATACAATGCTGGATTTTGGGCTATCTCAACGCGCGGTATCGATCATCGTGTATTTCGTTACCTTTCTCTTTGGCCTGATTGCCATTGGTTTTTCCCTCACCAACAAAAAGATCCTGTTTTCACTGTTGATGCTGATGTTGGCTTTGGTAGTGATAGTATCATACATCTTAATGCGCATGGAGAAAAAGAAATGAAACAATTCATACTTGCATGGATACTCCTGTCCCTTAGTTACTTATGTGGACAAAACTGGCAAACCATAAATAACACCAATCACGTTTACGATATCATCAAACGGGGCAACGACATCTATTTCTCCTCCTGGGGTGGCGTAGTGCATGTACAGGGCGCTGAAGGGGACGATTTCTCTGGGATGCAAGAATTGAAACAATGGACAACCGGTGATGGTCTGGTCTCAAACGAAATCACCAATCTGAGCTATATAAACTTTACCGGTGATTTATGGATGGGCTCTGCCGGAGATGGCATCTCCATCCTTGGCGATAAAGGCCTCCAAAATCTGGATATTGCCCTGGGATTACCTTCCGAAAGGATAAACGACATTCTGGAATGGGGATCTTACATTCTGGTTGCCACTGCTCAGGGATTGGCAAAGTACTACTACCTCCCTGGCGTCAGCTTTCCCTTGATGCTGAATCAGTACAATACCATCAACATCCCCAATCTGCTTAGTAATAACATTACCGGACTGGAATTGACCGCCGATTCTACGCTCGTTCTCGCCACCGATGCCGGCATAAACTACGTAAAGCTGGATTTACTGGACATAAGCAGCGAATGGCATACCGTGCAGGTAGAAGGTATGCTGACACCTGGAAATCAATACCTGATCACCGCAAATCAAAGCAAGATTGCCATTGCTAACCGTAGTAAAGTGTTTATGAATGATCTTAGCTTCAGTCCCAATATGTGGGAAAGATTGGTCCTCCACCCCGAGGCTGATACTCTGGAAGTCTCAGCAATTGAGCTCGATTCCAACGATAATCTATGGGTAGCCTATGGGGATTGGGACCAGACCTTACTACGCTACGATAACGATACTACCTTACTGCTCAGCCAGATCGGCCCCTCGGGATCACTTACAGCACATCGTAGAGGGAGCAACGGCTTGGGGCTGAATGAAGTATGCGGTATCTTTGAACTGGATTCTGAAGTCTATATCAGCACTTGGGGAGATGGTATTGCCAGATGGGAAAATGGAGAGTGGGTCTTCTTCTATCCCAATAGCATCGGCTTCCCCAGGATTACCGCTGCCGCCACTGACCTTGATGGCAGTATGTGGTTTTGCAGCGGTAACATCGGCGATGACCTCGTTCCAAAGGGGACTCTGGGGGTTAGTAAGTACCATAATGGTCAGTGGACTAATTATAACACTTTCAATAGCCCCTTGCATTCAGATAACATCATCGGTTTGGCCGTTGACGGACACAACCGGAAATGGTTTGGAGCTTGGGATGCTTCGTATGCAGCCACAGGATGGTATTCCGGGATCAGCATCCTGGATGAAGAGACTAACACCTGGACCAGACTCACATCATCGGGGACAGCCACATGGGATGGTTCTGACTGGACAGGCTGGTCTGCAGACTCCCCCAGAACCTTGGGGAATACCAACCCAGCAATCCACAAGGATATGTACGGCAATATGTTCGTGGCCTGCTATGATGACGGGGTAACCGTTTTTGATCCTGATCTGAACCACGTGGCGAACTTCACTCTTAAAAACAATAACGCACAGCGCGTTACGAATATATATCACAATGGCCGCCAATACTTCTTTGGCACTGAATACGACCGTGGCCTTAGTATCTGGAACGATGATAGTATTCCCGTATCAAATGGAGAGCATTGGGTCAATCAAATACCCTCCGCTCTACTCTCGGGGGCCATATACGGTGTAGCCAGTACTTTAACCCCATATTCCGGATGGTACCATTTCGTCGCTTCCGGCTCTGGTCTCTACATGTGGGATGAAACGAACTGGTATCGTTATGACACATACATCAAGCGGTATCGTTACGATTTTTCCACCTCTACGTGGCTGGAAGACACTTTGTATTATGCCGATGAAGAACGTTTCTTCGGTGGCGTAAGCACTGTCCCAAATTCCATTTATGCTGATCCTTTCGGACGCGTATGGGTGGGCTCCTTTGATTATGGCATTACGATGTACAATCCCATTACTGAGCGATTCACCAGCTACGCTCAGGACAATTCTCCCCTGCTTTCAAACAGGGTGATCTCACTTTCTTATGATCCCTTTGAAGGAAATCTGCTGATCGGAACGCCCGATGGCTTGAATACACTGAGCATCGGACGCACGCAGAAGCCGGCTATCCCCTTGAGAAAAGTAAAGGCTTTCCCAAATCCCTTCCGGCCTGATGGAGTCAGTTCCCTTCAGATCGTCAATCTCCCTGTGGACAGCATGCCCAAAGGGACAAACAAGTGCTCCATATTTTCCGCGTCAGGAGCGCTGGTGATCGAGCTGAAAGAGAATCCTTTCGCTCGCTTTGAATGGGACGGGAAGAACAAAGCTGGGAAACTGGTGGCCAGCGGGATATATTTCTTCGTGGTTACTGATTCCGATGGAGACGCGAAGCGTGGCAAGATAGCAATCATTAGAGATTAGGATGGGGATTCACCCCATCCTTTATCTTTGGGGAATGGCTTGAACGAATCATATCTAAATACCGATAGTATCCAGCTTGCCAGTACATTGCGTCTTAGCGATCAATCCATAGTAATTGCCGATTCCAGGCTAGGGCAGCTTTATCCGGACATTTTCCCGGCAATTGTCAATAGCCGTATCCTCTTTCTGCCCGCTGCCGAGCATACGAAGACCTTGAAAAGCTGTCGGAGGATCTACGACTTTCTTAGCTCGAACAATGTGAACCGTTCGGATGATGTCCATGTAGTAGGAGGTGGCGTCATTTGTGATCTCGCGTCATACGCCGTGGCCACCTTCAAGCGTGGCTGTCGTTTGATCCTGTATCCCTCCACTCTTTTAGCAATGGTGGATGCTGCCGTCGGCGGGAAGTGCGGGATGAACTATCGGGGGATCAAAAACCACATCGGCACATTCTATCCTGCAGAGAAAATCATTATCTATTCCGCGTTTCTAAACACGCTAAAGCCCCAGGATATCAGGCAGGGAACAGCGGAAATGCTGAAAAGCTACCTGATTTGCGATCGGCTAAGCCAGATCCATCCCGGTGATCTTCCCCAAAGTTCCATAATACTGGAATATGCCCGCTTCAAGATGGAGATATGCACCGCCGATCCCCATGATCTTGGCCTGCGTCGCATCCTGAATTTCGGTCATACTTTTGGCCATGCTATTGAGGAGATTAGCTCATATAGGTGGAAGCATGGCGACTCTGTGGTCGCTGGGATGCATCTCGCCCTGGGACTCAGTAATCAGCTTGGCTTGATAGATCATAAAGCTTATACTCATTTCGCTCTGGCTCTGGAGCAATACCCCCTCCCCCCTAAACTGCGTTGCTTTGCCACCAAACCTGAGCAGATCCTCCCCCACGCTATGCAGGATAAGAAAAACGATGGTGAGGGGATCACCCTGATCCTCCCCGTGGGATTTCGAAAAGTGGAATTAATGCGTATAGTAATGGGAAAAGACGACACGATCAGGCTTTTGTGATGATGAAACCGACCACCATCGGTGGAAGGCTGCTTACCGTCCCGGATTAGCCGATTGCCAGAGCATACATCATATCTATGCCAACCGCGACACATTCATCCTGTGGTAAAAATCGTGGCGAATGCAGGGGATGATCGCTGCCGCTACCCAACCAGAATAGTAATCCCGGATACATACTGGTGAAGAAACCAAAATCTTCGCCAGTCATAACTGTCTCTGCCTCTTCAAATCGGTAGTTTAGTGTCCTGCAGACACTCTTCAATTTGCCATACAAGCCTTCATCATTTACCACTGCCTCGTAAGTGCCAAGCAGTTCCACCTCAGCTTTGGCACCAATGGCCATGGCGCTTTCCCGCGCGCGAAGCTCAATCAACCGGTTTACTTCATCCCTGGTGGCAATGCTCAGAGTACGATGTGTACCTTCTAGCACGCATTCATCGGCGATTACGTTGCGAACGCGCCCGGCAGACATCTTCCCCACATGAAAGATAACCCGTTCTCGCCTTTGTAGCTCATCCATATCCTTCTTCATGCAGTACATAAAGTCCAGCGCACCATCCAGAGCGTTCACGCCCTGTTCCGGGAAAGCTACATGAGAAGCTTTACCATGGAAATGCAGGTCAAACTCTTGGGGAATACCAAAAAAGATCCCTGCTTTGCTGCTGATAGTACCCACCGGCATATTAGCAGCCACATGCAAGGCATAAGCGGCCGTTACGGAGTATTTTTGGATCAATCCCTCTGCCAGCACGCTTTGTGCGCCCCCCTTTCCCTCTTCTGCTGGCTGAAACAGAAACATCAGATTACGCTTTGGATGCTCGGAACTCACCCTCGAGATCAAGCCCATCAACACCGCCATGTGCACATCGTGTCCGCAGGCATGCATCGTGCCGAAATATTCCGATGAGCATATAGATCCTGTTTCCTCCTTCAGTGGCAGAGCGTCCATATCGGCCCGAAAGAGTTTATACGGAGCGCCCTCTGCCCCTCCTTGATAGGTAACTAACAATCCTGTGGAGTTTAGAAACTCACTACGGGCAAAGAGCTCATTCCCATCCGGATCTGCGGCTATTATAGCCTCAATTCCTGCTTTTAGACGAGCTTTGGTTTTGTGCTCCTCATAGGCCAATTCCGGTATCCGGTGCAAGTCATGCCGCAGCATCAGCGGATCAAAGCTCATAGTTTTCCGCTTTGTTTGGCATGCAAATGCATGATGCTTACTGCATTGGCAGCAGCGCCAATGCGTACGTTGTGCCCCACATTCCAGAAGCAAAGTGATTTTCTATCGGTTCCATAACGCAGGCGACACACATGGGCCAGGTTTGAGTTTCCGATTGCCAGGGGGGTGATGTAGCTATTTTCGTGTAGCTGCACTCCCGGGGCAGTAGACAGGGTTTGATTGGCAACCTCGAGATCCACTTCCTCTTCAAACTCGGCATACACACTGGCTGAATGCCCGTAGATTACAGGCACACGCACCGTAGTGGCACATACTTTTAGCTCCGGTTTCCGGAGTATTTTTTTTGTCTCGGAATCCATCTTCTCTTCTTCGGTGCAATAGCCGCTATCCAGGAAAACACCGATCTGAGGAATCACATTCATGTCTATGATCTCGGGGTATATCCCTTTCAGATTGGATCCTTTGCGCTGTTTCATCAATGTATCCACACCGGTATGCCCGCTACCGGAAACAGCCTGATAAGTGGAAACCACCACCTTCTTTAAGCCATAGGCTTTATCCAGCACGTTCAGCGGTAATACCATCTGAATGGTGCTGCAATTTGGATTGGCAACGATGCCGCTGTATGTGGATAGAAGGTCCCCATTGATCTGAGGCACGACCAGAGGGATAAAATCTTCCTTGCGAAAAGCCGATGAATTGTCGATAACCATCTCTGATACATCTGCCGCCATCGGAGCGTATGATCTGGCGACCCCGCCACCGGCAGAGAAGAAGACGTAATCGTATTTATTGGTCAACGAAACATCGTTTAGCTCCTGCACTTCAATCGGCTGATCCAGGTAGTAAAGCATGGTACCCTTGGATTTGGCCGAAGCGTAGAGATCCAGACAGTCCAGAGCAAGATTCAGCTCCTCCAGGCAGGTTATCATCATTCTGCCCACTTCTCCAGTGGCGCCAACAATCGCTATTCTCATCCTTATATTTCCTCATCCAAATAAGCTATGTATGAGCGTCAAGATGGCTATACTCTCACTTTTGTCAATGTAAACTTGACGAAATGAGCCACCCAAAAAACATTGCCTCTCGGTGCGCCCCTGTAGCTCAGAGGATAGAGCAGCGGTTTCCTAAACCGTTGGTCGGAAGTTCGAGTCTTCCTAGGGGCGCCATACTTAGCGCTTTGGCAAAAGAAAGGAATGGATGAATCACCCGCAAAGTATCTCAGAGCTTACGCATAAGGTAGCTCTTTTTTTTTCCCAGAACATACTGCGCTTTGGCTATGTGAAAGAAACTGCCAATGGGAAAGCACTCTTGATAGACACTGAGGATATCGGCACAATGCTGTCTCCTGCTCGCATCATACTACTTAGTGACACAAAGAAGGCAAGCAGTCCAGAGCAGCTATACTCATTCAAAGAGCAGGTGCTGAAGATCAGTGAAGGCTTTGAGCCCATATCACTGCAGGGTGAGAGTTTCGCTGAGATCTGTGATAAGATGCAGATAAATCAGGACGATCAACGCTTCGCCCTCTTTTTATACCTGAAGGCACACCCCGAAACCTATTATCAAAAACACGAACGTTTCTATCAGCGCAGCCCAGAAGAATGCTTAGCGTATGAACAGGCTCGCACTGAAGCGCATATGCGTTACCTCTATCTGGAATCCGTAGCCAGGTTCATCGCCGGTTCTACTGCGGAGGATGCGGAACTATCGGATGAAGACAGCCTCCAGCTACGGCAAGAATTGCGCGATATCCTGCAAGGCATCCACCACGATGACCTGGAAAAACTGATCGCAGGATCCAAGCTCGGTAAAGACATTGAGCAATCTGCCATATCCTTGCGAGAACGCCTGGGTGACTACGCTGGGGATCCCGTGTTGATGGTCTCCGGTTTGCCCATTGCTTTTGACCGGCAGATCCCAGAAGCTCCTGAGATGCTATCGCAACTCCCCCATGCAGAACTTCATGCATTCAGCATCGACGATGAGGACACGCTGGATTATGACGATGCCATCAGCCTCCAGAGCATTGATGATCACTATCGCCTGGGCATTCATGTAAGCAACCCATCGCTCTGCTTGCATCCGGATCATCCACTCTTTCAGGAAGCTCTTTCCCGGGTTTCATCGCTATATTTACCATCACTAAACGTTCCGATGTTGCCTCCGCTGTACTCTTCTGATGTTTTTTCTCTGCGCCAGTCTGGCGAAAGAAACGTGTTGTCGCTATATCTCAGCCTGGATTCCGAGCTAAACGCAAAGGCTTGGGAACTGAAGAGCGAGAGCATACGGATCAGTGAAAACCTCAGCTACCATGAAGTGGATCACGATTCAATCAATCCGGTGTATAAGTTGTTGCACCGCATCAGCAACCGAATACGGGAACAGCGGGATGCTCCGCGGGATCAGGACCGGTACTATTACAATCTCAAAGTGGTGGATGGCAGGGTACAGATGAAACGGATCGATACTCTCAGCCCCGCACGAATGATGATTGAAGAGCTGATGATCACTTACAACCGCAGTATCGCGACGTATGCCAAAATAAACCAAATCCCCCTGCTATACCGAAACATCAGTCAGTTTGTGGATCAGAACCAGGCAGTCCGTAGCAGCTCGGCATATCTATCCACTCAGGCATCCTATCATCCGGGAATCGGAGCTGAAGCCTATCTGCACGCCACCAGCCCCATTCGCAGGGTGGTGGATCTCATCAACCAGATGCAGGTATCCCGCCGTCTCTCAGGTCAAGATGTTGCCTTTTCCTCGGAAGAATTGACTGCCCTGATCCCATCCATAGAGAAACGCGTCCTGCTGATCAGGGATACAGTAAATCGCTCTGATCGCTACTGGTTTTTGAAGTACATCGAACAGGATAAACTCCATACCCCTTTGGAGGCAATCCTGAAAGGCTATGTGAACGGAAAGTTGAAAGCAGAGATCCTGCCCTGGCGCAAGCTCGTCCTGCTGGATACCGCTGCCAAACCTGACGATGAATACTTCCACTTCGTGGTTTACGCGGTGGATTGGTTAAAACACTGCCTGAAAGTGGACATCATTGGGTGAAAGTCAAGCAGCCATAACGATCTGATAGCCAACCTGTTCCTCCCTGCAGGTGATCAAGATTCGCCCCATTTCCCATAATGAGTTTAGGCACAGTCCTTGGATTGTGCTTTATCTAGACCAATCAACCCCCTCTACCTGATCAATAGACTCTTCTTGCTTGCCCTCTAGCAACCTGAACTCTACCTAAACTCCACTTGAATTCCTCCTGAACCCAGTTCAGGTGGGTTTCAAGAGGAGATCGTGAGGAGTAGAGGCTAGTAAGGGGAGACAAAGGCCAGACATGTCATCAACAACCTGCGCCAATTCATGATCCGATCTATGCACTAGTCATTTATTGATCAATGATTTTTTGGCCCCCAAACTGTTGTCATCCCTCACATTGTAAATCAGGTGTGTGCGTTGTATCGCTAAAGAAAAACCCGCAGCATAAAGCTGCGGGTTTTATGGATTAGGGAATATCCCTATTTCATGAGCATCATCTTGCGGGTTTCGTTTCCGTTATCGGTGCTCAGACGGTAGAAATAGACACCACTGGTAACGGCTTTGCCGTTATTGTCGGTGCCATTCCATACCTTGGAGGTCTTACCATAAGGAGCTGTGCCGTTGAAGAGAGTCTTCACCAGCTGACCCTTTACGTTGTAGACATCCAGTCTGGCATTACCAGCTTTGGGCATATCAAAGCTGATAGTGGTTTCAGGATTGAAGGGGTTCGGGAAGTTCGGATTGAGCATTTTGTTTACGGCAGGAGCGGTTCCTTCAGTGCTAGAACCAGCAATCGGGAAGGTAATCTGCAGTTCCATAAACATCACTTCACCGCCATCGTTGGTGGGGTGAGCAGCAGGGCTGATGGCATTGGCGCCCCAAGTGTAATCGTTGTAGAACATCAAACCGATCTTACCAACTTTGTGTCCATCATCCATGCCAGTGAAGATCACTTTATCGGCAGGATATACCCACATGGGTTTGATTCCGGCAAATTCAGTTACTTCCACGTTGTTCAGAATGATGGGTTCGCTCCAATTGTCGCCATTGTTTGAAGAAACAGAAATGTAGATTTCTGGAACCTGCGCAAATGCTGCATAATCAGGATCGCTATTTACGTTCGCTTCCAGAGCTCTGCGGCTATCCTGCCAGACTGACACCATCATCCCTTCGTCATTGGCTTCGGAGATCTTGATGTTGTTGTAATGGAACATCATGGCGTCAGTGTGCAAAGTATCATCCCAGTGCGGGAAGGGATAGAGCTGTTGTGGTCCCAGATAAAGATTGCCATCATCTGCTTCGAAGTATTCTGGTTCGCCCCAGGGAGCTTCTACGTCCCAGGAAGTCCAGGCTTGGTTGTGAGTGTCGCTGGGATCCTTGATGGGGTAGATTTCGGAGATGGTGAAATCTTCTGTGATGGGATTGAAGATCATGGATTTCACTACCTGATAATCGGCCCAGTATCCACCGGCAGTAGTACTATGAGCCCAGATACCGGGGAAGATCACTCTACCGCGGTTATCGGTTACGGCATTGAGGTGGCTGTTATTGGCCAGAGCCCATACGAGTTCGTTATCGGGATATGGCACGTTGCCGTCACCAACAAAATAACCAGTGCCACCGGGAGTACCGGCAGGATTCCAGGACGGGATATGACTCCATTCTGAGATGCGGACCCAGGTTCCTTCACCATAGTTATCACACTTGAAGATATCCACATCCTGCTCCGAGATATCGGTGGTTCCATCGGCTTCGGTAGCAAAGTGGTAACCGGCATAATAAACGTTGCCAAGGTTATCTGTGGCAATGGCATGGAAAGGACGACGCCAGGTGGCGTCATGGTTCCATTGATCCATTTCGGGGATGCTGGTATGGTTCCAATCCAGTGGGACAGCGCCTTCGATCATATCGGCATTGAAATCTGCGTAGGCGAGGTAGAGGTTTTCACTGGGACCGTAGGAGTGGGTAACGCTATTGCGCATAGCTACATACACTCTGCGCATTCCGGCTACAGGAGAGGGTCCGATCTGAGCGGTCGGCCAGATGAACTCGTTATCGCTGGTGGGATCACCAACGCCGGGAGTTACTGTGTGGGGACCGTCGGCAATGATCTGCAGTTCGTTGAACAATCCGGATGTACCTGAGAGGAAAGCATCCGAAGTGAATTGTACTTCATACTCGGCGTCAGCGTCAGCATTGGCGTGCCATGCGTACATGGGCTTTCCAGACACGGGATCTACTGCAAGGGTGGAATAGCCTTCATTATTGGTCACTGCAGTGATTTCGTTGTTGCCGATCAGGTTGCCATTGGCATCCAGATGAGCATAAAAAGCACGACGGGTACCGGTAGGGGTACGCCTTCCATGATAAGTAAGGAAGTATCCAGGATAGTTTACATCTGTGATCACACGAATGGGAAGACCATTGTAGCTTCCAATCATGTAGTCGTAGTAGTTCACCATCAGAGGAGTGGGGGTTTTGGTAAAGGTATAGGCCGGCACCTCACGGGTACGGGTGACGGGACGACCGTTTGTTTCCATTTTGATAGCTGTTTTGTCCTGAGTGGGCTGCATTTCTTTTGCGTAAACAGCACCAAATACAAAGGACAGGCACAGTACGAGTAACAAGAGTTTTTTCATCGTTCCTCCAGTATTTTTATTCAAGTTTAGTATCTCATTTTTAGCGACACGCGATGTGCGCTTTTGAGCATGCTTTCAGCCAGGAAGCCCATATCGGTATAGGCATAATCGATATTGAAGATACCCAATGAGGTTGGAACCTGCCAGCCTGCTCCGACACTATAGGTATTGCTATCATAGTTTAACTGGTAACCGCCTCTCAGGAAGATATTCCCAAGCTTATACTCGGCACCAAGGTTCCATGTTTCAGTACGATCTATCACATTATCCAACTGCAATGAGGCAATCAAATAGCTGTTATCAGAACGCATCAGGTCACCAGAGATGCCTAGAGAAAAGTGCATCGGAATCTTACTTTCCAATTCCGGGCCATCTTCATCGACATCACCGTCGCCATCGTTGTCGAACAAATCGAAAGGATCTTCGTCCGTACTACCGTCGTTGTCATCATCTACACGATAACGGATGTCCGGTCCGAAGTTCTTCAGTGCCATGCCGATCTTGATATTATTCCAACCGGTATTGTACATGGAACCAAGATCGAAAGCATAGCTATTTACGGAGTATTCATAGAGATTCTCTCTGAGATACTTCACGCCGACCCCGGCAGAAAACTTATCAGTAAACTGCTGGGCGTAATCCAAACCAAAAGCAGCACTGCTATTGGTGAAATACTCGCCGGTATGTTCAAAAGTCCCTTCATCGATCACTTCCATATCATCCATGTGCAATACGCTACCAAACACGGCAAAAGTGTTCACGCCAGTGGTATAGGTGGCAGCTGCATATTCCTGCATGATGTTGGCAGGCCAATTTGTGTGAGAGAAGAATACCTGGTTTTGGAAGGACGGAGCAAGACCAGCGGGATTCCAATATGTGGAAGATACATCATCGGTTACCGCGGTATAGGCTTCTCCCATTCCGATGGCACGAGCATCCACACCAAGTTTCAGGAACTGAAAACCCACTGTTCCCACCTTGCCGAAGGGTTTGGCGGAAAGAGCGAAGGGAACTAGCATTACTGCCAGCGTAAGGATTATGACAAAGTTCTTTTTCACAGTTCCCTCCCTATTTGATTATTACAAACTTGCCGACTTTGATCTTGTCATCGGCTTTGTTTTCAACGCTAAACAGATACACGCCGGGAGCGATGATCTGGTTGTGTTTGGACAGTAAATTCCAGGAATGCATACCATCGGCAGCGATACCCTGGGTTGCAGCCTTGGAGATGGTTACGATATCGGTCATATCAGCGCCATCATGATGCAGGGTCTGCACCAGATCTCCGGCCAGTGTGTAGATACGTACTGTACACGTATGCGGAAGATTGATGAACCACAAGCGGCGGCTCTTATCTCCCTTCTCGTCGTTTTCCAGGCGTCCGTCAAACTTACTCCGACCAATGTAAGGATTTGGCACCACCTTGATGTTGTCCATATTTTCCGAGGCAAGAGTACCAGGGAAGATTACCTTCATGTTGGCATCAGCATCGCGCCCAGTTTCCAGGAAGTTCAGATCGTTTGATGGAATACCACGATCATAAGCAGTAACTGCTATGTAATACTCCACACCTTTGGGGGGATAACTGATATGGGATTTATAGTACCTGCGAGCCAGGCGTTCTTTTTTGAGAGTTTCCAGTTGCTCAGCCGTCGGATCGGGATCTGTAGCTCCGCCAGGGAAGGCAAATGCCTTTAGCGGGATAAGCTTGGGATCATACAGAGCATCGAAGATATCAGAATGCTGTGCAAGTTCTGGGTGCATAAAGAGTCTGGCTTGGAGTATTTCAATCTCCTGAGAACTCAACATGTGATATTGCTCCGCGATATTATCCGCGGTGGCTTGTATATCTGAAGTCCAATCGAGATCTGGATTGTATATTGGCCAGCCATAAAACACGCTTCCGTTGGGAATAAGCTCGTAGTTTTCGTCGAGGCGATAAAACTTCGCGTATTCTTCGGGAGTAGCCTGCCAGCCACGCTGGTTCAAATCCGGATCGTTGGATCGGTTGGGTAGATCATTGTCTACGCCAAGGTATCCACCAAAATCCAGGAAGAGATCCACTGAATCGGCATTTATGGTGTAATCCGCAAAATCCTGGGCAGTATCAACCTTGTCCCAGCGTCTCACCATCACCCAATCCTCTTGAGATCCGCTTCCGGAACGTCCCCAAACCGTGTAACCCTGGAAGTCATGACGTAAACGGTAAGATGTCCAGGGGTTGGCCAGTGCATTGTTGTTCCACAAATAATCCGGATCACTTTCGTCAAATCTGAATTGCTCCGGGAATTCTTCTGGCCAGTTGTTTGATAGGTAAGGTGTAGGGTCTGAATCCAATCCGGGTTTTAATTGTTCACTACCGGGTACTTGCCAACCGGTGATCGCAGTAGAAACGGTCTTTGTATCATAGGCGAATTCACTACGATTGTCCCAAAAGAGGTCAATGCGGTTGCCATTATCTACCAGTTCCACATGTAAAGCAGGAATATCTGGAGGTTCCGGTGGATTGTAATGTGGGAATGTATCAGGGAGCACCACTGTAAGCAGATCCTGAGCCTGTCCATAGATTTCTTTAGCCCAGCGAGCGCTACGTTTTAGATCCTGCAGATTATCGCCGGGGAATACAGCCACTACAATCTTCATCGTCTTGCCGGGAGCCAGGTTCCAACGTTTATGATAGTTACCAAATACGTCTGTTTCATCATAATCTGGGGTACCGGGTTGGGCACCATAGAATGAGAACAGGAAACGAGTGTCATTGTCAGTAGGCTGTTCAAACTCGGTGAGGTTCCCTTCCGGACGCAGGGGTATGTAGTAAGAGGGGTTGGGGTTTTTCCCCACGAGCAACCAGTACTTTTCATTGGCAGTTTCGCCGCTGGGGCTGAGGCTGCGGGGATTGCTATCATCGGGACCTTCACCTACTTTCCAATACCAGCAGTGGAATTTCAACTTTTCAGGATCTGGAGTACAAACACGCGCTCCCACCAGACCGGTAGTCAAGCCTCCATCGCCATCTTCATCACGGGTATGAGCAAATTCATAACCTTCGCCCTTCACATATCCAGACACGTCATCGGAAGCTTTTTCCGAGCCCCAGGTTTGAGGGCCGACGTCAGCATCGAAATATATGCCCATGGCGCAGTCTTTGAGTTCGTCCTCAATGTTCATGTTAGTAACGTTGAATTCTACATAAACCAAGTTTTTGATGTAATCGTAGCTCCATTGATAGCTCATCTGGCGCACGCGCACGTTCAGAGGGTAGTGACGACTGCCACCACGGGACGAACCGTGATCGCGATCTCCATCAGTCCCAAATGGACAGTAATCGTAATAATAGGATATAAAGTCCTGTTCTGATACCGGAGCTCCATCTTCATCGTAGCGGCCATCATGATCATCATCGTGACGTGCGGCAAATGCGTATGTGGTGAAACTACGGTCAGATAGGTCCATGAAGCCCAGCGGGAACCAGATTTCCGCGGCGGCAGGATCATCCAGTATGCTAAAGGTAGCTGAAGGCAGGTCTGCCAGATGAGATGAGGCGAAAGCACTGAACTGAGCTGGTAACTCATTAGCGGCTCTGAAGGGGAAGGTATATCCCACAAAGTCCTCATCGATACGACCGTCGCCATCGTCATCATATCCGCGTTTTTGCGCACGAGTAGAGGCTGTGGCAATACCGTCAAGAGCGTTGTATAGCCCGTAATTATCGGCTTGTGCCGTATTGGAAACTAATAGCGGGTTGTATGCTGGCAAAAACTCATAGAGATCAGCATCGCCATCGAAGCCCACGGTAACCAGAGTATCAAGAACAGGAACCATGGAAGCATTCCAGCCAGGCTGACCCTCATACAACAAAGTGTCATTGGATGCTGAAGGCGGGTATACTTTCCAGTAAAGCTTACGGTTCAAGCTATCACGACGCTGTTTCTTGGCTCCAAACCACAGTGCACCCTGGTATAGATAATCTACTCCGCTACCACCAGGGTATTCCAGTGAAGGATACTGCGGCACGGCATCGTTACCGGAGCCAAAGAAACCGTAGTTGCTGACCCTCAGCCAAATGTTTCCCACATTGTGGTATTTGGTCAGATCCAGTTTCTTCGTACCTGCCGAAGGAACCGCCATCGCCGCGTAAGCAAAGCTTCCCACTAGCAATAACAGCACCAAGCAGAACACGGTTTTATTCATTTTCATCAAACACTCCCGGATTAATTCAATTTGAACTCAACCGGTATAATCAGCAGCACATCCACGGGTTGACCACTGCTTTTTCCGGGTTGAAATCTTACTTTACGGACGGCTTCAATGGCAGCTTCATCCAGGCCACCTGGTACCGAGCGTCTCACCTTAATGTTTCTCACAGAGCCGTCCTTCAGCACTTCCACTTCCAACACGACCGTACCCTGGATTCTGTTCCTGCGGGCAAATTCGGGATAAACAGGACTCATGTTTCCGATCATCACTGGTGCGTCGTCGTAAGCGACGAAATTGACCGGGGTATCGTCATAGTGCTGCGTCAAACTGGCTGCTGTGGTCTGGTTTATATTGCCGATTTTTTCCAGCGCTGCCTGATAAGCTTCCACATCAAATTCCTCAGTACCCAGTTCTTCACTGATTACCAGAGGAATCTCAATGTTCACCTCAGTTTCGGGTGGCTCAATCTTTTCACGCTCTTCCATCGGTATATCCACCAGCTCCATCTGCTGTGATTTAAATACCTGCTTTCTGGCTTCAATCTTTGGAGTAACCATCATGGCAAAAAGCAGCACTGTCAGTGACAATGCCAGTGCTTTACCAAATTGGCTGTTGGCGTAGTCTTTCCAGTCAGTATATTGCTGTTTCATACCCACCTCCTAATCCCTGCGTTGCTGGGTTTCAAATGCCACCACCAGGGTATTGGCATCCTGGAGTTGGCGCATCACATCGGACATTACTCCATATAATGTATCCCGATCTGTCCTGAAACACACGACTAATTCGGGATCCTCATCTCTTTTGCGCACGAGAGTGGAATATACAAAGGTATCTTCAGCGGTCTCAATGCGAGTGGGAACATCATCGATCAGGATAGTCTCATCCCTCATCACATAGATGGTGGTGGTATGATTTCGCGGTATGCGCTCGATACTCTCTGCCACAGGCCAGCGATCGCGTTCCACCCAGAATTGTTTTTCCTGGACAAACACAGTGCTAACCATGAAGAAGAGCAGCAGCAAAAAGGCTATATCCGACATCGAGCCGTTAGGAATGGCGACATCACGGTTTCTTTTTCTTTGCAGATTGGCCATCGTTCCTCCTAATTGGTCGATAATGAGATTTTCTCGATCTTGGCGGCCTTCAAACGATCCACCACGCGGACCATGTCGTTATACTTGGCTTCACGATCCGTAATCACCTTGAAAATCATTTCGGAGTTTAGTTTCAGCTTTTGCTGAATAAGCGCATCGAGCTCGCCACTTTCATAGGAGCGGGGAGCTTCAGTATTTACCACAATCATCCCATCCGGCATGATCTGCATACGGGTCATCTCTTTCTCAGTCAGAGTAATCGTCTGAGCCTGCTGAGCGCCTTCTGCAGCTGCCTGGGGCAGGACTATCCTAATCCCCTCTTTCACGTCGAACTTAGTAGTCGCCATGAAAAAGATGATCAAGAGGAAAGCAATGTCGGACATCGACGAAGTCGGGATCTCCGCCTTGCTTTTCCTTTTACGTCCTATCTTCATCTCATACTCCCTGAAGGATTAAAGCATCGCTTCGACAACTTTTTCTGTCGCTTTCTGCATGTCTATCACCATGCCGTCTACCATGGTGACGAAGATGTTGTTAAAGAATTGCACCGGGATAGCTACGATCAAACCGGCCTCAGTGGTGATAAGAGCAATCTTGATACCGCTGGCAACAATGGTAGCGTCCACCGCACGAGCTGCCGCGATAGCATCAAAGGCGCTGATCATACCGGCCACTGTACCCAGGAATCCCAGCATCGGGGCGAGGGTGATTGCCGTCGAGAGTTCCAGGAAACCTTTTTCCAGATAGCTCATCTCAATCATGGCAGCGTTTTCGATGGCTTTTTCCACCGCAGCCACACCGCCATCGGCTTTCAATAGGCCAGCATATATGATCGCTGCCACAGGACCACGAGTGCCTTTGGCAATTTCTGCTGCTTCTTTATATTTCTTGCTTTGAATAAGGGGAACGATTTTACCCAAGAAGGCATTCAGATTAACCTTGGCATAGATAAGAGCAATGAACTTCCATACGACATAGGCCAATCCGTATACTGCAACGATGAGGATGGGCCACATTGCCCAGCCACCATCTTTAAACCATTTTACCATTCCGCTGCCAAATACCAATTCAGCAAAGCTTTCCAATCCGCCGGTACTTACTTCCGCGGCTGCTTCCTCTACTGCTTCTTGTGCGAAAGCCATTGTGGGCATTACCAGGCTGAGCAATGCAATCAGCAGCATTATGTACGAGAACTTTCTCATTTATGATTCCTCCTTGGAATAATTTAGAAGTTAAACGACACGCCGAGGGTTACTCCGCGGTAGTTAGAGTAGTTTGCGGGATTTCTGGCAGCAAGACCATACACATAAGCAACTTCGGGATATGTGTATTGAACATTAGGATCTTCCAGGTCTTCGCCAGTCTCTGTGTAGCTGCCTGTTCTGGGGTAAACACTGTAAATGGTGGTATTCTTGAACAGGTTATCAACGTCCATATAAACGCGCACATTTGTTCCTCCGGGCAACACAATACCCTTGGAGATGCGCAGATTTGTCTGTTGAGATATATCCATGCGTTTGCTGTTTGTATCCAGCATAGAGTTTCCTTCCAGACTCTGAGGGGTGTAAGGCGTTCCAGAAGCCAAGCTCCAGTTTACACTGGCCGAGAAATCGTCCAGAGGCAGGATGAGATCGGTGAAGGGGATAAAGAATTCCTCTCCTCGGCCAACGGTGAATGTGTAGTTTACACCCAGATTGTGACGAATGTCCCAATCCAGAGGGAACTCGCGCAGAGAAGTGTTCTCGTCCTGGATCACGGTGCTGGAGTTATTACCCTGAGCCCAAGCCAGGGAATATGCGATACTCCAGGTATTGAAGTTCGAGAGCATTTTTTCAAGCTGCATATCGATACCTCTGGCTGACCCGTAGTCTTCGGAAATGAAACGGTACCAGGATACTGATTCCTCGCCTTCTTTGCGCTCTTTCACTGTGCTAACATAGTTATAGAGATTCTTGTAATATGCAGTCATATCCAGCACGTAATCTTCACTGATCTGGTGCGACAAACCAACTTCGTAAGTAACGGTGATTTGAGGTTCCAAAACTGGATTCCCCACAGTGATAGCAACATCAGAAATGTTGGCATCTTCAGGGGTCTTTGAGGTAAAGATATACTGGAACTGCGGTAACTGGTTCTGATAGTTGTAGGCAAAACGCAGCACGTCACGTTCGGTAATCGGGTGAGATACGCCCAAACGAGGTGAAACCATCATCTGGAAACGATCGTCCTTGTCAAAGTCACGCTGCTCGAAGCTCCCGGTATCCTGCAACACCTTATAGCTGCTACCCAGATACCAGAAATCAAAGCGCAGACCGGCATTCACGATCATACCTTCCCATTCCATCTTGTCCTGCAAATAGTAGGCTATTTGCCATGGCGTTGCGGAATAACCATCACGCTTTCCCGATGACGCTTTGGCGGCATAGTAATAATCTTCAGGTTTGTAAATGGGTACCAGATCGGCAGGACTGGTGGGAGTATCGACAAGGGATTCCAGGGCAAAGAGCTGGCTGGGAACCTGATTGTCTGTGCCCCAATTGTCAAAGTCATAATCAGCGATGTCGTATATGCCACGCAAATATGCCTGGCGACGGTCTTCATAAACTGTCAGGAAGTTTTGGAGCTGATTCTTCTCGATGTTATGACTGATCAGTTCCAGACCGGTTTTGGCCAAATGGGTCTCGTTCATTTGCCATTCGAAATCGGCGCGCATATTAATGGTAGCAGTGGTATCGTCTATGTAGTTCGAATAGATAGATCCCGGAGCATTGAAACCGGGAATGCCGCGGGGCAATTCCTGGCTTTCCAAGTAATACTGCCAGCTACTAGCGGGATGATAACCAATGTCGTAAACACCGTCACCATCGTAATCTACGCTGCGGTATCCGTAGATACCCTGCGTGACGTTATTGATGTACTGCTCCGGATTGCTGGCTGCGTTTGGATCGTAGCTCATAAAGCTATCACGGTCGATTCCACGAGGACCTTGTTGGCTATCCTTGGAATAATAGCTGGCCTTAACCTTCAGGTTCATGGTATTGTTAAACACGTGGTCGTAAGTGGCTATATACTGTTTCTGGATGGTTTCAGTAACAGCATAATGCTGTAAGGCATAGCGCCAGGCATAAGCAAAGGGCATGTCGTAATTTCGATCACCACGAACGGCAAAGGTCAGCTTTTGTACGGGGTTGATGTCATACTTGGTCTTCAGGTTAATATTGTAGGCATTGTAGTTTCTATTCCCGGTGTCCACACCCAAAAAGCTATCTCTATCACCGTAAGGATCATAAGCTTCATAGTCATGCTCCAAAAGAGAGCGTCCGCCCAATGTGTAATCGTCGTTGGGATCGGATTCATAGTAGTTCTTCAATCTACCATCGAGCCATTCACCGCCACCATTCAAGTAAAATGTAAGCCTTTCTTTGAGATCTTGAGAGGCAAAGGGAATGATTGGTCCGCCTATGGCAAACTTAAAAACATCGGAGTTTTTTCCTTCCCCGATGATATGGTCTGTGTTGTATTCGATCTTTCCAGAGAAGGTAGCATCGCCATCCTTAGTTACTATATTGATCACACCAGATTGGGCGTTACCAAACTCCGCCGGGAATCCACCGGTCATCACCTTCATGTCCTTGATGGCGTCGATATCCACAGAAAGGGCGCTACCTCCGTCCACTGGGTCAGAGACACTCATCCCGTCCACAGTAAAATTCACTTCGTTGGCTCTGCCACCACGAATATGCAGTTCGCCTCCGATGTTTGTAACACCTGCTTGTAAGGACACGATATCTGCAATGTCTTTTACCGTGGAATCGCTGAGACGATCCATCTCAATCTGATGGGAAGATCCGATACGGTCTTTTTCCACCACATCCTGATTTGCTTGAACAACAAAAGTCTCCGTCTGGATACCTTGCATACTCATGGTAGGAGACAAGTTTGCAGTCTGACCCACCTGAACCCTCACATCCTGGAAGGTAATGGGGGCATAGCTGACCAGAGTCAACTTCACCGTGTAGGTGCCTGGTGGAATGTTGATGATAATGGCCTGACCTTTTTCATTGGTCTGGCCTCCTGAAATCCGTTGGGTGCCGCGCATTACCACGATGTTCACAAATTCCAGGGGACGCCCCTGAGAATCGCGAACCCGGACGGCTATGCGACCGGTCGTCTGAGCTTCGAGGTAAGCCACACCAACGAGCAACACTATTAGCAGGATCAATGCAATTTTTCGCATCGACGGACCTCCCTTCATCCTGGCTTATTTACTATTCTATAATAATTTACTTTGGAACATGCCCCCAAAAGCAAAAGGGCTATTCCTCTTAAAGCTCGTATATCTGAGCCATAAAAATCAGTCAAGCAGTTTTTTCTACTTCTTTCCGACGTGCCATATATAGTATAAGCGAATCGCTTTGAAAAAACTGCATTTATCTGAGTTACACAAAACATACTTTTTGGTCTGCCTCAGATTTGCTCAGCGTCCCGAGCATTTGCCCGGAACAGCGGCGAAGTAATTCATCGGCAAGACCCGTTTCACACACCGCGATCATCCCGACTCCCAGGTTAAAACTCTGCCGCATTACATCCGGCTGTACATTCCCACCCCTGGCGATAAGCTGGAAGATTGCCGGGATATCGGCATCATTGAGTCTGATTTGGGCTGCCATGCCTTCTGGCAGGACTCTAGACAGGTTGCCGGCGATACCCCCTCCGGTGATGTGAGCCAGAGCATGCAGCCGGGGATCGGGCAGGAATTCTTTCATCTGAGGCAGATAGCTGCGATGCACCTGCAACAGAGCTTCCCCAAGGCTGGTACCCAGATCGTCAAGATATGAATCCACTCTCAATCCCATCCGTTCAAACAGCACTTTGCGTGCCAGCGAAAACCCGTTTGTATGCAGACCACTGGAGGGCAGTCCGATCAACACGTCACCTGCCATTATATGATTGCGGGGCAGGATCTGATCTTCTTCCACCATGCCCACTATCGTGCCCGCCAAATCAAAATCGTGTCCCTGGTACAAGCCAGGCATCTCGGCCATTTCACCGCCGATCAGAGCGCAATCGTTTTCTGAGCAGGCTTTTACAAATCCGTCGATAATCTTCTCAATGGCTTGGGGATCCAATTTGCCCACTCCAATGTAATCCAGGAAAAACTGGGGTATGGCGCCCTGAACCAGAATGTCATTTACGCAGTGATTTACCAGGTCCTGGCCCACTGTATCGTATATTCCTGCAGCCAGAGCCACCAAAATCTTGGTGCCCACTCCATCCGTACTAGCCACCAGGATCGGATTTTTCCAGGTATGCTTATCCACCCTATACAGACCACCGAAGGAACCAAGCTCACTCAGCACATTTTTGGAGTACGTGCCGCGCACCTTATCTTTGATAGCCTTAACGGCCCTTTCTCCGGCGGCGATATCCACTCCCGCCTGCTTGTAATCAATACTGTCTATCTGGTCATGCGGCATAATTTTTCCTTGTCCTGTTCGATTTTTGCCCGATCGATCCCCAGGAGTCCGACCACACTGAACTCGCTCACATTGTAGGCTGCCATCACAGTGCCATAACGTATTGCATCCTTGACATGCTCAAAATCCCCGCGCTGCGCTCCCTCCAGATAGGCCATAAAGGCTCCCGCGAAGCTGTCTCCAGCGCCAGTGGGATCCTTTACTTCGTGGATGGGAAAAGCCGGGGCAAAGAATACATCCGATTGCGAAATCGCTACGCTGCCATACTCCCCACGTTTGATGACCACCAGTTCCGGTCCCATATCCAACACATACTTAGCTGCCCTAAAGATATCCCGTTGCGCAGTAAAATCCCTTACTTCGTCTTCGTTCATAAAGACGATCTGTACTTTCGAGATCACCTCGCGCAGGGCTCCAGGGCATCCCTTGATCCAGTAATTCATGGTATCGCAGGCGACGTGAGTGTAACTCCTGGTCTCTTCCAAAACCTTCAGTTGCAGCTCGGGATGGATGTTTGCCAGCAGCAAACTATGGCAGCTTCTACAATTTTGGGGAATCTTGGGCACGAAATCGGCAAACACATTCAGCTCGGTTTTTAGAGTATTGGCCTTGTTCCAGTCCTTGTATTCACCACTCCAGCGAAATGTCTTGCCCTCGGCGTACTCCAGACCGTCCAGATTCACGCCGTGTTTATGAAGCAAGTCGCGGGCGGAGGCAGGATAATCCTGCCCCACAACCCCGATAATATTCACTTGAGTGAAGTACGATCCCGCCAGAGAACCATACACGGCCGATCCGCCGGGGGCGTCATGCACTTTACCCACAGGTGTGCTGATGGTATCCAGGCCGATGGATCCAACGATTACCAGACTCAAGGGGTCTGCTCCGCTGCAGGGATCTCCACGCGGCTGCTATCCTGGGTAGAGGCAGAAGGCACGTTGCCCACCACATTTGCGCTTTTATGCAATATACCCATCGCGTACAATATAGCAGCCAATACCAGCACCATTATGATCAACCTGGGCCAGTTGTTCCCTTTCTTGCGGCGCGTTTGCCATCTTTCAGTAATCTTATCGTTCAGATCGTTCACTTTACTTTATCTCCTCGAGGAATCTGGCGAAACGGCGTACGCCTTCTTCGATGTTTGCCAGTGAATTGGCGTAGGAAAACCGCACCGTGGAGTCCATTCCGAAGGAACTACCAGCCACCAACGCTACATGATGCTTTTCCAGTAACAGATCGCAGAACTGATCCGAATCCTGGATCCCAGCCTTATTGTTATCCAGATACCACTGGATATTTGGCATTATGTAGAAAGCACCCATAGGTTTGAAACAGCTAATGTGGGGAATTGCCTGCAGGAGTTCAAACAGACGATCACGGCGCTTCCAAAACTCCATGCGCATATTCTGGATGGAATCATCTTCTTCGTTCAACGCCGTCACGCAGGCCTTTTGAGTGATGGAGTTCACGCAGGATGTGCTGTGTTCCTGCACCCTTCCCGCAGCAGCTATGATGTGGGAGGGGCCTGCGGCATAGCCAAGTCTCCAGCCGGTCATCGCATAAGCTTTGGATACTCCGTTGATCACCACGGTGTGCTCTTTGATTTCGGGATTCAAGGAGGCTATGGATATGTGCTGTGTATCGTCGTATACCAATCTTTCGTAGATCTCGTCAGAAATCACCAGAATGTCGTGCTTTACACACAGCTCCGCGATCGCGCTCAGTTCATCCCTTGTGTACACAGTTCCGGTGGGGTTGTTGGGAGAATTCAGCATCAGTACTTTGGCACAGGGACTGGCCGCTATAGCCGCAGCCAAATCCTCAGCTCGTAGTTTATAGGCATCTGCTTCGCGAGTCGGGATGTAAACGGGAACCGCGTCTGCCAGCAGGGCCTGATAAGGATAGCTAACCCAATAGGGGCTGGGGATCAATACCTGATCATCAGTATCGCAGGCAGCGATCAGTATATTCAAGATAGAGGCTTTTGCTCCGGGTGATACCAGGATATCCTTTGTGGCATATTCCAGACCGTTATCCCGTAACAGTTTTGCGCAGATCGCTTTCTTGAGATCAGGTATGCCCGCATTGGCGGTGTAACGAGTGAAATTGGCATCCAGTGCTTTGTGGGCTGCTTGTTTGATGTAATCCGGAGTGTTAAAATCCGGCTCTCCCACTCCAAAGCTGATTACGTCGATGCCAGCCTCCTTCATCTGCCCCGCTTTTGCGGATAGACTCAAGGTCGGCGAGGGTTTGATCAATTTGGTGCGATTGGACAGCTTGATAGCCATCTTTTCCCCCTGTATGTTTTATTTTTTAGACATCAGTAGCACGAGGATGGCAGTATTGAAGATATCCTCGGTGGAGCATCCGCGGGATAAATCGCAGATCGGTGCAGCCAATCCCTGGATGATGGGGCCGATGGCCTCATATCCGCCCAGTCTCTGCACCAGCTTGTAGCCAATGTTTCCGGCTTGCAGATCGGGAAACACCAAGGTGTTGGCGCGTCCGGCCACATTGCTGCCGGGAGCTTTGCTCTTTGCCACTTTCTCCACGATGGCAGCATCCAGTTGCAATTCGCCATCATAGGCAAAGTCCACTTTGCGGGCATCCAGAATATTCCTGGCAGAGCGTACTTTTTCCACCAGTTCGTGATCCGCGCTACCCTTTGTGGAAAAGGACAGCAGTGCCACGTATGGTTCATCGCCCAATATGGAACGTCTGGTTCGAGCGGTGGAGCTGGCAATATCAGCCAGTTGCTCATCTGTGGGGTTTGGCACTACCGCGCAATCGGCAAAGAGATAAGTGTTTTCGTTTTCACGCGGGGATACCATGATGAAGGAAGAGGATACGGTCTTGAGCCCGGGCATCACTCCCACCACCTGAAGAGCTGCACGCAGCACGTCCGCCGTGGTGTTTGCGGCCCCGGCAACCATCCCGGAAGCAAGGCCTTCACGCACCATCATCGCTCCATAAAAGAGTACATTCTGCATCGTGGCTAGTGCCTGTTCCTTTGTAATACCCTTTTCTTTGCGTTTTTCAAAGAAGATATCGGCAAAGCGCGCTGTATCGGGCGAATTGGCAGGATCTATCATAGTGCATCCCGCCAGGTCCAGTTGTAGTGTGGCAGCGTCTTTTTGGATGCTTTGAGGATCACCGAGCAGGGTCACCCGGGCCAGTTTCTCCTGTATCATCATTGCAGCCGCGCGCAGGGTGCGTTCGTCGGTGGCTTCGGGTAACACGATGTTGCCACCGATTGCGGTGGCGCGTAGTTTCAAGGTCTGTAAGATGTGCATTTATTCTCCAATTTCGTTATCTACTACGATCAGGCTGATGTCGGCAACGCGCAGAAATTCCGCTCTCACTTCGGCTAGTAGCGCGTAGCGGTTTGCCCGCAAACGGGCATCTTCACAATTTACCAATACATCGTCAAAAAACTTGTCGATACGGATGCCAAAAGCTACAAGGTGCTGTAAAGCTGCCGCATAATCCAGCTCTGCCAGAGCTTGACCGATCTCCGCCCGTAAAGTGCTCAGACCCTTGAATAGATCCTGCTCGGCACCCGGCTCCAAGAGCCCGCTATCTGTCGCTCCAAAATCTCTGACTTCGGCAATGATGTTTGCCACTCGCTTAAATCCAATCACCAAGCGAATAAATGACTCTTCCTTTTTCAGGGCATCCAGAGCTTTGGCCTTTGCAATCAGATCATCCAGAGAGGCATAGCCGGTTTGCATCACAGCCGACACCACGTCGTAAGCAATGCCGCATTCTTTGAGCAGCCAGACCACGCGCTGAGCAAAAAAGCTCTTTACATTATCCTCTACCTCGGCCTTTAGCTGCACTTTTTCGGATAACAACTGCAAAGCATGTTCGATCAGGCTCGCAAGGTCCAATTGCCATTTACGAGCTGCCAGGATTTGCACGATTCCACCTGCAGCCCGACGTAGAGCAAAAGGATCTGCGGATCCTGTGGGCATCATTCCGATGCCGATGATTCCGGCTACCGTGTCCAATTTATCTGCAACCGCGCAAATCGCTCCGCTGAGGCTTGAGGGCAAGGTATCGTTACTGCCCCGGGGCATATAGTGTTCATAAATCCCTTCGGCTACCTCAGGATCTTCGTCCGAGGCCAGGGCATATTGCTTGCCGATGTATCCCTGCAGCTTGGTAAACTCTTTTTCACCCAGCATCAGGGTAACCAAATCCGCTTTACAGAGCTGAGCAGTGCGCAGAGCTCTGTTCTTTACTTCTTCTGGAAGATGCAAGGTGTCGCAGATATACCCACTCAGCTGCAGCAGCCTGTTTGTCTTATCCTGCAGTGTACCCAATTTGGATTGAAACACCACTTCTGAAAGATGAGCGGTATATGCTTCCAGGGGCTTCTTACAATCTTCAGCAAAAAACCACATGGCGTCTTCCAGCCTGGCTCGCACCACCTTTTCATTTCCGGCGCGGATTATCTGGGCATGTGAGGGATCGCCGTTGCTGATGAAGACGAACTTATTGGCCAGTTTCCCATCTCCGTCATATACGGAGAAGTATTTCTGATTCTGGCTGATGGTGGAGGTGATCACTTTTTCGGGCAATTTGAGAAAATCTGGGGAAAAACTACCTGCCACTGCCGTGGGGTACTCCACCAGATTGCACACTGTTTCCAGTAAACGCTCATCTTTTACCACGCTGAAGTCTTCGCTGGTGAATAGCGCTTCCATTTGCTGTGCGATCAACGCGCGGCGCTGATCCCGGTTAGCTACCACCCGGGCATTTAGCATTGCATCTTCATAGTGGCCGCAGTCTTTGATCAAAACCGGCTGTTCGGGATTCAAGTAGCGGTTGCCATAGCTATACCGCGATGCCTTAATCCCATAGAAATCCAGATCCAGTACTTCTTCATCCCACAGTGCCACTATCCATCTAATGGGTCGGGAAAATCCGAGATTCCTATCCTTCCAGATCATCCTTTTGGGAAGGGGCATCTGCATGATCGCACTGGGAATCCATGCTGTCAGGATATCCTGGCATGATTTGCCCCTTTGCGTGAAGCGTACCGCCAGGAAATCACCCTTGGGGCTGTGCTCGGTAAAAATATCATCCCTTGTGGCACCAGTCTTTTTCAAAAAGCCCAATCCCGCCGGGCTCAATTGACCCTCTGCAGTGTAGGCAATACTCAGGGCGGGACCGGTTTTTTGGATTTCCACATCTTCCTGGCGGGCAGGTAAACCGTCCACCATCAGGGCAAGGCGCCGGGGAGTGGAGGCAGCATTGAATCCGGTAAATCCTAGCGAGCTGCTCTGAAGGGTATCTCGCAGACTATTTTCCAGATATTCTATCGCCGGAAGAATCACATTGTCCGGCAGTTCTTCAATTCCAAGTTCAAATAAAAACGAATGCAAGAGTAAACATCCTCAAGAGTATTGGATTTTAATAATTATAGCGTAGAGTAATTTGATTGGCGATGCCCAGATCACCGTAGGATGCCATGGCGTAATCCAGATCAAAATCTCTGATCTTCCAGCCCAGACCCAGAGAAAGACCACTGGTGTAGGCCAGCCATCCACCCAGATTGTAATCGGCGGCGTTGCTCCGGAAACCGCCCCGCAGAGTGAGCGCAGGATTCAATTCATGTTCTATTCCCACGCGGGCAACGACGTTTTCCCCGGCCGCTTTACTGAGATCCAGCGCTGCCAGCAGGGATTCCTTCATTTGCATGGAGATCCCGGCAGTGTATGTGGTGGGTAAAGATTCATCATGTTTGGCATTTGTATAGTAGGAAGTCTGAAATCCCAAATTGCGCACGCCAAGGCCTACTTTGATCTTCTCGTTTACGGTATGATGCAGGATCCCCACATCCACCATCAAGGCTGAAGCCGAGACGTCGTCTATGCTGTCATACACAAATTTCAAGCTGCCACCCAGATCCAGAGCAGGACTGATAAATCTTGCCCCGGTCACTGATGCTACTATATTCTGCGCCCCAAAGCTCTCCCCGGTCTCGATCAATTCACCGGTGCCGCTGATCTCAGTGCGATCTATGCTGCCACTGTTCCAGTAACGCAGGCTGGCTCCGTATGCCACAAAGCGATTTTTGGGATACACGTAGCTCACGCTACCGCCCCCGCTGCCCACCAGATGATCCATAACGCTAGTGGCAACGCTGCGTTGTCCCGCTTCCAGGATTGCCGCTGGATTGAAATCCAGGGCGTCAGCATTTTTGGGAATGCCGTTTACCGCTCCACCCATTGCCGTGGTCCTGGCGTTGTAAAATAGCTTCAAGGTGTCAAAACCCGTGGTCCCGGCATTCTCATTTTGAGCTGCCAGGGGCAACAGGCTAATCAGACAGAGACTTGCCAATAGTATCTTCAATCGCGTGCACATAGTCATATAGCTCCATATCGGTGCTTGCATTTAGCAGGATGGTCCTGTTCGCGTCTTGCCGCAAATGCTCGGATAAGTTGCGCAGGATTTGCATGTATTGATGGTTAGAGTTTTGTGGTACGGCAATCATGAAGATCAGATTTACCGGCTGGGCATCTACCGAGTTAAAGTCGAGGGGATTCTTCACTTTGCAAACAGCTATCCGCAAGCAGTTTACGGTCAGGTCCCGGGCATGCGGAATGGCAATCCCACGCCCGATACCGGTGCTCATAATCTCCTCACGACCCTTCACTGCCGCAAGATAGCGGTCTGGAAAACTCAGACACCCGCTTTCCGACAACAGGTCGGCCATGAAGTTCAGACAGTCGCCTTTGGATTCGAATCTTTCTACGATTCTGGCCAATTCTGGCTTGAATAGTGTGCTCATCTTCTACCCAATCTTTATTGTAAGTTGCATTCTTTTTTTACCCCCCAATAGCGTCAATCAATTTTTCCCCCCAGCAGCAGGGTAAACGTGCTGCCGTGGTTAAGCTTACTTTCCACCTTTACTTCAGCTCCGATCAATTGGGCAAAACTGCTCATCAGGATCAGCCCCAAACCGCTTCCAGATTCATTGGCCGTGCCATACTGACGCAATTCGTTGTCTATCCGAAAGATCTTTTCCAGATGCTTACGGGCTATCCCCACTCCATTATCGATTACAGAAATCCCCGCTCTGCCTTCATACTTGCGCAGAACCACCTTCACACTGCTCTTGGGATATGAGTACTTCAATGCGTTTGAGATCATATTGCGCAAGATCGAGGAGAGCAACCTGAGATCGCACTCCACCATCATATCGCTATCCTGCTCTATCTCCAGCGCGATCCCCTTTTGGGCAGCCGCCCGGGCATGATTATCCACCGCGTAAGAAATCGCTTTGGATAGAGAAACAAACTCGGTCTGACACTCTAGCTCTCCAGATTGCAGGCGCGCCCAATCCAGAAGGTTTTCCAGTAATGTGTAGATGCCTCGTGCGGCAGAATTGACCTGAAGCATGGCGTCTTCGATCTCGCGGGCATCGAACTTCTGATAGTTTTCGGAGATAAACTCAGATAAAGATATAATGGCATACACCGGATTTTGCAGATCATGCGCCAGGAGTGAGAAGAACCTATCCTTCATGGCATTCAATTCTGCCAGATCATCGGCTGCTTTTTGCAGGTCGTCTTCCGCGTTCCTGCGAGCCGAGACATCGGTGATGAACCCATCCAGATAGATGGGAGTCTTATTCTGGTCGTAAACCGCGTTACCCTTTTCCCAGACCCATTTGGTTACCCCGGATTTTGTGATAATGCGGTATTCCATCTGGTACTGAGTGCGGTGTTTTACTGCCGACAGGATGGTATTGCGCACTCTATCCTGGTCTTCCGGATGTGTGATGTCATCGTAAGTAATATTCTTGCCGTATAGCATATCTCCAGCGTCATACTCGGTGAGTTCCACGGAACCCTCAGATAGGAACAGCATCGTGAAGTTTTCATCAAACTTGCATCTGTATGCCATCCCCGGAAGATTGTGCATCAAGTTTGGCAACAGCTCCGGTGAAATGCCTCGCAGATTACTTCTGGCATCTTGATTTGGTACATCCATATTCGTAACGCTCTCTTTTTTCTCCATGCTACGCAAGAGACAGGAAAGCGTAAAAGATGTCAAGCTTGAAATTGCCTACCAACCCCGCGATTGATTGTCAGGTCTGATTTACGTTTTCCATCCATCGTGCATCACAGTGTATGCCTGGCCGATCGTGGAGCCCTTCTGATGGCCTGAACTCCACTCATAGGCCACCTGAACCCCACCCGAACTGGATTCGGGAGGAGTTCAGGAAGGATTCGTGTGGCATTCGTGCTGATAGTGGGCACAAGTGAGCCTGGATGTAGTGACACGATTCATAGCTTTCATCTGGATGGGTTTTCCTGCGGTTAGCCAGCAAATCCCCGCATGGGCGCAGCTACGGCAGGATCAGGAGTTTCCCACTTGCTCGCTCGTTTGATCCCTGAAAACAGTAGATATAAGCTCCTGCCGGCAGGTCAAAGCTCAATGACTTCTCCTCCCCCGCCTGAATCTGAGTTTTAAAGAGTCTTTCACCTCGTATGTTATAGAGGCGGAATTCTCCCGCGTACCTGGCCAAAGACTTTAACTTCAGCTCAGCCGATGCACGGATGGGGGAAGGATAGACCTTGATAAGTGTTTGTGGCACAGGCGCGATCTGTTCACTTACGGATACGGGTTCCACGTCCATTTTGATGTCGGAAGGCATCATCCCCACAGTAAATGTGGATCTGGGGCTTAGGTCAGGATCTAAGACTGATACTTGCGCGTTTGAGCCCCAATTGGGATCGACCAGTGCGATCATCCCAGCCGTGCCAGCCAGGTCAGAAACTGCATAAGGCAGAGGAGCGCTGGCAGGGTTGAGCACGCTGAATGTATTGGCGTCGTAGCTGTAGAAGCTGTAGCCGCTACCATCCGCCACATAGGCCAGACCATCCCCATTGATCCAGATATTGCCTGGAGAGCCACCTATGGGTACTATATGCACTACCTCATCAGTTTCTGGATCTATTACATGGACCTCGCCCGCTACATCAGTCCAGTTTCCGGTGCAGGACACATGCAACAAGCCGTCAAAAAGCCTTATGTACTGTGGATTCAGACCTGTAGTAATCGTTTTAATCACATTAAAAGATGCCAGATCAATCACCGATACTGAACTGCCCGCGTAGTTCTGGGCATAGTTACCCGCGTTAGTTACATACAGCTTTCCATTGGCAACCGCCATGGCTTCGGGTGCGATCCCGACTGGGACAGCGGCCAGCACTTGGCCAGAAGAGCTATCCAGCTTGTACACCTTAGCACTAAAGAGTCCGCTTACATAGATGTAATCCTCATCGATGATCGCGTCCCAAGGATTGCTGCTGACGGCGACGAAATGGTTGGCTACAGTATTGCCGCTGGTCTTGGAGATCTTCTGTAAAGAGTTATCTCCAGAGTTTACAACATAGAGATAGTCTGGGGTTACCAATACCTTGTTGGGCACATTTCCCAATTGGGAAAAGCTGTTGTTCACATGGTTTGCGTCTGGTTCGATTCTGCTCAGGGTTCTGGATTGAGAGTTTAACACCCAGATTACATTTGCGGCAAGGAGGATGTGACAAAGCGTCATCAGCACCAGGACAATTGTGAGTCTTTTCATTTTTGTTCACCTCGTTTATTTATGTGACTTGAGATGAACATCTGCGCAAATCCCTCTCTCCGTGGATCGCGATCAGCACTTGTTGGCAGGTTTCCTGGCTCACAGCGGTTGACCATTTCTGGCCGATGCCCTGCCTTCCCGTCAAATAAATGACAGTGACACGGCAAACCTTTATGCTGCATACAGTGGCGGAGGCCGCTTCGTTTCACGAATTCCCTATTACCTGTGTATAGCACCATCAAGTCACATGAGTATCTTTATCTGGCATGGAAATTGTGTCAAGGATTTCCATGTATCCACAATCCATGCGCAATATGATCTGAAATCAGATATTGTAGTTCAAGCTGAGTTTCAAGCTCCAATTAAAACCCGGTTGGGGAATGTAGGCATAAATCTCATAACGTTCGTTCAGCAGGTTACTTAGCCCTGCCTGTACTCCCAGTTCCCAGTCTGCAATCCGGAACTTTCTGAGCAGATCTAAATCCAGATTGGAAAAACCCGGCAAGGGATCGATCAGATTATCTGCAGTGCTGAATTGCTCGCCCGTGTAGCTCCACGAGAGAGTGCAAGCTCGCTGTTCATCGGCGATCTTCAGTGCAATCTGTGCCTTTTGCTTTGGCGTGTAGCTCAGAAACTTGCCATAGCTAGCCGAGGGGCTGCCGTCTGCTGCCCTGGAATAGTCTTTGGCTTCTGTAAATGTGACCCCGCCTTTCATGGACAGCAGTCTATGTGGCTGCCAAAAGGCTTCCACTTCATAGTTTCTGATCTTCGCTTTGCCCACATTAAAGGGTTTCCACTTGCTGCCAAAAAGAAATATCTGCCGCCATTGGATGAGATCCTCTATCTCGCTATTATAATATGCCGCGCTTAGTTTCCATCCAGGATGCTCCAGACCTGCGTTTACGTGATAGCCCCATGATTTTTCGCTCTTCAGATCCGGATTTCCCTGCGTCTCGCTATCTCCTATCCAGTACATATCGTACAAAGAGGGCAAAGAAAATCCGGTGCCGAGGCTGCCGCTAAGGCTGTATTTCACCTCGCTTTCATAGCTGAAACCGTGTTCCATACGCCAAGTATCATGAGCAGTATCCTCTGCCCAATCCCTGCGGAGCGACAGTCTGGTATCGGCATTCACGATGTGGATCGCATACTTTTGCGCCGCGCGCAGACCAACGGCCAGATTATCCCGGCTGCCCCGTACTTCACTATGTTGATCGTGCTGGATAAAGCGATAATCCATAGTTTTGTATTCCGTGACGCCTTCCAAGTGGCTCTGCCGATAATAGAAGGTAGTTCTAACCTGTCCGCCATAGTTGGTCTGCCTTTGAGCGTAGTGGCTTTGATAGATGGGATTGGAGGAAGCCAGATTGCGAAATGCGCTGCCATCGCTGTGATGAAAGACTTTCACTTCGCCCATCACTTGATCCCCTTGTATGGTATATGCCCCATGATGATACCAGTGGCTTCCGCTCATACGGGAATCGTCGTAGATATCGGTAAAGTTTATCGGACCCGGCAACTGGCGGATGAATGAGCCTTGATTCAGGCTGTACTCAAATCGACTCCTACCCTGTTCATAAGTTCCTTTGAAGAAGATATTGTCCGCCTTTTTAGCATTATGGTTGCGACGGTAAGAGGTATCGGGATCCCACCAGGCATTATAGGAAAAATCGTTGCGAGCATAGTAATGATCATAATCCAGGGTAAAAGCCCAGGCCGCCCGCTGCAATGATAGCTGATACTGCTGCCGCTGGAGATCAAAGGATCCGAAAGTCCCTTTTACACCCAGATCCAGGCTATGGGCTCGCACGGGACTCTTGCTAACGATGTTTACAATCCCGCCGACCGCTGCTGATCCACCATACGCAGAAGCATTCCCCTTTACGATCTCGATACGTTCTATCTGCGATATGGGAATCTTGCTAAAATCAAAAGCTTCACCCGCAGCATTGAGAGCAACGCCATCCAGCATCACCAGGGTGTGGCGGGAGAAGGACCCCAGTAGCGAAATGGTCTGAGCTTCACCCATCAATCGGGTATCTGAAGAACTAAAGGAACTGCTCGTGAGCAGCAAATCCGAAGTGCTGCCTGCCGCGGAATTGGTATCTGGATGGATCAGTTTTGCATCCAACGCCGGGATGGGATTGCGATATTCCAGCTCCCGCACTCGAATAGTGGGATAATGCAATTCCTTGCGCTGCATGATCACCTGCAAGTCCATTATCTGGGAAAGCGTCAGGCGCTGATCTTCGTATCCGAGTAGGGAAAATTGCTTCTGGGCACCATCTACATGTAGCTGTACCAGACCCTCTTCATCACTGTGCTTCACTGAATCGGAATCCAGCACCCGTACATTGGCCAACGGCTCAAGATCTGTATTCAATATCCTGATCTCGATCTGTCTGGCGAATAGTGGCAATCCGCTAATCATTAGCAGAGCAATCAGCATTATACCTGGACCGCAAGAAATCCCAGGGGGCATAATCCGGGTAGCCACCCCCCATAACGAGCTGCGTAGCCGTGTGTTGTGTCTCATTTGTTCACCTCATACTGTATAGTTGTGACCTGAGATGAACTGCTTCGAGCCTACCTCCCGCACTCCGCGGGATAGCTCCTTACTTGTTGGCAGGTTTCCTGGCTCACAGCGGTTTGACCATTCCTGGCCGATGCCCTGCCTTCCCGTCAGATAAATGACAGTGACACGGCAAACCTTTATGCTGCATACAGTGGCGGAGGCCGCTTCGTTTCACGAATTCCCTATTACCTGTGTATAGCACCATCAAGTCACGAATGCAACCTTTTCTTGTTACCTGTTTTTGTCAATGATTTCTCTGCCCATCATAGCCTTCGTATGGCATAAAAGCAATTGACAAAAAGCAGCAAACTCAGAGCTTGGCAAAATCGTTAGGATTCTAAGCCCAGCGGTCTCGTAATCCCGTGTATCAGATTAGTAAAAGGACATAAAAACATGCGAACTTTCGACGCTATTCTTCCCTATCTGAAGAAAAGCTACGCACAAATCGGCGGCGGCATAGTAATGCTCATCCTCGTGGATGTGGTTCAATTGGCCATGCCTAAGGTAATGCAATATGCCATCGACAGCATTCAGAACCGAACCATTGACGAAAAGGGCCTCCTCTGGGTCGGCTTAATCATTTTTGCTCTGTCCATTGCCGTGATGGTACTGCGTTATTTCTGGCGCGTCCTCATCATTGGCAATTCGCACCGCATCGAGAAGAGCTTGCGGCAGGATTTTTACAATCATCTGCTCAAGCTCTCACAGAATTTCTTTAATCATAGCAAGACCGGGGATCTGATGGCCTATGCCACGAATGATCTGAATGCCGTAAGGATGCTCTTTGGCATGGGACTGATCGCTGCCATGGACATTGTGTTTATGACCATTGCCAGTTTCTCGTTCATGATCTCAATTGATTTTCGCCTAACCCTGCTTGCCATTATCCCGATGCCGATTCTTTCGGTCACGATTGCCTTCTTCGGCAAGCAGTTGCACAAAAAGTTTGCCCTGGTACAAGCCAGCTTTGCCTCATTGAGCGGAAAAATCCAAGAAAGCATATCGGGTATTCGCATCGTGAAGGCCTTCAATCAGGAAAAGGCGGAATTGGCCAAAGTGGACGAGGTTTCCGATGAGTTTGTGAAGCAAAACATCTCCATGGCCAGGATCGCAGGGTTCTTCCATCCCTTCCAAGGTTTCATCATCGCCTGTTCGATGATCATCACCCTTTATTTTGGCGGTCGCTCCGCCATCCGAGGTGACATCACGATCGGGGGTTTCATCGCATTCTTCCAGTATCTGGGCATGCTTGTGTGGCCCATGATCGCCATTGGCTGGATCGTGGATATGTATCAACGTGGCACGGCGTCGCTGAACCGTTTGAACGATATCTTCAGCGAGGTCCCGGAGATCGACGACAAGCAGGCAAATCCCAATTTCAAAGAGCTTGCTGGAAAATTCACGGTGAAAGACCTGCGCTTCCGTTATGCCGATGATCTGCCGATCATTTTTAAGGACATCTCCTTGAATGTGGAAGCTGGAGAGACCCTGGCTATCGTTGGCCCCACAGGCTGTGGCAAGACCAGTTTGATCGAGCTTTTCGTGCGCATATACAATCCCCCCGCGAATAGCATTTACATCGATGATCACGAAATCAGCCACATTCCTCTGGAGGTGTTGCGGCGTGATCTGGTGCTGGTGCCGCAGGATATCTTCCTCTTTAGCGATACCATTGCCAACAACATCCGCCTGGGCAATCCTGAAGCCGCGTTGGAGGATGTGTACGAAGCCGCGCGGATTGCCAGCGTTTACGAAGAGATAATGGAATTTGACCAGCAGTTTGAGACTATGGTCGGAGAGCGCGGGATAACGCTCTCAGGTGGGCAAAAACAGCGCGTGGCGATCTCCCGTGCTCTGCTCACCAATCCTCAGGTACTGATCCTGGACGATGCCCTATCTGCCGTGGATACCAAGACCGAACGCCAGATCCTGGAACGTTTGATCGAGGCCAGAAGGGGCAAAACGACGATCATCATCGCCCACCGGATATCTTCCATCCAGCACGCTGACAAGATCATCGTGCTTACCGATGCCGTGATCAAAGAACGCGGCAACCACACCTCCCTACTGCGTGCAGGCGGCATCTATCACGACCTGTTTGAGAAACAGCGCATTCGTGCCAAACTGGAGGATGAGGAGGTGGAATCATGATGCACGGACATGGTGGCGGCTTTACCAGCGACGATCTGAAAGGCAAAATCTACGATCGCAGACTCTATGGCAGGATGGCTCATTATCTGAAACCCTACCTCAAATGGGTAATCATATCCTTCTTTGTGCTGATGCTGGTGACTGTGGCGGAGCTTGTTTTGCCCTTGATTCAGCGTTCTGCAATCGATGATCACATAGTTTCCGACAAATCCATCGCTATTTTCGCGGATAAAGCACTGTATCAGAGCTTTATGACCCGCAATAAGGTACTAGGGTTCAAGGAATATACCAGCAACGGCATCCACTATGTAGTGATCTCATCCGCCGATAAACAGAAGATGGAAGTAAGAGATATAAGGCTGCTGGAAGAGCAGGGCATCTTGAGCCCGCATTCTGTCTTCCTGGTGGATGATAATCCGCAGAATCTGGAGATCTTGAATAAACATCTGGTAATGGATCCCAATCCTGAGGATGGAATTAGCGAGCTTTCCGGTTTCTTCCGGATCGGTGGCGGCAAAATCGCCGTGGCCAGGGAGCAAATGCTCTCTCTGCCCCGGCTGGATCGTCTGCAAGTGCGCAAAGATTCCTCAAATGCGCTACTGCTTTTGGCTCTGCTGTATTTCGGGATCATTTTGATCCGTTTTATCTGCGGTTACACACAGGCCGTGCTGACCACTACTTTCTCGCAGAAAGCGATGAACGACCTGCGTCACGATGTTTTTGAGCACATGCAAAAGATGCCAACCAAGTATTTTGATCAGAACCCCGTGGGCAGATTGGTGACCAGGGTTACAAACGACATCCGCGCCATCGACGAAATGCTGGCATCGGGTGTGATCACAATCGTGCAGGATGTGATAGTCGTGATCGCAATCGTGATCCTGATGCTAGTGTTGAATTGGCAACTGGCTCTGGTGAGCATGGCGATTTTACCAGCCCTGGTGTGGGTGATCTCAGTGTATCGTAGCAAGACCAGAGTGATCTACCGTGAAGTAAGAAAGCATCTGGCACAGCTAAACGCGACTCTGGCCGAGCATATAGCAGGACAAAAGATCATCCAGCTCTTCAATCAATACAGTCACAAACGGGATGAATTTTCCAGCATCAATCACACCTATTTCCTTACATCGATGAAGCAGCTAAAGCTCTTTGCCTTCTTCCGCCCCATCATCCATGTTTCCTCCCAAATCGCCGTGGCGATGATCATTTGGTACGGAGGTGGACAGATCCTGCATAATGCCATCACGATCGGTCTGCTGATGGCCTTCACGGCATACGTACACAAGCTCTTTGAACCTATCAACGACTTCAGCGAGAAGTTTAACGTGTTGCAAGGTGCGCTGGCTGGAGCAGAACGCATCTTTGACCTGATGGACCAGAAAGCTGATGACTACCGGGAAGATAAGGCCACCAACCAGAAGCTGGAAGGCGAGATCGAATTTGAAAACCTCTGGCTGGCCTATAATAACGAAGAATGGGTACTGAAAGACATCAATCTGAGGATCAAACCAGGCGAAAAGATTGCCCTAGTAGGACATACTGGCAGCGGTAAAACCTCGATCGTAAACCTGATTTTGGGCATGTATCCATATCAAAAAGGGCAGATCCGCATCGATGGCAAACGCCTGGAAAACTACGCTCTGTCCGACATCAGATCAAATGTGGGTATTGTGCAGCAGGATGTCTTCATCTTCAGCGGCAACATTCATGATAACATCGCTCTGAATAACAGCAAACTCAGCCGTGAGCAAGTACAGCAGGTAGCAAAGTATGTAAACGCCGATAAGTTTATCCAAAACCTACCGGGTAAGTACGACGAACCAGTGATGGAAAGAGGTGCCACGCTATCCACCGGACAACGGCAATTGATCGCTTTTGCCAGAGTATTGGCCTATGATCCATCGATCTTTATCCTGGATGAAGCCACCAGCAACATCGATACCGAGACCGAGATCCTGATTCAGGATGCACTGGAAAAGATCATCAAAGGACGCACCTCGATCATCATCGCCCACCGGTTGTCCACGATCCAGCACGTTGACCGGATCCTGGTGCTGCATAAGGGACGCATCGTGGAGGAAGGATCGCACTTTGAGCTGCTGGATAAGAAGGGATTGTACTACGATCTTTACAGGCTGCAGTATACTTGATTATTTATCTGTGACAATGCTGTCCAAAAATAGATTGACAAGAAATTGGAAGCTGTTTTGCATGCCTTCAGTGGTAATATATTCAAATCCGTTTGTATACGCGGCTGATCGTGGGGCAGACGGTAGCATGAATACAGTATAATGTGAAATAACTTATGATCTGATAAGGAGGATCGATGAAGAAACATTGGCTTGTAATATTGGCCGTAATGCTGATCACTTCTGCGTTCGCGTATGAAGTGGTGGCGTATCATGAAGATTTTGAATCCGGCATGGGTGACTGGACTCATTTCGACGGTGCAGAAAGCCCGAACAACTGGCATATTTATGCCATGGGCGACACTCAAGGAAACGTATGGTGGATGGGTGATCCCAGCCTGGCATCCGGCGCTAACATTGGTGGTTATTACGATCATCAATACCTCGTGTTGGATACACCTGCCCGTACTCTCAGCGCAGCTAATGCTACGCTATCCTTCAAAATGAGACTGGGGCTAGAAACCCCTGCGGTGAACGAAGAATGGGATGGATGGGATTCTGCCAACATCCGCATCTCCACGGACGGTGGCACGACCTGGAACGTGATCAACGGAACTCCCGCTTACCACTTCCAAAACTCCTTTGCTTTCGGTAGCGAACATGGCGAAGGCCTTGGTATTCCTGCCTGGGGTGGAGTAGTGACGACATGGACAAATGCTACTTTCGATCTTTCTGCCTATGTGGGCCAAAGCGTAAAAATCCGTTTCGCTTTCGCTTCTGACCCCGCCTATGCCACTGCCGACCAACCCAATATGTTCGGTTTTATGGTGGATGATATCTCCTTTGGTGGATATACCAATAATGGTACCGATGACGGTCAGATGACCTGGACCAGCCTGGTTCCCCTGGGTGGAGACCTGTGGCAGATTGCCACTGAAGCCACCGCTCCATCACCTACTCATGTGATGAAGAATCAAAACGCCTCAAATACCTACAATCCCAATATGTTGAACTACGTGGTTAGCCCCTCCATCACTCTGCCCTCCAGTGGCGATATCTGGGCTGACTTTATGATCATGGGCAATTTTGAGGATCCTGATTACACTGCGACTGCACCACTTGCAGTTCTCGACTATTGGGGATGGGAAATCTCCCCGGATAATGGTACTACCTGGTATGCCATGAGTAATCCATACAATGACCCTGCGGGCAGTAACTACGTGTATGTCGATGCGCCTGATGTGTGGAGTTCCGCTATTGAGAGCTACACTCTGGATGGCTTTATCACAAACTATGCCGGCCAGACCGTGAAGTTCCGCTGGTATTTCCAATCCGACAGCGACGACCCCATCGGCACCGGATACATGATCGACGATTTCAAGATCTACAACGATGTGTTTATCGCCGCTCCCGAAAATCTGACAGCTGAAGTTAGTGGCAGCACCGTAACCCTGAATTGGGACGCTCCCGGTTCTGGCGGTGGCGGTGGCGAAGAAGGCTGGCTGCAGTATTGCGGTGAGAATGATGACGCGATCGGCACCAATGCCGCAGCTGATTTTGACGTGGCTGCCAAATGGGATGCCATGGGCGAAACCAACAGCATTTACCCCTATGTGGGCATGAATATCACCAAAATCCAGTTTGTGCCTCACGAAGCCAATTGCGAGTACTCAGTGCGCGTATGGAAAGGCTCCGCCAATACCCTGATGGTGGATCAAGTAGTTACCTCTCCTGTAATGGATCAATGGAATGAAGTCGTTCTCACCACTCCTTACACCATTCCTGCTGGACAATCCATCATGGCTGGTTTCCGTTGCAATACCCAAGCTGGTTATCCTGCTGGTATCGATGCCGGTCCCACAGTAGATGGTTATGGCAATTGGCTGAACCTCGGCGGTTGGGATACTCTGATGAATGCTGCCTCACTCGAGGGGAACTGGAACATCAAAGTTTACGTGGCTGACGCTGCTGGCCGTGAGTATGTACTGGGTGAATTGCCTCAGAATCCGACCTTTGCGGAAGGCTCACTGAGTAAAGTAGATGTTCAAAACAACGTAAGAGATACCCGTACCACTGGTTACAGAGTATATCGCGATGGCATCATGATCGATGAACTTGCCTCTACAGTTCTCACCTATACCGACAACAACGTAGAAGGCGGAGTACACACCTACTATGTAACTGCAATGTACGATGCAAACGAATCCTCTGGTTCCAACGTCGCTACAGCGTTTGTCGTTCCTTCTCTGCATGGAGAATCATACTACGATGATGGCACTGCCGAACAGGGTTACAGCGTTGGTTCATCACGTGAAATGGCTGTATTGCACAACTTCTACAATGGCCCTGTAACTCCGAAGTTTGCCAAAATCTACGTGCATACTCTCTCTACCTCCTCCATCATTGTACGTCTCTTCGATAACGACGGACCCAATGGTATGCCGGGGACTGAGATTGATCAGGTTCAATATCCTGCCGCCAACGTGATACTCGGATGGAACTATATCTCGCTTCCTCGCGAGCACGTGTTTGAAGATGGCAGCTTCTACATGGGAATCAGGGAAACTCCGAATGCTTCCTTGATCGGCGTTGATACTTCTGCAAACGGACACAGCGTGATCAACCAGGGTTCCGGATGGACTTCCTTTACTCAGGGTGAGCTGATGATCCGCGCGATCGTTTACACCGGCACCTCAATCGAAGGCGAGCTCAATCCCGCTCTCACACTGGCTGCCAGCAACTTCCCCAATCCTTTCAATCCTACCACCACCATTTCTTACAGTGTACCCACCAGTGGCCCCACCACCGTGAAGGTTTACAACCTCAAGGGTCAGGAAATCACCACTCTGGTAAACAATGAAATGACCAGTGGAAATTACAGCGTGGTATGGAATGGTACCGATTCCAAGGGTAATTCTGTATCCAGCGGTATCTATTTCGTCCGCGTACAGAATAGCGGCAAAGCTGTCACCAGCAAAATGCTACTATCCAAGTAATGTACAAACCAGATTAATTATCAAAGGAGCCCCTCACCGGGCTCCTTTTTTTTGCAGGCCGGTGACAAAGTCTCCCAGCATCTGGAAGTACGTACATAGAACATGAATGATAGTCTATGATATGTAAGATAAGCCTTCAATAGCCCTGTAGGGACACCATGCATAACAAGAAGGCACTACGAAACTCCGCCGAAAAGAAGCTACAACGCTGTGGATAACAGCTTGTAACACTACACGGTTTACGGGACACTAGATATTCAACATCACATACTTGCTGATGAAGCTGTAGCCGGAGAATGCCGGGATTCTTTGCAGTGCCTTCACATAGTTATCCAATTGCTCTTCTTCATGAATGCCGCCAGTCTTGTAATCTATCACCAGGGCTTCTTTGATCTTGGTATTGATCATCAGGCGATCAATGCGATAGTGATCCACGGGTAGCTCCGTAAAGACCTTGTCATATTCCGGATCGAAGAGATAGCTATGCTTTTGCAGCTCTTGTTGGCTTCGATCGAAAGTAGTGTGCAAGACCTTCTCAGGTAACAGGGATCCGTAGCGGTTCAAACATTGCAGTCGGGCAAAGCTATGTTCATCCTCGCGATCGTAATGAATAAAGCTAAGATAGTAATGCACTACATCACCAAAAAGGTGCTGACGCTTGTCCAGATATACCACCTTCCAATCCAGATCGAGCTGTTCAGAAAGCGGTTGATACGCCGCCCAATCATCGATAGTTTCGCAGCCCAGAGCGCTCTTTTGCAGTTTTAGTTCCACGATCTGCCTCTTGTCCTGCTTATCGTCCTTCCTTGTCTGAGGATAACTGCGGTCTAAGCGATAGACACCATTAGCATCAGACTCTGTGCCGCTAAAGAAATCCATACAGGCGTTGGCCAGAATCGCAGGCAACTTCAGATCGTCTTCCCCTTTGGAATCGTAGTAATCTCCCCAGGATTTTTGCCCCCTGTAGGTGAAATAAATATGCAATGAGCTCTTGGCGCGAGTGAAAGCGACATAGAGATTGTTGAGTTCTTCCAGTAGAGCCTGACGCTGTTTATCTTCCCACAGCTCTTTTGCACCGGAAGCTTTCAGCACATCGGCATAATGAAAACTGAGGGCATAGGCGTCGATATCGTGAAATCCGGGATAGGTGCCGGAATCGGGAGGAGCATACCTACTATATCGATAGCTCCAGTAGAGCTGATTGTAATCGCTGCTGTGGCCTTCGGAAAGGTCGTAGAATACAAAGACGCGATCAAACTGCAGCCCCTTGGATTTGTGGATAGTGAGTAGCTGGATGTGCTCCTCGCCTTCGATGGAGACCTGATTGAAAGACTCCTGCCGGCGGTTGTCGTCGATGTAATCCAATAGATCGGAGATAGAAGATCCCATGGTGGACTGATTCAATTCCCAGTCCTTTACCAGAGCCATGAAAGCCTGCAGATTCAATTGATCTCTTTTACTCCCCAGAATCTTGTCACTGACTATGGTGGCACAAAGATCGCGCAGAATCTGATATGGGTGTAGCAGTAAATGGCGAGCAGCCAGATCAAACCAGGGCTTTAGCAGCTCTGACTGCGCTTTTTCGGGATCACCGGTTTCTTGATTGGTGGCATTGATTTCTTCCACCACTCTTTTCAAGGCAGCACCGCCAAGCAGCAGATAGTCGCTACGTAAAAAGGCTAGCAGACTGTATGCGTCCTGGTACGCCACAAACTTCAGCCACGCCAGCAGCGGGGCTATTAGATGATGATCCACGATCGAGGCTGAGGGTTGAAACACTCCAGTTTTGCCCTTTTCTTCCAGGATCAATTGTAAGAGGTTCAGTTGCGTACCCTTGCGGCAGATAATGGCAATCTTCTCCTTCCTGTTATCCTTATTCAATCGGGGCAGGATCATCTTGTCCACAAAGTCTTCAAACACGGCGCGTTTACTATCCAATTCACCAGTGCTGGAGTAAGGGCTACATTTGAGCTCGATGCTACCATCCAGATCTCCTATAGCAGAATTGACCATGGGGTATTGCCACTGCATGCCATTTGAGGCCAAAAAGCTGTGAATACCCTGATGCGAGAAGATGGAATTGATGAAGGTCATCATATCCTTTGAGGAGCGCCAGGAATCACTCAAAACCTCCGTCTTGGCGTTGCGCAGGCTGGGAATGATGTACCTGAGATTCAATAACAAATCGCGTTCCCCACCTCGCCAGCCGAAGATGGACTGCTTTTCATCGCCTACCACGATTACTCCCCCCAGATCCTTGGAGCCATAGCCGGAGCTGATCTCCTCGATGATGGGTTTGAGGATGTTAAATTGGATGAGCGAGGTATCCTGAAACTCATCGATTAGCATGAAGCGCGTGCGGTGCGTGAGGAAGTGATAGAATTCCGTAGCAGTGTTTTCGTGAGAGAGATCGAAGGCCGGAGGCTCCGATGAGAAAAGAGCTTCGAAGGTAAACCAGCTGATATCGGAATAGGTCATGTTCTTGTATTTATAGATCAAGCGGTCGTACTCGGCCAGGATAATGCCCCAGAGCTCGATAATTTCACGCTGTTCGCTGAGAAACAGAGTAAAGTACAGATGATCCGCCAGGGCGCGGGCAGCCCCGTTTTGCAGCTTTTCAGCTTCTTCTTTACGGGGACCTTTTACCCGGACGGCATTGTAGATGTTTTTCTTGGTAAGCACCCTTAGCAAGGCATGGGCGTCATGAGGATTCTGGCAAATCTCCATCAAGGCGTTCAGCGCGGAACCGGCGTCGGACAGGTTATCCTGCATGATCTCCCGGAAATCCTGATTGAAGAGTGAACCGAATTCCTTATCAGGGGGCAGGCAATCACTCATCAGATCCATGAAAGCTTGCATCACCACCCTGAATTGGGCCAGTTCGTCTCCTCCCTGTAGTTCATACTCGTTTTGTTTGCAGCGATACAGGATAGTATAATAGAGCCAGCGTTGCTCGATGAGATCGGCAAAGAAGGTTTCATAGTAATCCAAGGTAGGCTTCACTCTGCGCTGCAAGAGCTTATCCACCCGTCTCCGGATCTCGGGAAGCATCAGATGGCTCATGATGTAGGGCATACGACGGGATATGGCATCCAGATCGATGTCATAGCGGTCGATACTCCTGAGGGGGCGCACAATGTTGCGAAAGATACCGCTGATGTAACTGTCGATGGTCATCACCTGCAGTTTACGTTTGTCGCAGATGATCTCCTGCTGTGCTGAGATGAGAGCCCCCTCTTCTCGGGGATCAAGATTCCCATCCTCGCGTCCCAGCACCTTACACAGATCCGCCAGCAGGGTGGGATCCTGGTGCTGGATAAGGCTTTGCAGATGAGCCAGGATGCGCTCGCGGATCTCATAGGTAGCCTTTCGAGTAAAGGTGAGCGCCAGAATGCCATCCAGGGCAAATCCCTCATGTTCATAGTAACGCACGATAAGAGCAATGTATTCCAAAGATAGACGATAGGTCTTGCCGGTGCCAGCGCTGGCGGAGATGATGAGGTTTTCGAAGTTTTTCATTGCTTTGCTCCCGGGAGGTAGAGATCGCTGCGGCTGATCTCGCGCATCTGCTGACGCCCAGTTCCTGTAGCGGCCAGCGTGTATGTTCCCATCAGGCAAGCTTCCAGGGCAGAATGAACATCGCCGAGGTACTTGGCACGTTTTTGGGGCATTCTGCTGGCAGTATCGGAAGCCTTCATGTCCAGAATCATCCAGAACCAGGATTGGACCTGATCTTCCAGGCCGGGATTTTCCAGCAGATAGTATATCCATTCATAAAAGATCAATTGCTCCACATTGGCTGAGCCCGTTTTAAAATCTACGATACATCGGCTGTGGTCGCTTTCGATGCGCAGATCGGCTTTGCCATGGATGAGTACCTGATATTCATCTGCGTCAGCCCCGCACTGAGTGAGTATCTTGTAACGTTTTTCATCGCTTCTCATATACTCCTCTTCGGGGATCATTGTAAAGGGTATCCCCTGCCATCTACGCCTCAAAAAACGATGGTAAAACTCCCGCAGAGAATCGGCAAGACGATCGCAGATGATGCTGCGCAAGTAATCTGAATTGTAGTTTTGGGGCATCCTATAGAGGAAGGCAGGACTGTCGATGATCTTCAAGAGCTCGCCCTTCAAACCATCGGTTGCAGAAAACACAGCATCTAGTACTCCAAAATCCAGGTGATGAGTGGCCTGATTGCCCAGAACTTCCGAGAAAAAGACATGCATCAATGTGCCAAAAAGCACGGGGGAAATCTCTTCCCGGCGGCGGATGAGGAGAGGCTCGATCTTCTTCAAGCTACGCACATACCAGACAAAGGGATTGTAGGTAAAAAGCTGCAAGTCATAGCTGTTGCAGCGAATCTTCCGGCCTTCATAAAAGTCTTTCTCAGGCTCGCAGGGCAGAGTGAAGAAGCTCGCATCAGCCGGCGCATGATAGTGCTCCGGGTCGATTTTCGGCGGCGGACACAATGGGCTTTGATCCCGCCAGGCTTCCAGTACAGTTTGTTCATCTACATGATAAAGCTCTGGGAGATGCTTCAAAAACCCGGTCAATTCACCGATAAAGCTGCTGTGATCAATGGCTTTGGCAGCATCAAGATAGCTGAAGAGCATCACCTCGCGAGCACAAAAAATCAGACGGAAGAAATAATAGCGTTCCCAGGAACGAATATCGTCATAGGTCTTCAACCCCAATACCTTGCGTTGATGCTCGTTTAGCAGCCAGATAGGACCGGGAGCTTGGGGCAATACTCCCTCCACGAGATTGAAAAAAGCCACACGCTCAAAACTTCGGTTGCGAGAATCCAGCAGGTTGCTCAGTTCCCAGATCGCATCTGTATCCGCGATGGGATTACGCTTCAGCCTGATACTCTTGAGGAAATCCAGCCAGTTTTCAAAGACCCCCAGATAGACATTGGGATATATATCATCCCAGGAAGTGAAGAAGGCCATAACCTCGGTGGCAGCGTAATTCGCCATCGCACTCCAGACTTGGCCGATTAGATCGGTGTAACCGAGCTCTTGCTCAGAAGAAAAGCGCTGCGGACTGAGTTCCTCCTGCAGCAGAATCGAGAGGTCTTTGATGCTGTGAATGCCTCCTATTTGCCCTAACAACGCCGACAGCGCCTGCGTGAAGGGTAAGATCAGCCCCGAATCAAATTGCCGCTCTGGGTATAGATCCAGGTAAAGGATCCCCGCCGCATTCAGAGCGTACAATTCCTTCAAAAAGGCTTGCAGATCACTTTCTTGCCACTGAGGACAGTAAGGCCGCACCATGGGCAAAGAGTTGAAGTATTTCAAGATCAGCCGCAAGGGGATGAATCCGGGGCTATCCTGAAGATTTTCCAGTATCTCCAGCAGCACTCGCTGTTGCCGGTACCAGAGCGTCTCACTGATGGGAAGGAGGTGAGGAAGGCGGATCTTTTCTTTGGGAAACAGGACGGAGTAATCCTTCTTATGAAAGTTGGCATCGATAATGGCACAAGCGGGGACATCCAGGGCTAAAAACGAGAGTATAGCCTGCTGTTCGTTATCACATTGATAGAGCGTAATATCCGGCTTTACAGTCAGTTCATCCCAGCTTTGTGCAAGATCCAGTAACCCAGGCAGCCAGGACGATTTATCGGGCTGAACTCCGTGGTAATAGAGCAATACTTCGTTGCCAGCGGCTTCGCATGCAGTCAACAAATCCTTTTCCAACTGGCTGTAGTAGTACTGGTTCACCGAGATGATGCGATGGCCCGTGTAGGGCATCTCGGCAAAAGCCGCGCCTTTATGGAAGATGCGATCGCTGAAACCGGCCCTGGTAATGAAGTCATGATACCGGGTCAGGATGGTTTTCAACCGGGCGATATTCTCTTCCTGCCATATCCTCAGGTTCAGATTGGCCTGTTCGATGTGCTTCTCGAAGGACAGTACCTCGATATTGGCATCGCATAGATCCGCGCAAAAGCCAAAGAACTGCGAACCCCAAGAGATGAGGTCACTGAAGTCACTAAGGTGAAAGTGCTCTTTATCTTCGTCGCTGAGCACTTGCCAGAGACAGATGAGACGCTTATCGTCCTCGGGGACAGGAGCTTCCATGCATATCAGGAGAGATCGGAAATCCTCCATACTGATCCAGGTAAGCTCTTGCAGAGTCCAACGTGATTGATATTCCAGCCTGGCTGCATCCGCTGAAGCCCGAGTGGGAAAGATGAGTACAGTGTGGTCTGAAATGGCAGAAAACACTGCTTCATTGAGGCTTTGGGTGAATCCAACAGTGATAAATTCCATACTAGGATCCTATAAAAGAGGTGAAAAAAGCCGGCACAGCGATTCCTGGCTGCGCTCTATGATCCCGCGGCGTTTAAACTCTTCGAGATCAATCTGTTTGCTATAGCTCAGGTCGATCTCAAACGAGTTTATCGCCTCTGCCACAAGAGCATCTTCATAAACCAGAGCAGTGAGCTCAAAATTGTGGTTAAAGCTGCGCAAATCCATGTTGGCCGTTCCCAGACCCAGGATTTCATCGTCAATAATCAGGATCTTGGCATGCATGAAGCCGCGCTGGTACTCATAGATTTCCACAGAAACCTCCAGAAGCTCCTGAAAATATGAACGGCTGCCCCAGAAGACGATCCAGTGGTCAGCTTTGGCGGGGAGAATGATCTGCACTTTTACTCCGCTGATGGCAGCAGTCTTCAGAGCCATTAGCAACGCTTCATTGAGAATGAGATAGGGAGTATTGATCCTGATCTGGCGATGGGCATTTGCAATGGCGGAAAAGTAGAGCTGCAGAATGCTGGCGTGATTCGTATCGGGGCCGCTGGCTACGATCTGAACCGGGCTGATTTGTTGGATATGATGCACAGCCTCCACATTCAGATATGCTGATCGTTTACTATTCTCAAAGATGCGTTCCCCACTCACAAAGAACCAGTCTCCCATAAAGATGGCCTGCATACTGAGAACGGCTTCACCCTCAAACACTGCCACAGAATCCCGCCAATAACCGTAATATGCATCCTTGCCAAGGTATTGATCACCGATATTGAGTCCTCCCAAAAAAGCTATGCGGCCATCAACTACTATCAGTTTGCGATGATTACGGTAGTTCATGCGGCTGTTCAAAAAGGGGATCCAGACCGGCATGAAAGGGACAAAATGGACTCCAGCCTTCACTAAGGCCCGTTTGAAATGGCGCGGCAACTTCCAGCAAGCCACATCATCGTAGATGAATCGAACTTCCACATTCTGAGCGGCTTTCTCGATCAATAAGTCTTTCAGATAGTTTCCCGTGCTGTCATTGGCTATGGAGAAGTACTCCAGATGTACATGATGAGTGGCTTTGCGGATCGCATCACAGATGGCGCTGAAGGCACCCCCCGTATCGCTGTAAAGCTCAATGTGGTTGTGCCCTGTCAGGATTGCTTTGCTGTTGTTCTTCAGCAATCGGTGCAGCTTGTGCTCCAGATTGTGCTGCAAGAGGGAACCGTGAAAATCCGGAATCAAATAGCTGAGTGCTTTCAGCAGTTCCTTGTCGAAGAGCTCTTTGCGGTTAAAAAGCTTGATCTTGCGCCAATTTCGTCCGAAGAATAGATAGAAGATAAAGCCAACCACGGGGATGAAAATCAACACCATGATCCAGGCCAGAGTGTGAACTGGAGATGAATTTTCCAGCACCAGCACTACTATGATGAGAAAGATGGTTAGACCGAAAATGAAGTAAATGACGTTTGAAGTAACGCGTTGAAAGGTCTGCAGTAAGTCGCCGCCCAAGATCAATTGAATGATGGAAGCCACCACCAGGAGGCTGATCAGGAGCCCCAGGATCAGCAGTATAGTATCCAGAAACTTACTGGAAGGCACGTCAAACCCTCCTGCCTGGACGCACCAAGCGCTGGCTTGCATTCCATGGTAATCTACAATTCATCACAAATACCGCCGGACACTCCTTTACTCAGACTTGGCCAAACGAAGCTTCAGCACAAACTCGGTGCCATGCCCCGGTTCGCTGTTGATTTCAAAATCCACTCCCAATAGCTTGAGATACCCCAGGCTGTAACGCAATCCCAGCCCCATTCCGATCTCTTTCTGCGTCCCCAGCTTGGATTTCAATCCTTCTGTGAGCAGAGTCTCCACTTCTTCTTTGCTCATCCCCATCCCGGAATCGCGGATACTGAGAACGAGATGCTCCGAAGTATGCTCTCCGGAAATCGTGATTATACCACCTTCTGGAGTAAACTTGACAGCATTGCTGACGATATTGCGCAGCACAATCTTGAGAGTGTTAGGTTCGGTATGGGTCTCAAAATCACGGTGTGGACAGCTTAGATTCAGATGTATGTTTTTTTGCTTTATGTGGCTTTGGTACAGCTTCAGCACGGGCTCAAGGATGGACATCACATTTACATTTTGCATCAAACGATCCACTTCCTTGCTGAAGCTGCGGGATTCGATCCAGATCATAATCTCGGTCAAAAGATCGGTAACGCCATCAAGGCTATCGATGATATGCCCGATCAATTCTTGTGATGCTTCTGCCGAAAAGCTGCCTTCCTGGATCATTCTGAGCGCAGCGGCGCTGTTTGCTGCAGGCCCGCGAACATCGTGGGAAATAATGGAGATCAGCCGATTTAACATCCCCATGGATGCATGCAATTCCTGATTGCTTTTCTCCAGCTGATCCGATTGCTGTTGGATGAGCTGATTGGACGATTCCAATTCCTCATTCTTTTTCAGGTAATTGTCATTTTGAAGCTCGATCTTGCGCCGTAGGTACTCGGCTTCCTGTTTTGATATCATCTTTTCAGAGACTTCGCTGTATTGCTTATCCTGTAGATCGGAGATCAGCCGCAAGTGCCCATTTGCCTTTTGATAATCCCCCACCCCTTGATAGTATTCCGCGTAGAGTTTATGCACGCTGATTTGGTGATGCAAGACACTAAGCTCCATGGCCAGCGGCTCCGCTTCCTCCAGATAGGGCAGGCTTTCGTTGAAGTGCAATTGCCGCAGATGCATGGTGGCAAGGTGAATAAGATTGCTAAGATGTCCCACGCGATCGGATTTTGAATCTCGGAGGGTGAGAGCTTCCAGCAGGTACTTCTCGGCTTCATCGTAGCGTTCCAGTCTGTTGCATGTGGAGCCCAATAAACTTAGAGCATCGGCTATCTGCTCATTCCCGTAATAATCTTTGCAGATTTCATAGTTTTTCAATGCGGCATCGTAGGCTTCCTGATATCGGTTGAGATCGCCCAGAGTGCCCGACATGTTGCTCAGCACATAGCTCTGATAGGGTACATTTTGTATTTTCGCGGCCAGTTCATAGGCATCTTGATATGCTTTCAGGGCCTTGTCGTGGCTTTTCAAGGGACCGTAGGCATTACCAAGATTGATCAATGCCGACACCCGTGTATCGATATCGTCCTCGCCCTCGTCCAGATCTTGCAAGAGCTGATAGCAAAGATCCACAGCACGAGTGAATTGCATCGTATAGCCATAAGCCACTACGAGATTGTTTATGATAGGCCTATGCATTGCGTGATCCTTATCCATCATTGCCAGCATATCTTCCCAGATGTATATGGCTTTCAGGTGATCTCCCCGCATGGAATGGACGATCGCTATGGTGGAATTGACGTGGAACACTTCTTCGGGAATATCGTAACTCTGTGCTATGTCAAGAGCACGGTTCAAAACTGTTTCTGCGGCGACGATATCGCGGCTGTTCACATAATACCGCGCTAAGCCGATCAGGATATTGATACGCATAATGGGATACTCATCCAGATCGGTATCCCGTAAAAATGCCTCGGTCTCGTCGATAATCTCCAACGCCCGGGCACGTTCAACCCTGGTCAACTCATCCAACTGCTCAAAAACCCGCTTGCGGGCCTCTTCCGAATACTGATTCTTCATATTTTCCCCATTGATACACTGCATTTTAACAACGCTTTTCCGTCAACCAAATTGTCCATCAACCAGAAACGCTGTTGTGGACTGTAACCGTGACTGATCCAGGGTGTATTAACAACGATAGTGACGCGGACAGATACACTATACTATTGCTTGCCCCCTACCAGCCTGAATCCTCCTCGGAGTCCTCTTGAATGCCACCCGAACCTGCATTGGAGAGGCGTTCGGGAGGAGTCCGAGGAGAATACAGGCTGGTAGGGGGCAACAGATACACACTATATGGGTACAAGCCTTCTGACGAGGATAGCACTCCCCAGGAAATCAGGATTGGGTGACATTGAGCTTGACAATTTACACATATGCTGAGCCTTTATCCCGTCGCCACAGAAAAGCCCGGCGAGCGGGAAATACCTGATATAGTATAAGGGAAGTATAGAAAAAAACAATGAGGAATACTGCGTAATGCGTAGAGCAACAAGTTTCATCATGCTGCTGTTGATCCTGATGAGTCTCAGCTGCCAACAAGCTGACAAGAGAACGGATGAAATCCGTTACGTGGTGCTATCTCCTGAGATTGCCGAGATCCTGGCAGCCCTGGGCCTGGAAGACCGAATCGTAGGCTTGACCGACGAATGCACCTATCCTCCAAGCTTGCTGAAGATCCCCAAAGTGGGAGCTTTCGGAGCCATCAAAACTGAGAACGTGATTGCCATAAAACCAAGCTTGATCTTTAGTTCTGGGCTGGAGCAAGAGGGTATCAGTAAGGATCTGGAACGCCTGGGTTACCAGGTGGTGAGCGTTTACCCAAAGAGTGTGGCGGAAATCTACGAGGGCATCAAGCGTGTCGGCGCAATTACTGGAACCGATAAAGAAGCCGAAGCCCTGGTTCAAAGCATGCAAAACGAGATTGACGCGCTGAGGCAAAGCAACGCCGGTAAGAGCATCCCCAAGGTGTATCTGGAGATCTATCGCGATCCCATCATGAGCGTGGCTGACAATTCCTTTGTGGGTGAATTGATCGAGATCGCAGGCGGAAACAACGTCTTTGACACTCTGGAACGAGATTACAGCCGGGTAAAAGCGGAGGATGTGATCTCCGCCAAACCAGACATTATGATCTGCTATTCGCAGGACAGCCTACAAAATATTAGAAGCCGCAAAGGCTGGCAGGACATCCCGGCGATCAGGGATTCCATGATTTTCTTTGAAGATAGCATCAATCCCGACCTGATCCAGAGAGCAGGACCAAGGATCGTGGAAGGTCTGCGCAAACTGAGTCAAATCTATGATATCTACAGGGATAGCATCAGGTGAGCAGGTCCGGTAAGGCTCTGGCAATACTGATCCTACCAATCGCTTTGGGCATCTTTGCCCTGTATCTGCTCTGGGGAAATCCCGATCCCAACATCCTGTGGCAGGTCAGAGTACCCCGGCTGTGCCTGACCGTAATCACTGGAATGAGCCTGGCGGCAATCGGATCTGTGTATCAATTGATGCTGGCAAATCCACTGGCGGAGCCTTATATACTTGGCATTTCATCGGGATCGGCGTTTGGCAGCATACTCATGGCGGCATTGGGGCTGATCGTCCTGATGCCCCTGGGCGGTTTCATTGGTGCAATTCTTACCATGTTGCTGGTCTGGCGTCTGGCTCAAAAGAACGGCATGTTTGACCGCAGCCGTTTGATCATCGCGGGGGTAATCGTGGGGATGTTCTTTTCCAGTGGGATATCCCTGATCATGTATTTGAATCGAGAGGATACTGCATTGATCATGAGTACTTTGATGGGTAACCTGGGCCGAATATTCAGCTATCGTGAATGGCATATCTTCCTTGGGCTCAGCGTACTGAATATCAGCATCCTGATCTGGCTGTACCTGAAAAGCAGAGCACTGGACATCATGAGCGCTTCCGATCATTACGCTGCCAGCGTGGGAATCGATGTACACAGATTGCGCAAGCAGGTGTTTGTTCTCAGCTCCGTTCTGATCGGCATCGTGGTATCATATGCGGGCATAATCGGCTTTGTGGGTCTGATCACTCCGCACATTGTGAGAATGATGATTCCAGGAACGCAAAAAAAGATTTTCCCCGCGTGCCTGATCCTCGGTGCTCTATTCCTCACATTAGCTGATTTCATAGCTAAGAGCATGACTGTAATGGAGTTACCGGTTGGAGTAGTAACGGCGGCAATTGGCTGTCCTTTTTTCATGTGGCTGTTACTGCGAAGACAGCCTTGAAATATTGCAAGTCCCGGTACTCAGAGGTCTGTTGGCTGCTCCAGCAATGGATATTTCAACCTTTTGTGCTATGCAATTTTTTGTATTGACATAAAGTCCAGCTTCAAATAGCTTGCCTCCATAGTAAGGAGATTCCAATGTCCACAAACGCATACACCGCAATGCTTCACCAGATGATCTTAATGGCCAGAGACCCGCTTATCTACATCGCTATCGATGAAGAATCGGGCAGTTTCACACCTGAAGAACGAGCCGCAATCAGAGTGGCCAAGGTGCATGCCCTGTTAGGTGCATTGAAGCTGGAAGAGGCTTTGGCTTTGGCCATAGAAAACTATCGCGAGCTTGCCCTGCTTGATCTGCCGGAACTGGCAGCTTTCAATATCTTTGCCCTGATCGGCATTTACCAGCGTTTGGGAGACCATCAGGCAGTAAAGAATTACAGCGATGAAACCGCGCAACTGATAGGGAAGAACACCCCCCCTGATGTAAGCTTGTTAGCCAAATGCATACAAATCACTCAAAAGTACCTCAGTTTCGGCCCAGTTCAGGATGCAGCGGAACTGATCAGTGAAAGGCTGGATAAAGCCGAGCATCCCTATTGCCGCACTAGCGTTTTGCGGTGTCTGGGGCAGATCTACAATCTCTGCTCAGAGCAAGAAACGGCGCTGAACTACTTCAGCGCGGCGTATGATGTGGCGTCCCAGAACCAGATCAGCATCCAAAGCCTGCAGATCTGCATTGAGATGGTGAGTGTATGCTCACAATTGGGCAAATACGAGATTGCGGAACGCTTTTATCATCTGTCATCTGGGTTGATCGAACAATTGCGGATTCCGGCGTATAAAGTGGATTTGAATTATAACTACGGCATCATGAAGAATCTCCAGAAGGATCATCATGCCTCGGTACTCTTTTTCAAGCAGAGCCTGGAGGTTCTTGCCGATAACAAAGTGAAACTGCCCCTTACGCATTTTGACATCTACAATAAACTCTCGAATACATTGAACGATCTGGGAGAGAGCAAACAAGCCCTCGAATATCAGCTGGAAGCCGAGAAGCTGATCAACGAGACGGGAACGGACGAGATGAAGATGGAATTAAGCTCCAACATCGCCCTTTCCATGATTTCCCTGAAGCAGTGGGATGAAGCCATATCGCGCCTCAAGGCAGCATCGCACTTTTACCGGGAACACAACCGGCCTCTGCAACTGATCCGCGTTACACGCCTGATCGCACATTACTATGAGCAACGCAAGGATTTTGTGCGAGCTTATGCCGCGATGACCAAAGTGGATGAACTCAATACCTCATTCATAAACACCTTACGCAATAGCAACAGCCACGCCAGCGAACTAAAACTAAAAGAAATCATGGCAGATTCCAAGGCCTTACGCGAGAAATATGACAATCTACTGCTGGAGATTACCCGGCGTCAAGCTGCCCGCTTCATCGGTGAAACCAAGGCCGCTAAGCGCGTGATAGATAGTGCAGTATTGGCCGCAATGCACCAGGAAGCCAGCGTATTGATCCAGGGCGAAAGCGGTACGGGTAAAGAAGTTCTGGCACAGATGATCCACTACAGCTCCGCGCAAAAGAACGCCCCCTTCATAACCGTGAACTGCGCCTCGATCTCCCCATCTCTGTTTGATATCGATTTTTTCGGCTCTGCAGCAGGCCCGTTGACAGGCATAGAAGAAGAACGCATCGGCTATTTTGAGCAAGCCGGCACCGGCACCCTGTTCATGGATGAGATATCGGAAATCCCCTCTGAATTTCAGATCAAACTCCTAAGCGTGCTGGATACCAGAAGCTTTATCCCTGTGGGCAAAGCAAATCCAATTCCGATCAAGTGCCGCATCGTATCTTCCACCAATCAGGATACCCTGGAGATGTTTCAAAGCGGCAAGTTTCGCATGGACCTTCTACACCGGCTGAATACGCTCGAGATCAACATTCCACCCCTGAGGGAACGCATCGAGGATGTGAAACCTTTGGTAGAGAAATTCGCCCGTGATTTTTCCCGCGAGACAACCAAGCGTTTACCCCAGATCAAAGATAGCTTTTACGACAGGCTAGGCAGTTACAAGTTCCCTGGAAATGTGCGCGAACTGAAGAACATCATCGAACGCATCTTCATCCTTTACTACGCACCGGTATGGACGGGAGAAATCCTGGACAACATTGATGCCTTCAGAAGAAACAAACACTTGAGCGGCAGCTTGATCGACCACAATATCAAGGAACTGGACCGCGAGCGGATCATAGAAGCCTTGCGTAAAACCGGTGGTAAACAAAAAACTGCGGCAAAGCTTCTCAACATGACTGAATCGACGCTCTGCCGCAAGATTAAACGGTATGGGATCAAATAGTCGGGGCCTGTTTTAGCACCTTGGTGTAAAAAACGGATCCCGAAGCGGAGCCAAAGTAGCCCAGGGCGTTCTGAACCCCGCCATATAGATAGCCTTCCGGCATATACTTGTATCGATAGTAGTTGTCATCGGTGATATAGGCTGAAACCTTGTAATTTCCAAAGAAGACAAAGGCCTGCCTGTAATCCCTCAGCACTATGTAATTATCAGTATGCTCGGGCTGAATAGAAGAGGTCATTTTGGCCAGGAAACTGATCCTGCGAATGCCTTCGCCGCTGCTGTAATACGCATCTTCCATATCTTCAGTGGGGTGGCTGGAGCCCAAAATGACGGTGGTAAATTCCAGATCGGTGCTAAACTCTTCCAGGCAAAACATTTCTACCATCACATTGTGGGAGCCCGCCACATCAAAGGTATTTATCCCCAAGGGGTATCTGAGATCAGATTCTTCATACAGCATGTAGCCTGGATTTTCCGGATCGGCCGAGAATCCTTCGCCTTGCACGTTGTGTCCAAAGTAGTCCGTATTGACCTCTACGTCCTGCGGCACAGTCGTTTGGGCTGAGATGGTTTTATCATATCCGGGAATAGTAACCTCAATACGGTAGCTGTGCAAAGGCTGAATGATATGCTCTGCGGGATCCACCCACTTCAGCTTCATTTGCTCCATATCCACACTCAGGCTCAAGAGCCAGGATTCATTGGTGTCCAGATCTGTGATTTCCACCACGGCTTCAGTAACGAAGATGTTCATGGGATCAAAAGAATCAATATCCGAGCTGCGGGTAATATAAATCGGGTGCTCGGTATTGATGGATTTTCCTGAGATCAGCATCCCGGCAATGCTATACACATCACCTTCAAAGCGAGGACCGGAGGTGTAATTCTCACAGCCGGCAAGCAGCAACAGGGCAACGAGACTGACAAGTATGTATCTTACCATTTTACGTTCACTCCTACAAAAGGCAGAATGGGAAATTGCGTGCTGTCGCTGGTTTGCAGCCCCAAATCACCATTGTCATCGGGACCGATGGTATAGGATCGCCAGCCTACATTCTTACGGTTCAGCACGTTTATGATCTCAAAGTAAGGCTCAATCGAACCCCAGGATTTTTGCCATTCATACTTGGTACTCAGATCCAGGCGGCAGTATGAGGGGAGGCGGTCTCGATCCTTGTAAGAAGAGATGATCTGATAATCATCCCCATCAAAATACACCCGCTCCGGTTTATCGGTTGGCTGCCCGGAATTGAGGGAAAAGTTGATCCCCAATTTCATGTCCGAACCCAATACCTGTTTGCCGGTAAACTGGCTGAGATTGAAGGTTTGTACTACGGACAGGGCATAAGAACGGTCGTATTTGGGATAAAAGCTCTGCGCCTGCAAAGTATTGGGATCAATATTGATGTTATCTATCTTGCGCTGGGTATTGCTCAATGTTAGGCCTATGAAGCCTTCCAGCCCGCGCCAGTAGGTGCGGAGCAAGAGATCGGCTCCATAAGTGTAGCCCTTACCCTGATTAAATACATCGGAGAGGGTGCCGGTCTCATTGTCCCAGTCATAATCCGTAGCCGCATCGTATTCCAGGATATTATCATAGCTCTTGTAATACAGCTCCAAATCCAGCGCCAGGTCTCTCGAAAACTGGTTCTTGTAACCCAGCAGGAAGTGATGGCTGTTACCCGGCTTCAAGCTCCCGTCCAAGGGGAACCATACGTCAAAGGGCGTGCTGATATCGGCAGCAAGCAGGGTAAGATATTGGTGATAGAATCCATAGCTGGCATAGACGCTTTCAGCCAGATTGAGCTTGCGGCGAATGGACAAGCGCGGATCAAGATTCACGTATGAGGCATCCGGGATTTGATCCAGATTGATATCCAGGCTCTGATACCAGGAAAGACGCAACCCGGGTTGCAAAGTCCACAAGGCATCCAGATCCCAGGTATCCTGCGCGTAAGCACTACTGGTGAGGGACGATACCACTACATTCGGCATGGAGTTCTCATCAAACTGATAGCTGGAGCTGGATTTGAGCCAGGTCTTGTTAAACTTCAATTCATAGCCAAAATCTGCTTCATGCTGATTGTTGGGGCGCCAGGTTAGCATGGCTTTGCTGCTGAGATCCTGGATGCCGTTATCACGTTTAAATACGCTTTCACCTTCTGAGGATACTTGATCAAAGTAACTGGTAAAATCGCTGCCGGCAATGATGAATTGAGAAAACAACCGGGGATTGAAGAGATGCACCCACTGCGTGGTGAAAGTGCGATTTCCCCAGTCCAACTTTAATAGCTGCCCCACGTCAAACTTCAGTTTATCGCGACCAAAATATGCACTGGTGGAGATCTTGTCATTGGTACTGATATCCCAATTCAATTTTACATGGCCATCATAAAAGTAGTAATCCGGCAATTCATCAAATGCTGCCTTTACCAATTCCAGGTAGGTACGCCGGATTGATCCCATGTAGCTGCCGCTCTGATTTCCGATGCGCCATGGCCCTTCCAGAGTGGCAGAAGTGGAGATCAAGGACCAGCGGGCTGTACCCTGATGATGATCCCGGTTTCCCTGACGGTTGGTGACGTCCAACACGCTGGATAACCTCCCGCCGTACTTGGCAGGATAAGCTCCTTTGATGAGATCGATGTTTTCCACCGCATCACTATTGAAAGTGCTGAAGACACCGCCAAAGTGATTGGGATTGTATACGTCGATATCATCCAAAAGAATCAGATTCTGATCGGGCGACCCCCCGCGCACGTACAAGCCAGAAGAAAAATCTGAAATGGGGGCCACTCCGGGCAAAGCAAGCACCGCCCGGAATACATCCGCCTCTATCGGAGAAACAACGGTCTTGATATCTTCGGTATTCCGGCGGATCAGGCTGGGACGGATCTCCCGCACATCATCTTCCGCTGTACTGGATACTCGTACGGTTGCCATCTCAATACCTTCTGTTTTCAGGCTGAGGTTTAGGTTGACGTCTTCAGCAGAATCTGTAATCTCAAA
>JAGOKK010000143.1 GCA_017994635.1 Candidatus Cloacimonadota bacterium | reverse complement strand
GTTTAGCGATTAGTGCTAGTGATGTCAAGATATTTTTACGTACATTTATCCAAATCTGAGCAAACCAAAATTCGTAGAGCACTTCATCTCTTCCTTACTCATACTAGGGATCCAATACACATGATACCCGATTTCGATCCCCAGTTCATAAGCGTTGCACCTGGATTGGCTGTAGGGGCAGCAGCATAGTAGCTATAACTACTTCTACTAATGGACAATGGCGGTTTTGATACCCCCAAGACAAAAGGGCGGAACAGCGTCCGCCCTAACAATTCACCTGTTAATCTGTTTATTTGTTAACCCGTTAACCGGTTCTCAGCTCAGTTCACGTTTCAGATACAGAGTGCTGCCGGCCACGAAGAAGATGGCACTGTAGAGGATTTTCAGCAGGGTATGCCAGGAGAAGAGATAGCTCCACTTGGCGGAAATGACTGTGAAAATAGTACTGTAATTTAGCAGCTCCATGGAGGAATCTACGCGAATCGAGGCCATTTGGGCAATGTAACCAAGCAGGGAAGGAATATGCAGCCCCGAAGTGTAATTCAGAATGCTGATCGCAGCCTGGATGCCGAAGATGAGCAACAAGCCCATAAAGAAGGACTTCCGCTTGAAGAGCGCAGCAAAGAACCAGAACATCGAGCCCACAAAGAGCAGGCTGAAGCATACTTCCAGAAGGGCTTGAGCCCAGGCCGTCACAAAGTAGTAAATATCCGTGGGCATCACATAGCTCTGAAAGAGGTAAACCACCAGGCCATTGATGAAGGTGAGCACCGCAAGCTGAATAAAGAGTCCCTTCATGATGAACGCATACTTGGAAAGCATAATCTTGATAACGGATACCGGCTGCGAGAGATGCAGAATCTCGCATTTCCTTTTGAAGCCGCCATTGATGAGGCTATCCGCAAGGATTATGGCTGCCACGATCCCAATCACACCCACAAATACGGACAGGGCATACACCGTGCCATAGAGCATGATTGAGGCATATTGGGGAGGGATCTTGCCGAAACTGACGATGGCACTTAGTTCTTCACCTTTAATCAGGGCGATAATGATGCCCAAAATGCCGATCAAATATGAGCCAACCGTGAAGATCGTGGGGGCAAGCAAAGTGACACGATGAGTGCGCCATTCCTTGATGAGTAAGGCTTTAATTTGTTTCATGAGTTCCTCCTACCACGGCCAGAAAGATGTCTGCAAGATTTGCCCTGGCGTAAGTGGCACCCTCGATATTGATGCTGGAATCCAGCACCGCGCTGATGAAGCCGAGAGACTTGGACACCAGTTTGGGCTGATAGGTGTAGATTTCTTCAGCCCTATCGATGGGCAGGCTTACTATCCGATAGCAGCTTTTCAGGGTTTCCACATCTTCATGCAGCAGGATGTGGCCATTATCGATGAAAATGATCTCCTGCAGCATATCCTCAATTTCTTCGATCTGGTGCGTGGAGATGAGGATGGTTTTACTTTCATCGAAGAATTCGCCCAGGATGGTATTGAAGAATTCCTTGCGGAAGGCGATGTCCAGGCCTAAAGTCGGCTCGTCCAACAAGAGATAATTTACGTCCAATGATAGCGTGATCAGCAGATAGAGCTTGGTTTTCATACCCTTGGAGAGCTTGCCTACCTTCTTCTTTAAGGGCAGATTGCTGATCTCCATGAATCTGGCAGCACGCTCTTCGTTCCAGCGGGGATTAACTCCCTTGATGTAGTCGATGGTTTGCTGCACCGTTAGCCGATCGTCCAAACCGCTCACATCGGGAATGAAGGCTACCTTTTCGAAGATGCGGTGATCGCGATGAACCAGCAATTTATCATCCAGATACACTTCGCCATCATGCTGCAAAAAGCCCAGCATGCAACGCATCAGGGTGCTTTTACCGGCACCATTCTTGCCCAGCAGCCCGATGATCTTACCCTGTTCCAGGTTCAGGTCCACCTTGTCCAGGGCCTTGAACTTGCCATAATACTTGCTGAGATTGTGAATCTCATAGGTGAATCCGGGATTATTCATTGGTTCCTCCATAAATGGTATCGATGGTGCTAATAAGGGTTGCTTTTGGTAATTCCAGCTGTCTGGCCAGCTTGATAAGCGGCTCCAACTGCTCTGTGATAAAGTCTTTGCTCTTTTCGGCGATCAGCTTTTCCCGGGCACCGGGAGCCACGAAATTTCCCACGCCACGCTTTTTGAGGAGAATGCCTGCTTCGATTAGCGCAGACAGGGCATTGCCTACGGTGATCGGATTCAGGTTATAATCCTGAGCCAATACCCGTAATGAGGGCAGTGCTTCCTCTTCCCTTAGGGCTTTGCTGATGATTCGTGCTTCAATGTGCCGGCGCAATTGCAGGTACAAGGGCGAATCGTTATTGAACGTATTCATACTCACCTCTATGACATCGGTACTTAAGTACATCGATGGTGCTGTAGCCAAGTATTACACTACGCCAATTATGTCAAGCAGAATCTTTCGTTCATTTAAAATAACTTGACTTCACCACTTGTCTGCAAAATGCTTGTACTCACTATGAAGTTTCTCACAGAGCATAACTTAATGATCTTCCTGCTGCAATTTGCCATCCTTTTGGGGGTGAGCAAGCTGGCAGGATTATTATTTGAACGATTCAAGCAATCCACCATTACCGGCGAAGTGCTGGTAGGGCTGATATTGGGCCCGGCGCTCTTTGGCAGATACCTGCCAGAATATCAGGCCTATCTGTTTCCCCGTGATCCGCTACAAATCTCCATGCTGGAGACCATTGCCTGGTTCGGAAACTTCTATTTACTGATGGAAACAGGCCTGGACGTCAATTTCAGCAGAATCTGGAAACAGCGGGGACAAGCGCTAACGATTTCCATCACCGACCTGATTGTGCCTATTCTCATCGCCTTTATCCCCATTTATCTGATTCATGATGCCTATTTGGTGGATCCCTCCCGCCGCTTCATCTTCACCCTCTTTGCCTCCACGATTATGACCATCAGCGCTTTGCCTGTAGCCATCCGCGTGATGTATGATCTCAATATTCTAAAGAGTGATACGGGCTTTCTGATAGTATCTGCGCTCACGATCAATGACCTCATCGGCTGGGTGGTTTTTACCATCATCCTGGGTGCTTTCAGTC
>JAGOKK010000051.1 GCA_017994635.1 Candidatus Cloacimonadota bacterium | reverse complement strand
GTGAAGACGGGGATGAGATTGGTGAAGATGTTGCTCTTGGCCACGCCTAGGCTGCGGATCACGTCCGTATAGAGCACGAAAGCGCCGATAGTGGCGAAAAGGCTCATCGCTGCTATAGTGGTTAGCCCCCGCAGAGAATGTGTCACAGAGGCAAAATGAGCGCCATCTATGAGCAAAAACATGGGCAGGAAATAGATCGCCCCAAAGAGTGTCTGATAGGCAACGATGGTCAGCGTGCTGTATTTGAGCGTCAATGGCCGCACAGTGAGCCCGTAACCCACTGCACCAAAGATCGCCAGAACCAGAAACATGATGCCAGTAAGGGTTCCCTTCAAGGCCCCGCCGCCAATGCTCATGATGGCAACGCCCAGACAGGAGAGTACGATGCCGGCAAGGATGTGGATGCTCAGCTTTTCCCTCAGGAATAGCCATGCCCCCACTGCCGCAAAGATAGGGATGGTGGCGATGATGATGCTGCCCAGAGAACTGGATACAAAGTGCATGCCATTGCCCTCGCCATTGAAGTAAAGGAATGGCTCAAAGAAAGCCACCAGCATCATGCGCCAGAGATCTTTGCGCTCCAATTTTTGCCAGTGTCTGGTAAGCGATATCAGCGCAAATAGCAATACCGAAGCCAATAACAGACGCAGAAAGACAACCTCGTAGGTACGATAGCTTTCATAGGCGATTTTGTACCAGACAAAGGTGATCGCCCAACAAAACATCGCCCCGATTGCCCTGAGATAAGTGACCCACAGCTTCATTCAGAGACAAAACCCTTCACTTCGTCATTACCGGCTATTTCCTTGAGCTTGCCGCCGTCATTGATATCACGGCAGGGGCCGGCTTCGATCTGTCCGCTGTCAGTATAACCGCGCAATTCCCAGAAACCGGGGACATAGTGCTCCATTAGCTCAATTTTGACAATACTCTTTGCAGACTTGTACCCCCAAAGGTAAGGGATAAAGGCACGTAAGGGACCCCCGTAGTTTTCGTCCAGCAATTCATCGTCAAAAGCCCAGGCCACCAGCGACTTCTCTCTTTGCGCAGTCAATAGCGATATGGAGGTATCATAGACCATGCCCACCGACCAGAACCGGATGTACTTGCAGGAAGGGAGCATCTTTACCCTGGAAAGGAGATCGGATATGGGAATACCGGTCCAGGAACCGAACACTGACCAACGGGTAACGCTGGTAAGGCGGCCTTCCACGCTTACTGAGGACATCGCCATCAAATCCTGCCAGCTAAAAATGCCAGGTTCGCTGCATGCGCCGGTGATCTGAAGAGACCACTGTTCGCGGTTTAAACGACCTGGATGGCCTTCGGCCCAGAAAATCGGGGTGTTCATACTGGAAAGCTTACTCATCTTTATCTCCAAGGTGTTCTATAATATCAGAGGGGCGAACGCTGTAGCTGTGCCTACCCTGACAGAGCATTTCCGCAGTTTTCCCCATCAATAACGAGGCAGAGCTGGCAGCAATATGGGATTCCAATCCCTGCGCGGCAAATGATGCAATGATGCCGGATAATACATCTCCGCTACCACCAGTGGCCAGAGCGTCGTTACCGGAAACCAGCACGAGGATCCTGTCCTGATCAGCATAGATGCTGCGATGGTCTTTGAGCAGCAGTTTACAGCGATGCCTGGCGCGGAAAGCTTCGATCTGGGCTATGAGGTCCTTGTCCAGGTCTTCCATTACCAGATTCATCAGGCGGCAAAACTCTCCCTTGTGAGGTGTGAGGATGAAATGCTCTTTATCCATCAGTTCCCGCAACTCGGGGTCTCTGGCGATCAGACTGATGGCATCGGCGTCGATGACCGTGGGCACAGAACTGCATTTAAGCACCGTTTCAAGCACTTTGTGCGCATAGGCGTCCTGTCCCATGCCTGGACCCACAACAATCGCAGTGGCGGCATTTAAAACTCTTTCTAAGGCTTCCTGATCCGGCATTCCCTTCGAATCCATGGGAATGGCGCGAGGCATTATCTCTGCGCAGCCAGTGTAAAACATCAGGTTTTCTGCTCTGGAATAGAGGTATATCAAGCCTGCACCGCTCTTTAGGGCAGCCTTTGCGCTCAGCATGATGCTACCCGGGAAATCCGGACTGCCGCCAAAGAGCAGCACCCGGCCAAACTGTCCCTTGTGAGCGCTTTCTTCCCGATAGGGGAGAGTGAGATCATCCGGATGCAACACAAAACTGTGGCAATCCTTTTTGTAAATGCGCGGGACGCCAATCGGTACCACTCTCAATTGGCCGCAATAGGTAGGACCCTGGGCCAGGAAATGACCATATTTATACTCTTCGATGGCAATAGTGAGATCTGCTTTGAGGGCAGTACCAGTACCTGTATCGGCATCTATACCTGAGGGAATGTCGATGGCGATCTTGGGGCAGAGGCAAAAGTCAAGACTCGCCACCATATGCTGCAGATTTGGCTTTAGTTCGCCCTTGAACCCGATACCATAAAGCGCGTCGATGATCAGGGTGACATCTTCGATATCCAGTTCACTCGCATCATCGGTCTCATAGATTGGTATATCCAGATTCCTGCAGATCATTAGATTAGCCTCGGTCTCGGGGCTCATCGGACCTGGATCTGCAAGCATTATGGATGTCCTGTGGCCCGCACAGTAAAGGTGTCTGGCGATCACCATGCCATCGCCGCCGTTATTGCCATGTCCGCAGATTACCAGGATATCACTGAAAGACTCCAGAGAGTATTCTCTCAGAATCAGATCGGCGCAGCGCGCTCCCGCGGTTTCCATCAGTATAGCGGAGGCTACGCCGGCTTCTTCGATGGTTCGCGTATCCTGATATCGCATTTGCTCTCGCGTAATGATATAGTTCATGATCCCCCCTTTTTCTGTTGGCTGGCTTTCAGTTTGATCTCAATCGTAGTACCTTCATTGATGGCACTTTCCAGCACGCGGATGCGTCCTTCGTGATACTCTTCGATGATGCGTTTGGCGAGGCTGAGTCCCAGTCCCCATCCGCGGGTTTTGGTGGTGACGCCGGGATCGAAGATCTTTTTCCACTGGCTGCGGGGGATGCCTTTGCCTTCGTCGCGGATATGCACATAGACAAAGCAATCCTTCTGCGTGGCAGTGATGATGATGTTCCCCCCTTTCCCGGTCATAGCATCCACGCAGTTCTTGATCAGATTTTCCAAGGTCCATTTGATCAATTCCAGATCCATCAACACCTCCACATCCTCAATCTTACTGATCAGATGGATGTCGATGCGGGAACCCAGATGGGGCATGCGATGCCGGAAGTACTCCACGGTATCAAAGAGGATCTGATGCAGATTGTAGGATTCCAGCTTGGTGATGCTACCCACTTTTCCGAAGCGGGAAGCGATGTTTTGCAGGTGTTTCAGGTCTGCTCTCATGAAATCGACGATCTTGGACATATCAGGACGCTGCACCCCTTCCGCCGGGCTTTCGGAGATATAATCGATCCAGCCCATCAGTGAAGTAATAGGAGTGCCAAATTGATGCGCTGTCTCCTTGGCCAGGGATATCCACAGGGTGTCCTTTTCGCTGCGACGAAGTAGGAGGAAGCCGTAAGAGCCGAAAAAGACCACCATCAGTGCCAAAAATAGCTCTAAAATGATGATATAGCGGATGTAAGACAAGGATTGAGGATTGCTGAAATAGATGAAGCCCAGGGAATCAGCTTCATTGGATAGAGGAACCTCGGTCATGCTCTCTTGCTTTTGCATGAGTTCATACTGCCTGGGCATCGCCAAAGAGCTGTAACGCACATTCTCAGAAATACCCACGTTTCGCCAGAAAAGCGGTTCACGGAAGCGGTCGGTGACGATGATGCTGTAATCAATGTTCTTGATAAATTGCTCAAAGGAGATGGGCTTTCCATAGAAGGCAAAGCCAGTAAGTACAGTATCGTCCACTAGGGGAGCTTGTATCATCTGTTTCATTATCCTGCCCAGGCGCAACTGCGAGGCGGGGCTCAGATCGGCGTATAAAGTATCCGCAGAGACTGGAACGTTTTTCCACAAAAGGGGCTGCAGACTGGCGTCGGTAATGATGATGGGGATGGGATTCTCCTGCATAAACTCTGTGGAAATGTAATCCCATAGTTGTTGTTGAAAATCTCTCTTGGCGGTAAACTGCAGGTATTTGGAGCTGACTTCGGTGAGTAACTGGGCGTATTTTTCACCCGCGCGCAAATAACCATCGGTATAGGCTATGTATTGGGCAAAAATGCGAGGCACATACTCCTGTTCATGGCGTGCCTTCTGGATCAGAAACTGAGTATATACAGCGAAAAAGATAAAGATGATCAGCGAAGAGAAGACCAGATAGAGCCGCAGACCATGATAGCGATTAGTGCTCTTTCGCGGCTTCCCAGTGACAGTCGAGTTCTTCGAGGCTGGCATTGTGAATATCTCCCGTTTTGTACTGCTCTTCCACGTAGCGGAAGCGGCGGTAAAACTTGGCAGTAGTCCCGTTCAGAGCGGCTTCAGCATCAATGCCGAGTTTACGGGAGAGATTTACCACACTAAAAAGCAGATCACCCAGTTCATCCTTGATGGCATCCTGATCTTCAGCCGCGATCGCTTCCATCAGCTCTTCACGCTCTTCGTCCAGCTTGGCCAGAATGGGCTTCAGATCAGGCCAGTCAAAACCGACGGATGCTGCTTTTTCCTGAGTGCGCTGAGCTTTAATGAGGGCAGGAAGGGCGCGGGGAATACCATCCAATACGCTCTCGCGATCCTTCTTTTCCGCCTTTTTGATGCGTTCCCAATTCATCTTCACTCCTTCAGCAGTCTGGATATCCAGATCGCCAAAGACGTGCGGATGGCGGCGGATCAATTTATTTACAATCGCGCTGAGTACATCGTCCATCGTGAAGGATTCGTTTTCGGATGCAATCTGAACCTGAAACACGATGTGCAGCATGAGATCACCGAGTTCTTCACAAAGCGCAGGATCATCCTTGTCCTCGATGGCCTCCACCGCTTCGTAAAGCTCCTCAATGAAGTTTGGTACCAGAGAAGTGGCAGTTTGTTTGATATCCCAAGGGCAGCCTTTATCCCTGTCTCGCAGGGCAGCTACTACATCTATGAGTTCTTGAAACCTATGCATGTTTATCTCTCTTTTATAAGTCGAAGCCATCGCTAGAGGTTCATCGACGGCATTAGCTTTCGATGCCCTGTTTCTGTACCAGTCTGGCGTATAAACGCTTTAAAAACTCCAGGCCCAAGGCTACAAACACGGCGAAGAAGAAGCCCAGAATGGTAGATATCACGCATATCAAAGCACGTTTTGGGTAATCCCTTCGTCCAGCCAGACGCGGGCTATCCAGGATGTCTATGGTAGGCATATCTCTTAGCTCAGATAAGCGGGCTGCTTCATATTGGGGATACAAAAACTCAAAGAGACTTTTGTAGATCTTTGTTTCCATCTCCAGTCTCAGATAATCTGCAGTAACAGCAGGGATTTTCCCTATGTTTATCAGGTATTCAGGCGTATTTCCGCTTGCTTCCAAATCCCGTATCTTACCGCTGATGATATTTTTCTTCAGCGCGGCTTCCCGTACTGCAGGATGATCCTTATCATAGCTGGCTTGCAGCATTTGCAGTTCGATGTCTGCTTTCATATCATCGGCTATGAGTGTGCTGTAAGCATCCATTAGAGCCTTTGTCTGGGATTCCAGATGGATTGCCTTACTGCTTTCTTGAAATCTCTGATTGGCTATCACCAAAGAATCAAGCTTTCCTTTTACTTCAGATACCCTTCCCTCCAGAAACAGGCGGTTAAGCTTACTTTGAGTCAGTTTATGTCCTCGGTTGTACTGATCCAGGACAACAAGCAGGTGATTCACCATGTCCAGCGATAGCTGCTTATCTTTGGATTTTACACTGAGCTTGATCAGTCCGCTACCAGAATCATAACCTACGCTAAGCATTTTTTCGCGCACAGCGATGATAGCATCATCAAGATTTCGCAGACTATCTGCATCGTCAAATTCAAAATAGTGAATCAGATCAAATTGTCTGATCAGTTCTTCTGCAATGGTACGGGATTGTAGCACTGTAACAAAGTTTTCTGCCTTGGATCCACTATCGCCACCCAAAAGACCTGACGCCAAGCCAGACAAACCAGGGATATCGATTGGTAGTTCTGTGGCACTATCTCCCACAGCGAAGAAGCTAGCCTGCGATCTATATATCTCCGGCGTAAGCAAGCTATACGCGACTGCTGCTATCGCTACTACCAGGACAATCCCGATGATCAACCAGCGCGAAGCGCTCAAGATCCTTACCACTTCAAACATATCAAGGCTTTTCTGTTCCATAATGTAACTCTATTTTATCCCAAACAGACGTTTAAAGAACGATCTGGGGGCTTTCGATTGGTCGATGTACAAGGCATCCTCAGCCTTGGTTATCTTAGGATTCTTATCTTTCAGATAACCCAATATCTGCATCTGCGCATCGCCTTGAAGCTCAATGTTACCTGCCATCGTAATCCTGGCTTCTGGAGATACCAGCAATTTGGAGCCCGGGCTTAGGATCAGCTTGCTATTCTTATCGAGCTTCAGATTGGCTTTTTTGCCTAGAACCACCTCTCCATAGATGGTCGTAACTCCATTTAGTATAATGCTTTCGTTCAACGTAGGAGGTAATGTTTGGAAAACCTGATACAAGCCAGCTTCACCGGCGGGAAGCTCGATATCTGCCCTCTGCTTGTTATCTACAGCTATCAGTTCGTTTGTGTAAGGATCTCGCAATCCAAGGTACTTACCCAGTCCCTTTTTAGCAGAATCTTTGAACTCAATATGGAGAGTTTGGGGATCGGCCTGCCTAAAATACTCATCGTAGTTGTCGGGGTGTACAAGGTCCTCATCGTCCAATTCCGCAGGTCGGAAATAGTCTCCTCTTCGGTTTACAACCATGAGCCAGGGATTATCGTCATTATCTAGATAGTGCCCCACCTGGATGAATCCGGAATAGGGTGCTTCAGCTTGTAGATCTGTATACAAACCACTGATCCAGGAACTTGCGGGAGCAGCAGTCATCTTCTTAATGGGTGTCATTACTCGTTGGGCACCCACCCAGTGTAAGTTCTGGATGGTCTCTCCGTATGCCTTCACTTTGGGATTGGTATGTAGTATGGCATCTCTGGTAATTGAGTTTACAAATGGCTTTACATACTGACCCTCAGATAGATATGTGTTCAATGCGGTAAAATCTCCATAACCATCAGCATCACGCATGGCCATCATCCTATAATGAATCACACCGTCTGCCCCATAGACCAGAGGAAGATAAAGCAGTGCTTTCTGAGTAGCATAAGGTGGAAGGATCCAGGTACCCCACGAATCAGGATCAGATTTGGACCATCTGGCAAATGCCTGAACGATCGGGTAGAATTTTCTCTTCGGATCTTGAAGCTTATAACGAATCCCATTTTCATATACAGTCAGCAGTTTCCTATCCAGAACATCCTGGATGAACTCCTTGTCGGCAGAACCAGGATTAAAAGCGTATTGGGGTTGAAGGGGATAGATATCCGGACAATAGAATTTCGGCTTTACCTGCTTCAGGAATGAATCAAGATGGTTGTATCTAAAACTGGGATCGCGATCAGCCCTGAAATAACTGTCGCGATAGTCATAGCAAGCCGTCAACATATCGATGCCTTCCTCAGCCAGGATTTCCTCCATGAGTCTATAGCTATCAAACTGGCCTTGATAGGGTTCGTCAAACGAGTAGAAACCGCTTACATTCCCTTTCCCCATGCCAATCACTGCCTTTGCCCTATCCAGGATGGCCTTTTTAAATGCTGGTTCCATGGTACTCAGTTCATGGCTGATTTGATCTCTTAACTCCACATAGTCGAGATCAAGATCACACTTGGCGGACCAATACATCCGGGGATTAAGATTGGCCAGATACAGCATTGACGAGCCTAATCGTTCCAGCAGTCCAGCATCCATCAGAGCCTGGTAGGGTACTTGCAGGGTATACTCCATAAACCCATCTTTGTCCTTGGACTCTATGTAGTCCCTATAGCTAATCTTGAGTTCATCTGTGTTACCAATATGGGATATTGTCTGAACCTGCTTTGCATTGGGGGCAAAACCAGTGGGTGATAATGGATACCCCGCTACTTGAAATGATACAAGCGTGTCGTCAACAGAGGTTTCTGGAGCTACATTCGATATCTTAAAACGGTAGGTGAGCCAGATATACTCACCCTCAAAACCGGGGCGATTATTGGTGTAAAAGTGAAATTCTTGGCCGATGCGAACGTTATAGCCGTTGAAATTGGGCCACCGATAGGTGAGATCGCCCATTACATATCCGGCTTGATCCTTTTTTCGTAACACCCGCCAGACATAGTCGTTTGAGGCTCCACTGTACTTCTCTGAACGACCAACCCGGGGCAGCTTTGAGTAGTTTCTGGAAGCATACCAATACTCACTGTCCGTATCGTCACCCGAGTGAACGCTTTTCTCGCTTTCATACTCGGCTTCAAACCTCTGATAACTTGAAGTAGACAGAGGGGTAACTACATAGTGGTGGATATTCTTGGGATCATTTGAGTAGCCCTTGTCAATAATCCAGGCATCTATACCATGACGATCCAGAGTTTCCAACAAACCTGGCAGATCCCGATCGTTTATATTCGTTTCGAGGATATTGCTATTGTAACCCATATCTTGCAGATAACGAGCCAATAACTCTCTGTGTTCCGTGAAAAAGGGAAAGGGATTCAAGATGTAGGAATAGGTCCCTATCAAAAAATCATCTGAGTGCTTAGCGCCAAGCTGAACGGTAAGTAGCAGCAAAATGATGAGGAGCAAGGTAATGCGTTTCATATACTCTCCTGTGGTATCATTGTGTAGTTTTAGTCCACCTGCGGACATCTCTGGAAGTCGATCTCATCCTTGGAACAGTAGAGATACTGTAATCCCCTGGCAAGGCTGTAGGCCTGAAGGCGTTCGCTGAAAGAGGAGCTCTGACTCATGCATAGCAGATCTTTCGCCAGTTCCGGATCCAGTGAGGGCAGGATTTCTTCCACACAGGTCATATCATTCTTGATGATTGCCTGTAACGCCGGATTTGTTTTCCACCAATAGTCAAATGGATTCATACTGAGGCGGGTTGGCTCACCAGTAAGCTTACATTTGATCTTGTTTGACCCGCGCCAGAGATAGTATTTGGATTTTACCAGCCAGCGCGGAGCGGAAGGTCTGGCACTGGTTTTTTCCCATACGTGCTTGCCCGCACGGGGATGGCAGCTATTGATCCACTGGAAGAAGAGTTTCGTACCAATTCTGATTTTGGGATCGATATTTAAGGTGTACTGTAAAAACTCCGGGGCAAGAAAAGGTGATAAGCTGTGGGTGCTTGGATAACATGCCAGATCACCATTTATAGCTCCATTGAATCCACGGTTGTGCAGCAGGAGAAGTTCCTGATTTTGGTACTTTGTCTCCAATCCCTTCAGTTCGTGAACAAACGATCCCATTATCTTATCTGAATAAGCTGCAGCGCTGATGTCCGGATTGCTGTGTTGCTGCCTTTGCAGGAAATTACCCTGCATGATTGCCCCGATCTGACCGGAGTGGAGGATGGCGTAATCCCCGGGTTCATAATCCCTGATTGCACTAAACAAATGGGCTGCCCCATGTAAAATGATCTGTCCGTCATTATATACAAGGTTCTCTGCCAGGTTGGACAGATAGTTCCCCTTTTCCAGAGAGTAAAAATTGCATTCCAGCCCCAGTTCTGCAGCGATACTGCGAGCTATGGTAACGTCTAGATATCCGGGCTCGGAAAACACAAGTGTCCGAAAGCTCCTAAATCCGGCAGCGTGAGCACAATACACGGTCATGCGGGAATCAAGTCCCCCGCTCAAGAATGCCAGATGCCTTCCCTCTTCATCACGTGAAAAAGCTTGTGTAACTGCCTTGGTAAACAGTCGGTCAATCTCGGATACGCATTGCTTTGGATCGCTATATAGAATCTCACTGCTCCACTCATGATAGCGCTCCACGCTCAGCTTGCCGTCCAGAAATCTCAATCCCCCTGCTGAGGGTAGGCTACGGATATTCTCAATAGTGCTGTATTCTTCCAGCATATAGCCGTAGCTAAGCAACATCCGCGCCCCCAACAAACTTACTTTTGGGGTAATCCCACTTCCCAGTAAAACCTGCATCACCATGTGGATTGAGTCCGCCACCACCAAAGCCCCGTTTTCATGCCAATAATACACTCGACAGTTATTGGTTGGATTGTTAAAAGCTTTAAAATCACCACAAACCGTGTTGAGGATAAAGACACGGAATTGACCATGCAGTTCAGCGATGATGTGAGGAGTATCGCAGGCCTTCCAGATGACGTCTTGCAGGCATGTCACGCCATAACGGTTGATGATCTCGATGGCATTTGCCACTATGCCTTCAAAGATCAGAATGAAATCGCCACGTTGATCCACAAATGAATCCTGGATCTTCTTTTGGGGAAGCTTATAGTATAGCTGCCCTTCCAGGATTACAGGGATTGATCCCTTGTATTGCAACGGTCGCCCGTGTGCAGATTTCACATAGCAAAACATGCTATACCTTCAGGCTTAAAAAGGGTTTCAGTACTTCTGGCACTTCGAATGCACCATCAGCAGTCTGATATGTTTCCAATATCGCTATCATTAGCCTTGGAGTAGCCAGGCCTGATCCGTTCAGCGTATGCAAGTGATTCACCTTGCCAGTGTCATCTTTGTATCTGATATTGGCCCGGCGGGCTTGGAACTCCCCAAAGTTACTTACCGAGGATACTTCCAGGTACTTTTTACTACCCGGGGCCCATACTTCCAGATCGTAGGTCTTTTGGCTGGCAAAACTAAGATCGCCGGTACAAAGATTGACCACCCGGTAATGCAGTCCAAAAGCCTTCAGGATATCTTCCGCGTCCTGCAACATCTCTTCCAGCGCGGTTTCTGAAGTTTGAGGTTCCACAAAGCGCACCATTTCCACCTTATTAAACTGGTGCAGCCGCTGCAATCCGCGAGTATCCTTGCCGTATGAACCCGCCTCTCTTCTGAAACAGGGTGTATAGGCCACATGCTTGATGGGCAGGTCTTTATAGGATAGCACTTCGTCGGCATAGATATTGGTCACCGGCACTTCAGCGGTGGGGATCAGAAAGAGATCATCCTCTGAAATGTGATACATATCGTCTTCCAGTTTGGGCAATTGTCCGGTACCGGTCATGGTCTTACGATTCACCGCCAGTGGCACCATCAATTCGGTGTAGCCATGCTTTTGCAGGTGATATTCCAGCATAAAATTGATGATGGCGCGTTCCAGACGAGCACCAAATCCGGTATAAACGGGGAATCCGCTGCCTGAGATCTTTGCCCCACGCATCAGATCCAGCAGCCCATTGATCGTAGCGATTTCCAGATGGTCACGCGGCTCAAAATCGAGCTGCACTGCTTCACCCTCATGCCGGATAATCTCGTTGCAGCTTTCATCCCTGCCGACTGGTACGTTTTCTTGCGGCACATTGGGGATGGTAAGCAGCAGATGGTCCATCTGGGCATTCACCGCGCTCAGTTCTGTCTGCAGGGTTTTGATCCTGTCTGCCACTTCAGCCATTTGGGCCAATTCCTGGGTGGCGTCTTCTTTGGCGCGTTTCTTTTGCGCGATGATCTGTGAGACGGAGTTCTGCTCCGCCTTCAGGGTGTCAAAATCGTACTGCAATTTGCGCCTGGATTCATCCACTGCCAAAAGGCTATCCAGATCGGCCTTTTCATTTTTATTGACGATCGCCTTCCGCACCGTTTCAGTATTGGCGCGGATGAACTTGATATCGATCATTATTTCTCCTTTCTATGTACCGCGATATCCACCATGCGCAAGAATGACCCTGCGTCCAGGGACGCGCCGCCAATCAATCCGCCATCGATATCTTTCTGAGCCAGCAATCCGGGTAGATTGTCCGGATTCACGCTGCCCCCGTAGAGAATGCACATGCTATCTGCCAGGGCTTTACTGTAATGATCGCTCAGCCATTTGCGGATGAGGGCATGCACTTCCTGCGCTTGATCGCCTGAGGCATTGCGTCCGGTGCCGATTGCCCAGACCGGTTCATAAGCGATGATCACTTGGTTTCCGGAGTACAATGGGATGCTTCTCAGACATCCTTCCAGTTGACGCAGGATTACCTGCTCTGTGATGCCTTCATCCCGCTGTGCCAGAGTCTCGCCCACGCAGAGGATCGGCTTCATCCCGTTATCCATCACCGCCAACACCTTTTCTTGGATGATCTCATTGGTTTCATTGTGAAAAGCCCGACGCTCCGAATGCCCTACAATGCAGTATTGAATTCCCAATGAAGCCAGCATCGAAGCTGAAACTTCACCGGTGAAAGCACCGTCATTGTGCGCTGAAGTGTCTTGTGCCGCCACTTTTACGGCTGTTCCTTCCAGTTCGCGCAGCATCAAGCCTAAGAATGGGAACGCAGGAGCCAAAATGGTTGTCACTCCCTGTTCTTCTTTGTCTGTGCATGCTTTCTTTATCGCTTTACAAAACGCGCGCGTACCCTCTAAGTCCTTGTTCATCTTCCAATTACCAGCTATTATTATATCTCGCACTGATCACCTCATGTGTTTTTTATCTATCTAGTCCAAACATTGGGAATAAGGCAGATACGTCAAGACTTTTCGGCCTGAGACTCTGGCACCGGTGCATGCCAGGTGACTCTACCGCTATCAATTCCCCGGCAGATTGATCCAGTGCTTCATTTTTGGTTTGACAAATGTCCATCCTCCCCCCAGAGTGCCAAAAAAGCTTGGGTGCCCCTGCAATCAAGCCAAAAGGGAGAAAGATATGACACTCTATCAATTGCTAAAAGCTCTGGATCATGAACGTCTGGCCGGTACCGAGGGAGAAAGACGGGGCTGCGAAACCATCATCAGTTATCTGAATAGTCTCGGCCTGAAACCTTATACAGAAGAGTTTGATATCCATGGTTTCGAAAGCGGAACAGCCACGATTAGCGTGGGCGACATCAGTTGGGAGGCCACGCCCTATGGCCTGTGTGGCGATAGCGAAGTGGAAGGCGAATTGGTCTATCTGGAAAATGCTGACGCCTTGCTGCTAAATCCCGGACGCTACGATGGCTGCATTGTGCTGTATTATCACAGTGATAAACGCTTGTATGACCTCGCTGCTGAAGCCAAAGTGAAGGCTTTCATAGGCATCTCAGCTCCCTTGAAAACCGCCTATTCCTATTCCCATCGGCAAAATCTACCCAAAGATGAGATCTTCCCATGTGTGATGCTGCGTTATGACTATGCGGAAAAGCTGATGAAGCATGCCGGTAAAATGATCCATCTCCAGATCAAGCAGGATTCCGGCACCCGCACCGCGCGGAACATCGTGCTGGATATTCCCGGCAAGGGACGCGACAATGCTCTTACCCTGCTGGTGGGGCATTATGATAGTGTTGCCCGCTCTCACGGCGCTTGCGACAATGCCGGAGGCAGCGTCTGCCTGATGAAAGCGGCGGAATATTTCGCCCGAAAACAGCCCGAACGTGACCTGCGGATCATCTGGTTTTCCGGCGAAGAGCTGGGTTTGCTGGGCAGTTTTGCCTATGCCAAAGCGCATGAAGCGGAGATAGTATCGCGGGTAAAACTGGTGGTGAACGTAGATTTGGCCGGCGATCCTATCGGACGCAACGTGGTCTTTGTGATGGGTAGCAAGGAATTGCAGGGTTATGCGGGCGGTCTGTTACGCGAACAGGGTCTGGTATTCAGTGAAAATCTGAATATCTACAGTAGCGATTGCATGCCTTTCAGCATCTATGAAATCCCATCGCTCAATCTGGCGAGACTGGGTGGTAAAGGGCTCTTTCACATTCATACCGATAAAGATACCGCAGCAAACGCCACAGAATACGGCCTCAAAGATGTATTTCTGGCCACAAAGACTATCCTGGACCGTGTGCTAAATGCGATGATGTATCCGGTGCCCACAGGATTCGATGACAGTCTGCGCGACAAGATTGAGCGCTATCTGTGGCATTCCACTCTGGAGAAACCGGAACTCAAATGGAAAGAGAAATACAAGAAGTAGCCCTTTCATTGCCTGAACACAACCCAAGATCATCCTGAACACTTCCCGAATGGGGTTCAGGATGCCTTCAAGTGGTGTTTGACATCCATAGGGGGCACCAGTGGCAACAAGCACAAAGAGCGCCCCGAAAGGCGCTCTTTGCATCTTATAAATCAGCCAAGCCCGATGGCATGGGATTTAGTGGCTAATCTCTTATCGCACTCACTTTGAAGAAGCGAGCTGGGGATGCCATATCCAGAATGATGTAGGTATTCTGCACAGGAATGCCTTGCCAGGATGCTGCATCTGGGCTGCTACCATAGTAAACCATATAGGAATCGGCACCGGGCACTTCATCCCAGACCAGGCTGTAGTATTCGGCACCCTGAATGATGCGCACATTCTGTGGGATAATCAGTGCTGTACTATTATACTCGTAGCATCCAATATCCGACAATTCACGCAATGTACCAT
>JAGOKK010000002.1 GCA_017994635.1 Candidatus Cloacimonadota bacterium | reverse complement strand
ACCTCGCGGAGGTCACGGCCCATGGCCTGTATCGTGACCATCCCGCCCACTTTGTAGCCCAGATTTACGTAATCCACGCCATACTCTTTGTCAGGATAATCCAGCAGCACTTTCCTGAAGGCTTCTTCCGCCATCTGAACTCCCATGGGCCACAGGGCTGTGGCTATCACTCGTTGGTTTCTCTTGAAAGCATGTTCGATTTGAGCTTCTGCCATGGGTTGCACTTCGGTCATGGTGGATGGATCATAATCGAATGAGATTAGCGCTATCGTTTCTTCGGGTGCCTGTTCTACCAGATTATAGGCAATCTGGGTGTAGCCGGAGATATCAGTTTTCCAGCCGATGGGGATCAAGAGCGGAAGAGCAACGGCGATGAACAGGATGCTGTATATGAGTCTGCGTTCCAAGCCTGCGGAGATCTTCATTTGTCACCCCCCAGATAGCTGCGCTCGATGCCCAGAATGATCCTCAGGCTGCTGCCGATGATCCCCAGCCCCGCAGATATCATGATGGCTCTCTGAGCTGCGGTATTGGGGTATTCCATGATAAAATCCGCCAGATTTGGTATATGCCAGAAAGACCACGACTCCGGCAGCCCCCCGGTGAGCATACTGCCGATGCTGGTGCGTCCTATGATCACGATGACGGCAGTGATCATCAGTAGATTGGATTCAAAACCTCTGATGATAAAGGCCCGATAGGCTGCTGAGGCTATGAAGAATGCAAGTAAGGAAAATACTGTCGCCGACAGAGGCATGTAAGCGTAGGTAAAGAGATAATCGAAGGGTTTCATCCCCATCCAGAGGGCGATGTCTTCACCCCTACCCAGAATCCCCGGAGCTTCCTGCATTCCCCAAAGTACTCCTACGATCAACATCAGAGCAAAGCTGGTCATACCTGCCAGGTGATACTGCCAGTCGTGTTCCTTATTGGAGATAATCTTGCTGTTTACTCTGATCAGGCTAATCTGGCCCAAAAGAATTGCAAAGCCGGCGATTATCATAAACCAGTTTTCCAAAGTGGATGTCAGTTGGTTGAAGGGACGATGCGGGACAAACTCCGCCAGTAGCACCAAAAAGCCTACGATAAAGGCAAATACGAGTGGGAAAGAGCGTTTCATATGAGAGCCCCCGCGATAAAGTCTTTCAGATTTGAGACTCCAGCTATCTCTAGGATTACACCTGCGATGATCAGCAGGATCACAAGAAGTTTACCAAAATCGTGTCCCTTCAGGCTGCCGAGTTGCTGCGGGTCACGGGAAAGATATGCGGAAGCAGCAAAAAGCTCTTCTCCGATCAGAGTGTAATCACAGGATACCACAAAGAAAGGCAGTTGATGCGCTTGTGCCGTACCAGCCGTCTGGATAGCACCCGTGGAATGCCCTGTCTCCGCAAGGATCAGCGATTCCGCGTAAAATGAACCAAGGAAGAAATTCGCTGCAGGCTGTTCGCGCAGCATTATTCCATCAATGCCTGCCACATACCCAAATTGATCGTCGGTAAGGTAAAAGACGCTATCCGGTTTGTAGGCATCCAGGCGTCCCACTTTCATGTATGCTTCCTTCACCACTTCTCTCGCTGCAGATAGTACCATAGAAAAGCGGCAGGGCACGATGAGTTCGGTATTGTATTCAGCGCTTCTCTGCGCCAGATGACTCAGGATGGTAAGGCTGGCAATGGTCTGAATATCATCCAAATCGCCAATCCCAGGGACAAAGAGGATGGGCTTACCTTTTTCAGTGGCTCTGCCGATCGCTTCTTCCATGCTATCCAACCCAGAGATGCGCCTTATAAAAAAGTCTTTTCCTCGTTTGGCGGCAGTTATATAATAGATAATGGCAGTACAGACCAACAGTAAAAGGATAAGAAACGCGCTCTTATGGAGATAGAACCACTGTTCTCGCGCTTGTCCGGTGGTTTGATAGCTGAGCGGCTGTTCGTCCTTGTATGCTGTTAGCGTGGCACTGTACTCGAAGTCCGGATTCAGATCACTAATCTGAAGCATTCCGGTTTGTCCCAGCTCGATCTGGGCTGGGATCAAGTTGCCCTCTGGGTCGCTGATACTAAGGGATAGAGAATCGGGCATGAAAGGCAAGTCCCAATGCAGTTCCAAGGCCTTACCATCGTCCCAGAGGACATCTTTCAGGATGACATTCTCTGCGGTCAACGAACAAATGCAAAGCATAGAAAAAAAGATTATCAGGCAGTGTTTCATACTACTTCCTTGGCTTGGAGATATAGCTAAACTGTCAGTACTACGTGGTAAAAGCTGATGTAAAGCAAAGCCGGGACTATGCTTGGTACCCGGCTATGCTTTGCAATGTGATCAGCTATGCGCATATTACTTTTGGAATGTTGCCTTGATGGCGTCAGTTCCTTTGATGATGCTGTCGATCTGTTCCTTGGTATAGATGCCGTTTGTGTCGGCATTGATGATTTGCTGTAATTCTTCTAACTGAGTAATACTGGTTTTGAAGGCTTCGTCCGCTAGGTAGTGAGGAGTATCAATAGTCTTCATATTGGTCACGAGGTGATTGAATGTCCCCTTTTGAGCCAGGACTTTGCTGCGTTCTACATCGTAGTTTTGTTGCAATAGCCAGGCTACTCTATTGGCGGCTTCAATCCACCCACCCATGAGCATAATGGTGTAATTATCGTAGTTTTCACTTTCCCAGAGCCTATCTTCCACTTTCTTTTTATGAGCGTCCAGAGCGGCATCCAGTTCTTCCCATTGCTGCTTCTCGATCATTGTTCTCAGATCGTCGCCCAATTGGTTTACTTCTGCTTCGAGAGCCAGCAGTGAAGTGAGATTCATCATGGACGCGGAAATGTCTTTAAGCTTGTTGCTGTTTCTACCCTTTGCGGCCAGAACTGCATCAGCAGTGAGCAGACCAAGGGAGAAAGCATTGCGTATTTCGTCTTGACTGGTCTTGTACAACTCCTTGGGAACAGCCGCGGAGATGTCTTTGGTCTGCAATTGGTCCAAAACCTCATACACTTCCTTGAAAGAGGGCAGAGGGGCAAATGTAACTACCTGTTCAGCGATGCTGGGATCTGGTTTGGAATTGTCCCGCTTCTTGCAGGCAACGCTAAAAAGCATCGTTAAAAGCAATATTGCCAATATGATGCGTGTCTTCATATCACACTCCTTATTCTTTAAAATAATACTTCAGTTTCAAGGCCGTGACCATGTTTATCATTAAGGCAAACAAGATCACCACCAACGCGTTATGGTTCCACGTTCTCAGCCTGTTATCTTTGACTATCTTGATACTGGCCAGAAACTCGTTTCTACTGCTGTTTAACACCCTGCCATCCATCATGCTTACTGATGCGTTCAAATAGCTGTTCAGGGTGCGGTTTGGATCCCATCGCTCGACGACTTCCTTCTTAGCGTAAAAAATTTCAGAACGCTTTTCCTGAAAGTCTACCGAGGACATAGCAGCATTCTTATAATCCAGTAAATATGTCAATTCCTTTTTTTCTATCTTGGCCAAAGCTCTGTGAAACTTGGTGTTCTTGGCATAGGCAGTGGCTAGTCCTTCAAAGAGCCAGCGCGAGGGAATCATTTGCACTACTTCCGGGATTGGATGCTTCCCATAGATTTTCAGATTGCGGTTCATGCGCTCAAACTCGATCACTGCACCGCCAAAGATAATCTGAGGGATCAGGATCAGGGGCAATAGATTGATGATAGCCCTGTTTTCCTTGATAAAGGCAGAGCACATCAATCCGATGGATACGCCGATCATCGAAGCTAGAAAGAAGTACACAATACTTACAAAGGATAGACCCTCTATCCCCAGGACCAACGCTGCGATTACGTGATAGAGGATGGCTTGAATCAGGCTGAAAAAGCTCAAAGTCAGCAATTTGGAGCCCTGATAGTACCTCAGCTTGAGATTCATCAAGCGCTCACGTAGTAGGATCTTACGCTCGCTGAGAATCTCCTCGATACTGTTTGACATACCCAAAAAGATGAAAGCTATCAGCGACACAAAGATATAGATGAAGATGTTGTTATTCTCACTGTATGAATAGCTTTCTGTGGTGGTGTGCCGCAGGATGAAGGATATCACCAGCCCCAATAGAGGCGCTTCCAGGAATGTAATAAGGTTATTGGTACGATTGCGCACCTTCATTTTAAAGCTGCGGCTGATGTAGGTATACAGCAGGATTAGATGGGCCGTTAGCCCCAGATGCCTTTTCTTTTGTTTGAATTCACTCTGAGCAGCACCAGGATTGGGAGCTTCACTTTGGATCATCTCAAAGAGTACCTTGCGTTTGAACTTGTCACGCCAGTACTCAGGCGGAAACATCCGTTTCATCTGAACTGTTTGATTAATCTGTTGATACACCGGCTCACCACGCTCATTGAACTCTGGGTAAGTGATGAGGTCGTAGAAATAATCTGAAGTCAATAGCTGCCTTTTCTTCTCGATTTCTTTTCTGCGCTGGGTCAAACGGCTCAGCTCGTCATCAAAATAGGCGAAAGCCTCCTGCGGGGGTCCATAATAAGCTAGTTTCCCGCCCATATCCATCATCAGAACCCGGTCAAACTTACGGAAGATGCTGCTATTGGGTTGATGGATAGTAAGTATCACGATCTTGCCCTGTTGAGTAAGGGAACTGAGGATGTCGATGATTTGCTCTGCGTCATTGAAAGATAACCCGCTGGTAGGCTCGTCGCAAATGATGATGGTAGGCTCAAAGAGCAATTCCAGGGCTATGTTCAGTCTCTTCCGTTCGCCGCCGCTGAGATTCTTGCTTCTTTGCTCTCCCACAATGGTATCCCGGTGATGCGAGAGATTCACCTGCTGCATGATGATCTGGACCTTTTGGATGAGCTTGGTGGTGGGCAAGAGGGGATTGCGGAGTTTGAGCCGGTAATAAAGGTTCTCAAATACACTGAGATTTGGATATAGCAGGTCTTCCTGCGGGGCGTAGGCCAGGAATTCAAGATAGTAATTGATGCTTGCATCCAGGTTTTTCCCGTCGATCAATATCTGGCCGTAGGTAGGGCTTATCTCTGTAGAAAGCACCTTGGTCAGAGTCGACTTCCCACAGCCACTTTGGCCCATGATCGCGATCATCTGCCCTTTTCGAGCTTCAAATGACACCGAATCCAGCGCTACCTTTCCGTCGGCGAAGTAATGCTTGATATCAGTAACCACCATGCTTTGGATTTCAAAGGGTGTTTCCACCAGATCATAGTAGTTATTGATGCGATAGTTGCGCTTCTCGATGGTGAGAATATCTGTATTGAGGTTCAACGGGCAGGGATCCACCACCTGTTTTCGGTTCACAAATATGCGGAAGCCTTTGCGGGGTGGATTCAGATAGAAGGTCCCGTTCTTCATTTCGATGGTGGCAATGCTGAAATCCGCGTCGGTGCGGCTGATGCTTACATAGTCTCGCTCCATCAAGATGTAGAGCTTTGCCGGAACGTAATCCTCCACGCCAATGCTGCTACGGGCTTCGATTACCATGCTCAGATCAAAGGGAGCATAGCCCTTAATCTGCAGGCGATCGTCATAATATATCTCATGACGCTTGGCGTGGGACATCTCTTTGCCGTTCAAAGCCACTGTGCCGCCAAACACCTGAATGGCAAACCAGTGTTTCTGCTTGCTCACAATAAAGTCATAAGTGGTTTTGCGAAACACGATGTCGTCATCCAGAGCACGATTTGTATAGATCAATTGCAGGCAGGAAGAGCTGAATTCCTTGCCACCCAATTCCAAAGTGCTTTCGGGTGCTAGCAGGATGACCGAGTTCAGCGGAGGTGGCTGACCATCCACCAGGACGTTGCTTTGATTGCCAATGCTGAGGAAAAAAAGCTTATCGATGGCAAAAAGCGCTGTCTCATAAGGCAAAAGTGACTCATTACGAAATCTGATGTCTGCGTAAGGACCATTACCAAAGATCACATAATCCGAAAAGACGGAGTGACGCACATGGCTGATGTGGTGCTTGCATGGTATGCTGATCTGCACCTTGGAGCCAGTCTCAAAATAATCTATCAAAGGGATAAAGGCATCAGTAGAGAGCTGTAGCAGCCTGGCCAAATCCATGATCTCAGTTATTTCGGAGATGGCAAAATCACCTTCGGATTTCGCCATGATTACCAAAGATTGAATCAGTCGTATCTTATCGAGCTGCGAGAGGTGTTTATCCAAATGGTCCAGAACCTCATTGATGTCATAATCGCTCTCAATGATCTGGCGCACATAAGCTTCCCAGGATACATCCACTTGGGAAAAGAGATTGGTGAGAAGTGTGTACAGGATGTTGATTTCGTTGCTGCTGATCTCGTTATCTGATTTAAGCACAGATACATAGAGCCTCGTGACCATGTCGATGGTCTTTTTCAGGCGTTCCTGCCCACTCTTTTGTGCAGGAATCCTAAGCATCAGGGTACTCTTTGGCATGGCTTATCATCGGTTCAGATATCATCTTTAGTATTCCAATATAATATTACTACAGGCTCTGCGGAAGGATAAGCGGTGAAAACTCACCATCGTCCTACACTAATCGTTGCTGTGCCAGGTTGGATGGCTTTCCATAAGAATCCTCACAGCGAATAAAACCTGTTCCCATAAATTCCCAGACTCGAAGATCAGCAATTTTAGTCAACTAAAAAAGTCCATTCATCAGCTTATCATGAAACTCTTTCTGACCGTACTCCCAAATGATGCTATCCTCTTACGAGCGCGCAAAGGGATGGACATGCCGTGGAAAAGGAAAGGCGCCCGAAAGCGCCTTTGGTAATCTAGTGAGGTGATCACAAAGCTGGATGGATGTCTAGAGTAATTCAATAACTAGGAACTTCTGTTTACGGAAGCTTTCCCGGTCAGTAACGGTAAGCATAAAGCTACCATCTTCCTTGGTTACTTCATAGGATGTGGCCACATGGTTGCTTAGCACGCTGTATCCTTTCTTGGTGGCGGGGAAGGAAATGGTGTTATCATCCAGCAGGTTTATCTCAGTAAATTTCGTTGTATCAATGGTTTTATTCACTACTGTAACTCTTCCGATGCCAAGGATTCCGCCCTTACGGTCAATGATTCCCTGTTCGAGGAGCTGCGAACGGGTTCCGACCACATAGTAGATGAAGTTTGCGTTATATTCAGCTTGCAACAGGGCCTCATCTTTCTCTTGAAGGCTCAGATCGCGAGCCGCCAATTCCATTTGTGATTTGCGTCTTTCTTCTTCGATGGTTTCGTTCAGAATGCCCATTTTGGTTTGCAACTCGTCCATGATCTTCTCTTTCTCCTCGATAGAAGATCTCAGGCGAGCTACGATTTCCTGCACGCCTTTGAGCTGGGTCTGAGAATTGGCGAGCTGAGCTTCCAGGGCGGCGATCTTTTTCTTGTCTGCTTCGATCTGTGTACGCATATTGGCGATGGAACTGATCAGGCGTTCACGGCGATCGGCAGGGGTAGCACCGGGTATTTCAGACTGAGTAAATAGCTGACCCGATAGATCTTGATCCAGGGATTCCAGGTTTTCTTGAATCTCACCGATGGTGGCAGTGGAGTTCTCGTATAATTGTTTTAGTTCTTCGTTGTTTTTTATAAGTTCCTTGTTGCTTTTGGAGGCGTTCATCCACACTACTCCAAAGATAATGGCCAGGATTGCCAACAGGGCAATGATGATATACTGCAATTTCATGCTTGACTCCTGATCTGTTTTTAGTTTATGTCATTCAGAAGATACATGCCTTTTGTGTCAAGGCAATTAAGTTTTTGGAAGATTAAATGAAACATGCTTACCTTGCGGCCTGGGCAAAGGATTACGCCTCAGATCAGGCTGTGATCGAAAGAATACATTTGGGGGCTGCTGGACTGTACATATCTTTGAAAGATGGACGTACTCTAGTGCTGGTACTCTCTGCCAGAGATAGCTTTATCTTTTTTAAAGATATAGCCCCGGATGCTAAACCAGGACCAGAGCTATGGCCGCAGCTCCGAAACAGCAAGATCTACGGCTGCCGCATCCATTCCTCCGATCGCATCATGGAGTTCTGGGTAGATCACATTGATATGTACGGAGAGTGCAAAAAGTACACTCTAGTTATGGAATTCATGCCTCCAAAGCCCAATGTGATACTGTGTAAAAGAGAAGGTATGATCGTGGTGGACGCCATCACCAAGTACAATCTATCGGAAAATCCTATGCGGATGGTGCTACCCAATCAACCTTACTATCCACCCAGAACAAGCTTTCAGCCCGAAGCAATAGCTGTACCGGGATTTCCTCTTGGCGATTCTCAGATGGCTGATTCAGTGAATGATTACTTTGCCTTATGTTATGCCAAAAGTCTGCAAGACAGCGACAACAATCAAGCCTTAAAGAGTAAGCTCAAGCTTTTACAGCGCGAGCTAAAGAAAGCCACGAAGCGAAAGGAGATGCAAGCCCAGGATCTACAGAATGCTGAAAAAGCCGAGTATTACAGAACCTGCGCGGAAGCCCTCAAACCAGTGCTGCAATCCATCAACGCGGGACAACAAATGGTACGCGCCACAAACTATCTCAGCCCCGATCTGGAAGAGATGGATATCCCTCTACAAGCAGGAAAAAGCCCCCAACAAAACTTGAATAGCTATATTAAAAAATACCACAAAGCCAAGCACGGATTGGAGATCATCAAAGTAAACCTCGCCAAAACGGAGGCGGAGATCATCAGGATTGGGTCCCTGATCAAGCGCCTAGAGAGTGGGGAAGATCTGGATCTGGAGAGTGGCGACAATCTACAGGTGATGAGCCAGAAAGTCCAACAGACCGATAGAATATTGAATCTGAGATTGGATGAAAACTGGCATGTATATATCGGACGCAAGGCGAAGGAAAACGACTATATTACCACAAAGCTGGGTAAAGCGCAGGATTGGTGGTTTCATTGTCGCATCTATCGCGGAGCGCATGTGCTACTGAGAAACTACCACAAGCAAGAGCCAGGGGCAGAGATCATCAGGCTTTGCAGCTCTCTGGCTGCGTGGTACTCCAGCGCGAAGTTCTCGATCAATGTACCGGTGGATTACACACAGATTCGCTATGTCCGCAAACCCAGAGGTAGCGCTGCCGGATTTGTGACCTATACCAATTACAAGACTTGCTTTGCCAATCCCATGGATATGCGGGCTGTGAGGAGTGAATTGGGATTGTGAAGACTGTAGGAATCGTTGTATCCATCATTCCCTATTCGGAGAGCAGCCAGATCTGTAGAGTTCTGACCAGTGGAGTGGGGAATATCGCCATTATCGCCAAAGGGATCCGGAAGAAAGCAGAGGGTATCCATCGCATGTGGGAATACGAATTCAACTTGATGGAACCCCATGATGAAGGGCTATACTTGCTGAAGGACCTGCGTGAATTGAGGGAATATGATCAATACCCCTCTTCCTCCACCTGGGCAGCGGCGGATTGCGGAGCTGAGCTCCTGGCTCAGATCCTCATTCCTAAAAGCGAATCAGAGGTTTATTATGCCCTGCTAAAAACGTATCTGGACTATCTAAAGACTGTTTCCAGTGGTGGCATCTTCCTCTTTTGGCGGCTCATCATTCGGCTTTGTATCATGCTGGGGGTAGATCTGGATGTGAGAGAATGCTCTATGTGCAAAGGGCAGGGAAAGATGGTCGGGCACACCAAATCCGGCGATCTATACTGCACTTCGTGCCACACCGCAGCTGGTTCGCAGATCGTCTCCTTTGGCACAGAAGCTGCGTCCATCCTTTATGCTCTGCCCGAGATAGCCAACCACTACCGTGATTTGACCGTAACTAGGGCCGCGGCCAGGGAGATATCAGCCTTTTTCGGGGACTACTACTACCAGCACTTCAAACAGACGCTAAAGCTCAGAAGCCTGAACGTGTTGTTGCAATTTCTCCCAGTCTCTTAGAAGGGCTGGAAGTCATTTATTTGCCAGTAATACTCTTCTGCTTCCTTTTGGATTTCCACCAGGTCTTCATAATGCTTTGTTTCCCACTTCACCATCACGCCATAGAAGCTTTGTAATGCTTTGTTTTCTGTCTCCTGTTCGCATTTGCTGTAGAATTCGATAGCGTTCTTCTCCAGGAGCAAAGCAGTGGATATCGCCGAAAATAGTACCTGGTCTCCGCCAATCCGTTTGATGAATGTGGATGAGAAGATGGAGTCCACCAAGTTCTCAAATGCCAGGGTGTTTTCTATATCACTTAGGTCTTTGTCCTCGTTGACCAGGTTGTAGTATTCCAGTAAGGAGTTGTAGTGTCTTTCTTCTTCTTTCATGCGGGAGAGAAAGAATTCTTTCACTTCGGGATCACTGCTGTATCCCGCAGCACTCTGGTAGATCGTTACACTGTCCATCTCGCCTTGCATGGCTTTTTTTGATAGAACGCATCATCACTGTTTTCGTTGCCATTTGTAACCTCTGATACACTTTTTTTCGGGATCGTAAAGATACATTAACCAAGTATCGATGATAGACAAGTCAGAAAGCAAACTGCTTTCTGGAAATACGGAAGGCTGCAACATTGCAGTGCATTCACTACTTCGTGGGCGTAGATTGACCTCTCTCTCTACCTTATGCTTGCTGCATTATCAAAGAGCATCTCATGGGCCTCCCGAATCGGGCTTGGGATGTGTTTGAGATGAGCTTGGAGTGTATCTGAGAAGTTAGTTGCCTGGAAGGCAGATGGCCTGCATATGGGTAATTCACGATGGTTGGAAGCCGACAAACAGGCTGGTCTGAAAAAGGGGGGAATATGTGTGCCACATTGTAGTTGACAATTATTATGAGCTGAAAATAGGTGTACCATAGAAACTAGAGCTTGTCCAAGGAGTAAAACCTATGAAAAATATCATGGTCATTGGAGCCGCCGGTCAGATCGGATCGGAACTCGTACCCTATCTCAGAGCAATTTATGGCGAGAACAACGTTGTCGCCACTTACAATCACACTCCGCTTCCTCAGGATTTGATGGAAGGTGGTCCCTCCGCCAAAATGGATGCCATCGATGGTAAATCTATGCAGGAGATCGTTAGTAAATACAAGATTGACACCATCTTCAATCTAGTGGCTGTGCTTTCCGCCAAAGGCGAGGCCAATCCCGCTTTCTCATGGAAGATCAATATGGAAACCGCGTTCAACTGTCTGGAAGTGATGAAAGATGTGAAAGGCGCTGTCTTTACTCCCTCGTCCATCGGTGCTTTCGGCCCCACCACTCCTCAGGATCAAACACCTCAGGATACGATCATGCGTCCTACTACGATCTATGGTATTTCCAAGGTTGCCTGTGAACTCCTGGGCGATTACTACTATCTGAAATATGGCGTAGATGCCCGCGGTCTGCGTTACCCCGGCATCATTTCAAACGTAACTCTGCCTGGTGGCGGTACTACTGATTACGCAGTGGAGATTTACTACGAAGCCATCAAGAACAAGAGCTACACATCAAACCTTGCCAAGGGCACTTTCCTGGATATGATGTATATGCCGGATGCCCTGCGCAGCGCTGTGGAACTGATGGAAGCTGATCCTGCCAAGCTCGTTCACCGCAATTGCTTCAATGTGACCGCAATGAGCTTTGATCCTGAGATCATCGCCTCTGCCATCCGCAAATACATGCCCGATTTTACTCTAAATTACAATGTGGACCCCATCAAACAAAAGATCGCCGAAAGCTGGCCCAATAGCATGGACGATAGCGCAGCCAGAAATGAGTGGGGATGGAAGCCGGATTTTGATCTGGATAGCATGACCCGTGATATGCTGGATAAAGTAGGCGCAAAGCTGAACAAATAAGGATTATTGATAATGATAAAGATTGGCGTCGTCGGCGTCGGGCATTTGGGACAGCATCACGCCCGCAAGTTTCAGAATATGGAACACGCCTGCCTAGTGGGCATCTATGATAAAGATGCCAAGCGCGCGGCCGAGATTTCTCAAAAGCTGGGCACCAGGAGCTTTGCGTCTTATGAAGAGATGCTCGATTCCTGCGACGCCATCGATATCGCAGCTACTACCACCGCTCATTATGATCTGGCAAAGCCTGCCCTGAAGGCGGGTAAACACATCTTTTTGGAAAAACCCATCACCAGCGCACTGTGGCAAGCGGAAGAACTGGTCGCCCTGGCCAAAGAGCGCAACCTGAAGATACAGGTGGGGCACATAGAACGGTTCAATCCTGTGATCCTAAAAGTGGAGCATGATATCAAAGATCCACTTTTTATCGAATCCACACGCATTTCCACCTTTCATAAGCGCGGCACTGACGTTCCAGTAGTGCTGGATGTGATGATCCACGATATTGACCTGATCCTGAGCTTCATCAATAGTCCCATCAAGACCATCCATGCCAGTGGAATTGGGCTTTTTACCAAAAGTATCGACATTGCCAACGCCCGTCTGGAGTTTGAGAATGGAGCGATAGCCAACGTTACTTCATCCCGCGTATCTCTTAAACTGGAGCGCAAGATCCGCTTTTTCCAAAAGGATAGCTATATCAGTCTGGATTTTCAAGCCAAGCAAGCGCGGGTGATCAAGAAAAGCCCCAAGATCATGAAGTATCTGCCCCAGATTATGATGGGCGCTACAGACATCGATCCTGAGAAACTGGTGGATCAACAGGTTTACGACTGCAGCGATGGGCCTCAAGATGCATTGAGTATGGAACTGGCCTCATGGGTAGAGGCAATAAGCATGGACAAGCGGCCAGTAGTGGACGGAGAAGCCGGCACCAAGGCCCTCAGCGTGGCCATGCAGATATTGAAGATCATCGACGAACAGCTCAAAAACAAGAAGATTAAGGTATAGACAAATGCAAGACATCATTGTGAAAGACATCGCTGCCCATGTGGGTAAAGAAATCCGCCTGAAGGGCTGGGTAAGAAACATCCGCAGTAGCGGTAAACTGCTCTTTATCATATTTCGGGACGGCAGCGGCGAGATCCAAGCTGTTGCTTTTAAACCAGATATGGGCGAAGAGGCCTTTGAGAATGCCAAAAGGTTGGGTCTGGAATCCAGCGTGATCCTCACAGGGATCCCCAAAGAGCATCAAAAAATCGCTGGTCAGTATGAGCTCTCGGTTACTTCGGTTGAGAGCGTGCAAATTGCTGAAGATTACCCGATCGGGAAAAAAGAACATGGCCCGGATTTCCTGCTTTCAAACCGCCATCTCTGGATTCGTTCGCCCAAACAGTGGGCTGTTCTGAGAATCCGTCACACCGTCTATTTTGCCATCTGTGAATACCTGAATGACAATAACTTTTTCCGCTTTGATTCTCCTATTTTGACGCCCAATGCCTGCGAAGGGACTACCACTCTGTTTGAACTGGATTATTTCGATGAAGGAAAGGCCTATCTTTCTCAATCAGGACAATTGTATCTGGAAACTGGGATCATGAGCCTGGGCAGGGTTTACGATTTTGGCCCTGTGTTTCGTGCAGAACGCTCCAAGACCCGTAAGCATCTTACAGAGTTTTGGATGATGGACGCCGAGGCGGCTTATGTGGAACACGATGAGAATATGGCGATCCAGGAAGGCCTGATCCGTCACGTGATTCGAACCGTATTGGCGAAGTGTGCTCACGAACTGGATGTTTTGGAGCGCGATAAGGAAGCGCTCAAAGCTGCTGATGCCCCCTTTAAAAAAATGACGCATTATGACGTGATCGAATATCTGCGCGCAAAGGGCAGCGAGATCGATCACGATAGCGACCTCGGCGCGGCAGACGAAGTAATGCTTACCGAAGGTTCTCCTGTACCGATCTTCATTGAGAAGTGGCCAAAGGGCATCAAGGCTTTTTATATGAAACGCGATGCCGAGAATCCCGACGTTGTATTGGGCAGCGATTTGATAGCCCCGGAAGGATTTGGCGAAATCATTGGCGGCAGCCAGCGTGAAGACGATTATGACTTGCTCCTTAGCCGTATGCAAGCTGAAGAAATGCCAATCGAGGATTATCAATGGTATCTGGATCTGCGCAAGTACGGTTCGGTACCTCATAGTGGCTTTGGCATCGGCCTGGAACGTTTGGTTACCTGGATGAGCGGAATTCATCATATCCGCGAGACTATTCCCTTCCCAAGGATGATCTATCGCATCTACCCATGATCCTAATAGCATTTCGCTGCAAGGCAATGCTTTGTCCGGTCTATGCTTCAGAATGCGTGGGCCAGGAATGATTTACATTTGTACCCTTGCCTGATATTAAAGAAATAAGATATAAAAGGACAAAAGGAATAATGATCAAATCATTACTATCAGAAGCAACCAGGACCATGAAATCATCTATGATTCGGGAATTGGTGGCTTCCACTCGCGAGATTCCGGGATTGATCTCCTTCGCCGGAGGATTCCCTTCACCGAAGACGTTTCCACGCGACCTCCTCAGTAAAATCTATGCCGATGTGGTGGGCAACGAAGGGATGTCTGTATTGCAGTATGGAGCCAGCGAAGGTGACAAAGAGCTGAAACAGGAGCTTATGAAATGGGAAGGCTATGATCTGTCTCCCGATAATATGTTGATCACTGCAGGTTCCACTAATGCCATTTACTATATGACCCGTGCGCTGGTGGATCCGGGTGACGTGGTGATTTGTGAAGCTCCAAGCTTTCTGGGCTCTCTGGTGGCATTCGAAGCAATTGGCGCACAATTGGCTGGCATTCCACTCGATCTGGAAGGAATAGACATGGTAAAGCTCCAAGCCAAGGTCGATGAGCTTCTGGCGGCCGGGAAGAAAGTGAAGATGATCTACACCATCCCAGATTTTCACAATCCTGCGGGTTTAACGATGAGTTACGCGAGGCGCAAAGCCCTCATCGAATATGCGATGGCCATGGATATACCTATTTTGGAGGATAACCCCTATTCCCGTCTTCGCTTCAGCGGAGATGTCGTGCCGACCCTATTCCGCATTGCTAATGAAGAATATCGCAATAGTGATGTGGTTACTGAAGTAGTGTCATTTTCCAAGATCCTCGGTCCCGGCATGCGACTGGCCTTTGCCAAAGGCAATCCCACTTTGATCGAAAGAATGTGTTCCTGGCAGCAGAAAGTGAACGTAACTCCTGATTGTGTATCTCAAAGAGTGGCCGCCAGGTTTCTGGCCGAAGGCTATATGCAGCCGCATCTCGATACGATCTGTGATTTCTACCGGCCTTATTTGGAACGGATGCTAAGTGCGATGTCCAAACATTTACCGCCCTATATCCAGTACACCAAGCCTGAGGGAGGTATCTTTACCTGGCTATGGTTACCGGAAGATATGAATGCTGATAAGCTCTTTGAACAAGCCAAAGCACACAAGGTTACCTTCATCCCCGGCAGCCAGTTTTATCCCACGGGACAGGAGAAATTCAATTGCCTGCGCCTAAACTTCACCTTCTCGTCTCTTGAGCAGATCGATCAGGGCATCAGCAGCTTGGGAACTCTGATGAACGAGTTTTACGCTTGACGATTATGGTGTATTGCATTATCTTGTAAACGCAGAGAATACTTCCAAAGGAGTATGCTATGAAGAAATTCTTGTTAATCTTGTCGCTCAGCTTGGCGATGTTGCCTTTGCTGGCTCAGCTAAATATGATGCGTCCAAACTTTAGCCCCTATGCGCTGAAATCCGCCTTGCCCAATCTTAAACTGTCACATTCCATGGGCTTTGAGGCGGGTACGAGCTCCGGTGGGGAAGGTTACTATCTATCCAGGTACACAAATACCCTGTCCTACAAGCTCAGCCCCAAAATGGATCTGGATGTGGACCTGAACTTTGTGAATTTTGGTTCCATGAGCAAGGGATTCGCTATGAATGACGATAACTCCACAAAGCTCCTTCCTGAGTTTTCCCTGCGTTATCAACCGCGTGAAAATATGAGCTTCGAAGTAAGAATGCGACAGGGCTGGATGAACAGATCTGTCATCACCGATTGGTAAGGGGAGAAGCGGTTTTGTTTTCTGTAGTCATTATCATCCTGATCCTTGTCGGCGCTGCTTTAGGCAGCTTTATAAACGTGCTGATCTGGCGGTTGCCACGCAAGGAATCCATCATCTATCCTGCCTCACATTGTGGAGATTGCGGCAAGCCCATACCCATCTGGTGGAACATTCCCATTATAAGCTGGATTCTCCTGGGTGGAAAGTGCAAATACTGCGGGGCCAGAATCCATTGGCATCATCTGTTGGTGGAGATCATCGCGCCTTCGCTCCTGATCGTCATTTTCTTGCAGTACGGTCTGTTCAACGTGGTCTTCTTCAAGTATGCGCTTTTGGCATTGTGGATGATACCCATATTCTTCATCGATGCCTTCCATCATATCATCCCGCACAAGCTCTCCATCCCTCTGATTCCCATCGGCCTGGCCTTTGCCCTCTTTGCTCAGAGTGACGTTGGGATTGTAAATGCGGCCGTATCGGGGGGAGTGATGTTTGGCTTTCTCTTGCTACTGGCCTATGGGTATCGCATAGCTCGTAAAGTAGATGGATTGGGCGGCGGCGATATATGGCTACTTACCGGTGTGGCAACATTCTTGGGACTGATCAGTCTTCCCTTTGTGGTGCTTCTAGCCTCTTTGATGGGCATTATTTACTTCATATTCGCCGTACGAGACGCTAACAAAGTGTTTGCCTTTGGAAACTTTATCGCCCTCTCAGTATTGCTCTGGATCTGCTTGGGTGGAGAGAGTATCCTTAGCTACCTGCCTATATGAGACGTAGATATATGTCTTCTGCTATATGCATTCACGCCGGCAAGGAATACCCAAACCGGCGTGAATGTTTTTTGGCAATAAGATACGTGGGGTTAAGAATCAGTAAGACATACCGCCGGTCAAACTGCTCATCAGGCCTACGAGAGTGCTGGCCAGGATCAACCAGAGTACGATGCCAATCGCCATGAAGATGAGAGAGGCAATTGCCCAATTCCTGCGGTTAGGATTTTCACCCGAACTGGCAGCCCAAACGATCAGGAGAATGATGTTTACGAATGGGATAATCATTAAAAGCATGGTAACTATCCAGTTACCGACAGTCATAATGGGAGCGAGCTGTTCATGAGCGGTGAACTGACGGGTTTCTTGTTCCATTGGGAACCTCCAGATTGTTTTGAAACGATCATTAATCAGGAAAGTGATATGTCAAGCAAAACAAAAGCATTGACACCAAGTACACTGATAAAATCCTTGTTCATCGTAGTTAAACTGTATATAAGAATCGAGATAAACACAAGAGGAATAACATGAAAGAATACTCTATGAAGAAGTTACGCAACTTGATGCTGATGGGTTCCAGTGGATCCGGAAAGACCATCCTGGCTGAACAAATCTTTTATCTTAGCAAAAGTACAAATAGACTTGGCAAGATTGACGAGGGCAATACCGTCATGGATTTTGATCCAGAAGAAACCGCGAAGAAGATGTCCCTGGGGCTGTCCATCGGTTATGCCAATTTTAACGATCACAAGCTAAACATCCTTGACGCGCCTGGTTATCCAGACTTTGTGGGTGATGCCATCGTAGCTCTTCCCGCGGTGGAGAATGTGGTAATTGTCGCCAATGCTACCGGCGGTTTCGAAGTAGGCCTTGAGCTTGCTCTGGAGCAGGTAGATGGCAAGAAAAAGGGTAAGGTAATCCTGGTTAACCGCATGGATAACGAGCATGCAGATTACGACAAGACCCTGGAAGCCATTCATGAAAATACCGGGATCAATCCCGTCAAAGTACATATCCCCATTGGTAAAGAAGGCTCCTTTGAGGGTGTGGTGGATGTGATCCGCCAAAAGGCCATCAAGTCAGGTGTGGAGAGCGATGTCCCCGCTAATATGACAGATGCGGTGGAAGAAGCTAGATTGCATCTGATGGAAGCAGTGGCTGAGACTTCTGAAGAGCTGCTCAATGAGTTCCTGGAAAACATGGAACTCCCTCAAGACAAACTGATTGCCGGGCTCAGATCTGCCATTGCCATCGGCGAAGTGGTCCCCGCCTTTGTTTGCTCTGCCGGAACTGGCGTGGGTGTACAGGCTTTTATGCAAGCTGTGATTGATTATCTTCCTTCCCCTGAGGATTGTGCCAACATGGAACTCCTGGAAGGTGATGCTCCGAAAAGCTTTGTAGCTTCAGCCAATGGCGAGCTGCTGGGCTACATCTTCAAGCTATATGCCGATCCCAGCATGGGGGATTTTGCCTATGTGAGGATGTTCTCGGGATCCCTCAAAACTGGGACCGAATTCTATACTCCCGAAAAGGAAGCCAAGGACAAGGCCGGGAACATGTATTTCATGCTCGGTAAGAACCGTCATGACTGCTCAGAGATCCGCGCAGGTGAGATCGGAGCCTTGGTAAAGCTGAAGAATGCCAAAGTGATGAATAGCATCGTAGCTCCCAATGCACGTCACGCTATGATGCCCACTGATGTTCCCACTGCTACTACCTGGCAGGCCATCAAAGCCGTCAATCAATCCGATGAAGACAAGATCGGCAGCTCACTACAAAGAGTGATCGCAGAAGATCCCACCATTCGTTATGAGCTAAACGCTGAGACTCATGAGAATGTGCTATCCGGCATGGGCGATCAACAGCTTCAATTGGTGCTCAAAAAGCTGAAGAACCGTTACAAGGTCGAAGCTGAGCTCAAAGCTCCGCGCATCCAATATAAAGAGACCATTACTGCTTCTGCCGAGAGCAACTACAAGCATAAGAAACAGTCTGGTGGACGCGGGCAGTATGGCGATGTATATTTCCGTATCAAACCGACCGAACGTGGTGAAGGATTCCAATTCATAAACGCGATCGTTGGCGGTGTGATTCCCTCAAACTTCGTTCCTGCCATTGAGAAAGGTCTCGTGGAAACAATGGAAAAGGGCATTATCGCCGGTTATCAAGTGGTGGACGTCTCCGTAGAGGTCTATTATGGCAGTTATCACGATGTGGACAGTTCGGAAATGGCTTTCAAGATCGCGTCGTCCATGGCGCTCAAAGAAGGTTTCAAGAAATGCAAACCTATTCTTCTGGAGCCCATTCACAACCTGGTGATCATCGTTCCCGGAGAGTATATGGGCGATGTGATGGGTGATATCTCTACTCGTCGTGGCCGTATTATGGGTATGGAACAGCGCGGTAAGAAACAGTATCTGAGCGCACAGATGCCAGTGGCTGAAATGTACAGCTATTTCCCTGCTCTCAAGTCTTTCACGCAGGGACGCGGTCGCTTTACTCAGGAATTCTCACATTACGAAAGAGTACCCGAAGAAATCACCCAGAAGGTGGTTGCTGCTTGGCAGGATAACGACGTTCAATAGATAAAGAGGTATGTATGTCCGGACACAATAAGTGGAGCACGATTAAACACAAAAAGGCCGCGACTGACGCGAAGCGCGGGAAGATCTACACCCGCATCGTAAAGGAAATCATTCTGGCTGCCAAAAGCGGCGGGGGCGATGCTGAGACCAATCCACGGCTCAGAACTGCCATTCTTGCCGCCAAATCCGCCAATATGCCGCGTGAAAACATCGAACGCGCCATCAAACGCGGAACCGGCGAGATTGAAGGCGTTACTTACGAAGAGATTACCTACGAGGGATACGGGCACAACGGCGTCGGTATCGTAGTGGATGTAATGACTGATAACAAGAATCGCACGGTTGCCGATTTGCGGCACATGTTCTCCAAGTATGGCGGCAATCTGGCCGAGTCCGGAGCCGTTTCATGGAACTTCGATCTGAAGGGTTACTTCAATGTGCCTATTGCTGGTCTGGACGAAGAAGAATTCATGATGCAAGCCTTGGAAGCTGGTGCGGACGACGTGGAAACCGGTGATGAGTACTTTGATGTTTATACAAATCCGGGCGAGTTTCACACTGTGCTGGGAAATATGGAAGCGCTTGGTTTCCCCATACTGAATGCCGAGCTCACCAGAGTGCCCAAAAATACCGTTAATGCAGATGATGTGGCCGAAAAGCTGATGCGTCTGATCGAGATGATCGAGGATTTGGACGACGTGCAAAAGGTCTATGCCAATTTTGAATTCTCCGATGAGGTAATGGCCAAGTTAGCCCAGGAATAGCACCCATGATGATTGTGGGTATTGATCCAGGCAGTCGCTATTGCGGCTTTGGGCTTATCCAAACAGAAGGAAGAAAAGTAATAGCCGCGGGTTGCGACGTGATAGACGTAACCCGCGAGCTTGATTTAGGGGCGAGGTTGAGCGCTTTGCATGCCAGGCTGGATCAGATACTAAGTGATTATAAACCGGACTGCGCTGCTGTGGAGGCGATGTTCTTTTCCAAGAATGTAAAGAGTACATTCACTTTGGGGCATGCACGCGGGGTCATCCTGCTTGTTTTGGCCCAGCATCAGATCCCATTCGTCGAATACTCGCCACGCGAAGTGAAGAAAGCTGTGGTCGGGAACGGCAATGCCACCAAAGCCCAGGTGCGCTATATGATCCACCAATTATATGATCTCAGCCACAAGAGCCTGCGCGACGACGCCTATGACGCATTGGCGATAGCTACAGCGCATTTCAACCGCACAAAATGGAAGGACAAGATATGATACATTACTTAAAGGGGCAGCTAAGGTACAAATCACCCATGCTGGCTGTGATCGAAACCGCAGGTATCGGTTGGGAGCTGAAGATTCCCGTCTCCACTTTTGAGGTTTTACCGGAAGTGAATAGAGAATATTGCCTCTATGCTTATCTCGCCATTTCCCAGGACGACGTGCGCATCTACGGCTTTGCCACCATGGCGGAGCGCGAACTTTTCCAGATTCTTACGCGCGTCAGCGGAATCGGCCCGAAGATCGCCATCTCTGTGCTTTCGACCCTTAGCGTATCCGCATTTGTAAAAAGCGTGCGCAGTGGTGAGGAAGGTTTGCTTACCCGCGTTCCCGGGATTGGCAAGAAGAGTGCGCAGCGGCTGATAATGGAGCTAAAAGACCGGGTGCATGTGCTGATGGACTATGTGGATGATAGCGCTCATGGCGACAATGCTTCTCTGGAAGTGGAGAATGCCCTGATGGCTCTGGGATTCAATGTCGCTTTGATCCAACGTGAACTAAAGCTGCTCAGCGAAGAAGATCGTAAAATGCCCACTGAGCAATTGATCAAAGAAGTGATCAAGCGTCTCTATCAGAGGGCGAAATGAGCTTCCGCAACGAGGCATACAGCACCATTCTGAAAGTACTCAAGAATGCAGAGTTTTCAGACGCGATGCTCCAGCAGAGAGCTAAGAAACTCAAGAGCGAAGGCCAGGATATTGCCCTGTATTACACCACAGTAAAGGGCGTGATAAAAATGCGCCAACACCTGGATTTTATCCTGACGCATCTGACCGATCCCCAAAAATACGCCACCACAGACCTGAAGATAAAGATCCTGCTCTATCTTGGCCTGTATCAGATCAAATACCTGGATAGCATCCCCGAACACGCAGCAGTGAACGAGACTGTGGAGCTGGCCAAGACTCTGCTTTCCCCTCAGATCGGGGATTTTGTCAATGCAGTGCTTAGAAACTATCTGCGCAATAAAGAGATAAGCTATCCTGACGACCCAGCCTTACGCATTGCTTACGAGCACTCTTATCCGCCGGAACTGATTCAGACCTGGATCTCTTTATGGGGGATAGAGGATACTGAGATGCTGGCGCTGTATTACAATGAGAATCCGGAGCTGCACATCAGGGTAAATCAAACGGCCACCACTGCCCAGAAACTGATGACATATTTTGAACGCAGAGGCGTTGATATCATCCCCTCCGTGGCGAGCCCCATGATGTTTCACACCACTCATGGCAGCGAAGTGCTCAATGAAGTTGCCTTTTCCGAGGGTTATTTCTCGGTGCAGGATACCTCGGCTGCGCTGGTGGTGGAGCTCTTGGATCCCAAGCCGGAGCAATCCGTTCTCGATCTTTTTGCTGCTCCGGGCGGCAAGTGCACATACATCGCAGAAAAGCTGCTAAATACCGGCGAAGTAATCGCAGTGGATAAGATACCAAACAAGATGAAGCTGCTCAAGCAGGCCGCAGACCGTCTGCAGCTTACCAATATCGTTCAGATTGTTACTGATTCCTTGAAATATGGACCTGTCGCGCCAGCTTATGACCGAGTATTGGTCGATGCTCCCTGCTCGGGCTGGGGTGTTTTTTCCCGCAAGGCAGATCTCCGCTGGCAGGCGCATAATGACATCGCCGAACTGATAAAACTTCAGGAGAAAGCCCTGGAACATGCTGCCAACTTCGTAAAGCCGGAGGGTTTCATGGTTTATTCTACCTGCACCATGAATCCAGAGGAAAACGAGGCGCAGATCGAGAAGTTCCTGGCCAGGAATCCCAAGTTTTCTCTGGTGCGGGCGGAAAACTACATCCCTGTTGATTACACTGAGAACGGCTTCTTGAAGACCATTCCCTTCCGTCATTTTATGGACGGCTCATTTGGGGCAAAACTACAAAGAATAAAATAGAAGGTATATACAATGTCTCAGATCAATTGGACTAAAATCGGCTATCTGGCGGGAATTGCCTTTGGAATCATCTTTGTGACCGCGTTCATCTTTTCGCAGCTCATATTTCCCTTAGTACTGGGGCGTCCTTCGGTAGTAGAAACTCCTGATGTCACAGGCCTTGGGCTCGTTCAAGCCAAACGTATTTTACAACAGGAAAAGCTCCACGTGGTGGTAAAGGATTCTCTATTTTCCGAGACCGCCAAAGCTGAAGAAGTGCTGGAGCAATCTCCCAAACCAGGCAGCCGCATCAAGGAAGATGGCACAGTGCAACTCATCATCAGCAAAGGCAGCAAGATGGTGCAGGTACCTGATGTGACTGGATACAGCTTTCAGGAAGCGCTACTGGCCATCCGGGCCCATGAACTTCGCAGCTCGATAGTGGATTCCCTATATAGCGATACTGCGCCTCGAAATGCGGTAATGCGCACAGTACCCATGGGCGGGAGCAAGGTGGAAAAAAAGAGCACCGTGCGGCTTTACCTCTCCAAGGGACCCCAGGCTCCTCCTGATACCACGTTCGTAGAGGATATCGATTACTGATCCCCATCACCACCCTTATTCAGTGCAATTATGGGATTTCAATCCATCGCTTTGCCTTCTTGTGGCAAAAGGCCATAATCCACTTATACTTTTACTAAATGAATAAGTAACTGGAGGAATCCATGAAAGTAGTACATTTTGATAATGTGGAACTCGAGAACGTAGATGTGGAGGGTGCTAAAGGAGCAAAAATCCGTTGGCTGATCTCCCAAAAGGACGGAGCGCCCACCTTTGCAATGCGTATGTTTGAGGTGGAGCCCGGCGGAAATACCCCTTATCATCAGCATGATTGGGAGCATGAGCTATACTGTCTCTCCGGGACGGGAGCTCTGGTGACTGAGCGGGGAGATATCCCCTTTACCGAAAACGACATAATGTATGTGGATCCTGGTATGATGCATGCCTTTCGCAATACCGGTTCTGATACACTCAAGTTCCTCTGCCTGATCCCGCACGAAAAACCGGTGGTCAAGAAAACCCTCAATCCATTCGCCGACGAAGAAGCCAATAACTGCTAAGGGTGCTCTGATGAAAGCAAAGAATAAAGAATATCTCTATGATCTGCTGGGTGTTCCCAGTCCTTCTGGATTTGAGAGCGCAGCTCAGGATATCACCCGCCAGTTCCTGAAGGGTAGTTGCGATGACATTTCTTCCGATATTAATGGCAATTTGATCGCTTTCAAGCGTGGTAGCGGAGAATTGAAGGTGATGATCGTTGGTCACGCCGATGAGATCGGCTTTATGGTCAATTACATCGATGAAAGCGGTTATCTGTATCTGAAAACCCTGGGTGGTTTCGATGTCAACCTTCTGCCAGGCTTGCGTCTGGATATCCATCATGAAGGCCACGTGGTGCGTGGCATCATCGGCAAGAAGGCTGTGCACATGATGCGCGGTGATTCTGAGGTGGGTAAACTGAAGCTGGAAGACCTTTGGGTCGATATAGGAGCAAAGGATAAAGCTGATGCTGAAAGTAAGGTATGTATAGGTGATATAGTCACATACGATAGCAATATTGAAGAACTATCTGAAGATCGTATTGTCAGCAAAGCTACTGACAATAAGGTAGGAGTATATATCGCCGCAGCTGTCATGCAAGAACTGGCTAAAACACCTCTGAAAGTTAACTACTACGCCGTAGCATCAGTTGGTGAAGAGACCACCATGAAAGGCTCAATCACCAGTTCATACAATATCAAGCCCGATATTGCCATTGCAGTGGACGTTACCTTTACCTCAGACATCCCCGGAGCCGACAAACGTGTATTCGGTGATGTGGGCCTGGGCAAGGGGCCTGTGTTGGCGCTGGGCGCTGCTTTACACCCCAAAGTAAACAGTATGTTACGTGAGCTGGCCAAAAAGCACAAAATCCCCTTGCAAATAGAAATTGCCCCCGGTCGCACAGGAACGGACGCCGATGGGATCCACGCTCAGGCCGGTGGTGTGGCCACTACTGTCCTTAGCATCCCCAATCGCTACATGCACTCACCCAATGAGGTGATCAGTCTCGACGATCTGGATAATGCCGTCAAACTCTTGGTGGCATTCATCAAGATGCTCGACGACAAGATTGATCTGAGCAGATGACGCTATTTATCTGATCCAAATACTCCTCTGCTATGGGCTGCCTTAAAAGGCAGCCCTTTCTACTTTCCCCCTTGTAGCCTGAGCCGAACCAGAAGGCCTCCTGAACTCTTCCCAAACCCGGTTCAGGAGGCGTTCAAGAAGAGTTTGGGTTGAGTCCAGGATGGCAAGGGGCAAGATTGTAGCTAAAAGGCATGAAAGTCTTTATAAAAAGACCACAATCTGCTTGACAGAATCGGGGGACTGTGAGATTGAAGATAAACGAAATAATCGAGGTAGATCATGAAATACTTTCGCAAGCTTGTAGGAGAAAAGTGCTACCTGTCGCCGGTATCACTGGAAGACGCAGAGCGCTACACCGAGTGGGTAAACGATCTGGAGATTGGTCAGTTTGTCTTGTTTTCCGCTCAGGTGGTAGATATAGACAGGGAAAGGGATATCCTGAAACACCTGATGGCGCATTCCATCATCTTCGCGATCGTGGAAAAGGATACAAATAAAGTGATCGGCAATTGCGGTTTGCACAATGTAAACGAAGTCAATCGCAACGCCTCCTTTGGCATATTCATCGGCGAAAAGACTTACTGGAATCAAGGTATCGGAGCAGAAGCTACTTCTCTGATCCTGGATTTTGGTTTTAATATCATGAATCTGAATAGCATCTCTCTGGAAGTAGTGAAGTTCAACCAGCGGGCTGTGAAATGCTACGAAAAGGTTGGCTTCAAGTATGTAGGCGCGCGGCGTAATGCCCAGTTTATGGCTGGAGAATATCACGACATCCTGATCTACGACATTCTGGCATCAGAATTCAAGAGCCCTATTGTTCGCAAAACCTTTGAATACTCCATCAGCGATGAAGCCGGTCGCAGCAAGATAACCATCGTATAAAACATGTTTCGCAAGATTAAAGGGCAGAGTCAGGTAATCGACCTGCTGAGCAGCGCGATTGTAAACAATAGGATATCGCAGGCTTACCTTTTTCACGGGGGAGACGGCGTTGGCAAGTTCATCACTGCATTGTATTTCGGGATGGCGTTGAATTGCTTATCCAGCAGCGAGTATCGCCCATGCGGAGTCTGTGCTTCATGCCATAAGTTTATGGCCCTGGAGCATCCGGATTTTCATTACCTGTTCCCCACCACAAACTTGAAACTGAGTGTAGATGGTGAAATCAAGGATCCGGAGGGTCTTGCGCAGTATAACGCATATATCCAGAACAAAAAGGACAGTCCCTGGGCAGAGTTTTATTTCAATGGGTCCACCGAGATTCGCAAAGAAAGCATCGCTTTGCTGATTAAGCGCCTGGAGCTCTCCATCCACGAGGGTGACTATCGGGTTGTGATCATCGAAAATGCTGATATGATGAATACTTCCACTGCCAATGCCTTTTTGAAGACGCTGGAAGAACCTCCCGATCAGACCGTGATCATCCTGATCACAGAGAGGTTGCCGCAGCTATTGCCCACGATCGTCTCCCGCTGCCAGCCGGTGTATTTCAAGCCTCTCTCGCAAGCGGTGATTCAGGAGATCCTCTTCGATCAATTTGCCGTGGATACCGTGATGGCCAAAAGTGCAGCCCGGATCAGCGGCGGTAACCTGAAGACAGCCATCCGCGTAGCTCAGGACAGCAGCAACACAACTCGCATCAAGGCATTCGAGATGCTTGATCTGGCTGCCAGAGACGCCGGATTGGAATACCTGGCCCTGGCCACCAAGGGTAAAGAAAGCAAAGATCAGGTGAGCGATTTGATATCCTATCTGGGGATCATCGTAAACGACTTGGCCATTGTACGTTACGCTCCGGGGGAGATCACCAATCTGGACAAAGCTGAATTGTTGAGTTCACTGGCTGACGATGCTGTAACTGAAGGAGTTCCGGATTTCCTGCTGTTGCTGGACGACTATAATCGCAAACTGGGCGGAAACGTGAATCCGGGCATTTTACAGTTAAATCTCTTTCTAAACTTGCGCAATCTCCTCAGAAAGAGCTCATGAGCGAAAAGAAACTGGCAAAGAACATCAGTGTGATGAGCATCGCGGTGTTCCTAAGCCGTATCTTGGGGCTGGTTCGCGATCAGGTGATGGCGTTCTTCTTTGGCGGCGGATATTTGAACGACGCCTTCAACGTTGCCTATAACATTCCCAATCTGCTGCGCCGACTCTTTGGCGAAGGCGCTCTGTCCACGGCATTTGTCCCCATTTATAATGATATCGGCTACAAGAAGGACCGTCAGCATCAGATTGATTTTGCCTTGAACATGCTGAGCATACTCACGCTTTTCCTCCTGATCCTCACTGTGATCGGTATCGCTTTTGCTCCTCTGATCGTAAAGCTACTTTATCCGGGTTTGAATCCCGCCAGCACCATAGTAGCGATCAAGCTTACCCGGATCATCTTTCCATATCTTTTCTTCATTGGCCTGTCCTCTACCTTCATCGCCATCCTCAATTCCCACGATTATTTCTTTATGACCGGCCTGTCCAGCGCTCTCTTAAACATCGGCATGATCCTGATGGTTATCCTGCCCTGGCTGATCTGGAAAATGCCTGCCGAAGAGCTGATCTACGTGGCTGGCTGGGGCGTCTTTGTGGGTGGTATCCTGCAAACAGTGGTGAATTTTCCTTATTTGAAGAAAGTGGGATATCGCTTCCGTATCTTGCTGGATCTGGGCAGTGAAGCTCTAGTAACGCTCTGGAAGCGCTTTGTGCCGGCCATGCTGGGGATCGGGATCAGAGAAGTAAATCTGATCGCCGACGCTCTGATGGCCAGTTTTTTACCCGTGGGCAGTATCACGGCTTTGGGTTATGGAAACCGTTTGATGCAGCTTCCCTTGGGGATCTTTGCCATCAGCGCATCCACCGCCGTATTGCCGATGTATTCCAGACTTGTGAGCAAGCAGGACTATTCAGAACTCTCCCGGGGGATCCGTTTTACAACGTTGAATCTCAGCTATATCATGCTGCCGGTCACCACGCTTATCCTGATCTCAGCCTCGGACTATGTGGATATCCTGTTTAACCACGGTGCCTTTGATGCCCGCGCATCAGTAATGACCGCCCAGGCTCTGATCTTTTACTCCGTGGGCTTGATCTTTTACAGCCTGAATCAAACTCTAACTCCGCTATTCTATGCTCATGGGGATACCAGAACCCCGGTAAAGCTAGCAGCGGCGATGGTTGCCTTAAATGTAGTGCTGAACTTCATCCTGATGCAATTCATGGCGCATCGTGGCCTTGCTCTTTCCACCTCAATAACAGCGCTGGTGAATTACCTGATTCTGCGGGCGTTGATTGCCAAAATGTTGCCCCAAGTGAGTTTTGCGGGGATTGGCAGCAATCTGGCCAAGAGCCTTGGTATCTGCATAGTAGTGTTCATCTGCGGATCATGGCTCTATGCCTCGCTGATGTGGTACTCCAAGATTGGCCTGGTGTTCAAATCCGGATTGATTGCCATTTTTTGCTTCGGCTTGTTTTATCTCCTGGGCATGATCTTAAGGCTCAGTTACTTACGCGAAGCTACTTCCAGCCTATGCAAGCGCCTACTCCGCAAATAGCAGAAAAGATCGCTTTTTTGCCCGAAAGCCCGGGAATCTACATCTGGAAGGATGACAAGGGAGAGGTAATCTATGTGGGTAAAGCCCTGTTACTGAAGAACAGGGTGAAGAGCTATTTGAGCTCAGGTCCCAAAGATCCCAAGACCGAGCAATTGGTGAAGCACATCGCCGAACTGGAATACATCATTACCAATAGCGAAGCGGAAGCATTCTTGCTGGAAGCTACTCTGATCAAGCGGCATCAGCCCAAATACAATATCCTGCTAAAGGACGATAAACGTTATCCATATGTAAAGGTAACTCTTTATGAGGATTTTCCACGCGTGTTTGTTACCCGGGATATCGTAAAGGACGGCTCGCGCTATTTTGGCCCATACACCGACGTCCAGTCTTTACGCCGCACCTTACGCAGCTTTGAATGGCTTTTCCCCATAAGAGATTGTACGCGTAAGATTCCCATTGGTAAGGTGGTATTTAGCAAAGCCTGTATCAATTACCAATTGGGCAAGTGCAGCGCGCCCTGCATCGGTAAAATCTCTCAGGGGCAGTATATGCTGATCGTGAACAAGATGATCCGCTTTTTTGAGGGGCGTTACGAGGAAGTGCTGGATGAGTACCGCGAGGAAATGAACGCGCTTTCTGCTGACCTGAAGTTTGAAGAAGCTGCCAGAATCCGCGACCGCATCATCTCCATTCAAAAGATTCAAAAGCGGCAAACTGTCTTGTATGCGGATAAACGGAACATCGATATCATCGGGTATTATCAGGAAGAAAACGACGCAGTGTGTTTGATCCTGAAGATGCAGGAAGGCGCTATCATCAATCAAGAGAACTACCCGCTTAAAAACGTGGCACATGAAAGTCGGGAACACATTTTGGCGTCCTTTCTGAAGCTCTATTACGCCCAGCGTGACGATCTTCCGGGTGAGATCCTTTTGCCGTTTGAACCTGACGACTACGAAGCCCTCAGCGCCTGGCTGAAGCATAGGACGTCACTTCCTCAAAGAGGGGAACGCAGCAAACTGCTGGCCATGGCAAAGCGCAATGCCTTCCACTTGATCGAAGAAAAGAAACTCTCCCACCTTCGCAAAGCGAATCGCACAATCTTTCCCATCCAGGAACTGAAGGAAAGCCTGGGTCTGAACCGACTGCCCCGCAAGATTGTCTGCATGGATATCTCCACTATTCAGGGCACGGACACTGTTTCCAGTGCGGTCTACTTTGAAAATGGCAAAGCCAAAAAGAAGTATTATAGGCATTACATCATCCGCACCATTGATACTCAGAATGATTATGCCGCTCTGCAGGAAACCTTGGGACGCTTTCTGAATGAATTGGAACGCGAAGCGGAGATGAAACCTGATCTCTTTATCATAGATGGAGGGAAGGGTCAGCTCAATGCCAGCAGCAAGGTCCTGGAAGAATCAGCCTTTTCGGATATATACATCGTATCTTTGGCAAAACGGGCGGAAGAGATATTCGTGCCCGGATATTCAGAATCCGTCATCTTGCCCCGCTCTTCATCAGCATTACGATTGGTCACCACCATCCGCGATGAAGCGCACCGCTTTGCCATCACTTTTCACCGCAGCCGTCGTAACAAGCGCACCCTGATCAGTGAATTGGAGGATATCCCCGGTGTGGGAGAGAGCACCAAGTTTCTCCTGCTCAAAGAACTGGGTAGCGTTGACCGGGTAAAGGAAGCGGAGATCGATGAATTGGTAAAGATAAAAGGAATTGGCAGCAAATCTGCTCAGACTATATATGAGCACTATCATAAGGAGAAAGCATGAAATACCGTAAAATGCCAAAATCCCCCGATAAACTCTCCATCCTTGGATTCGGATGCATGAGGCTCCCCACCACGAAAGAGGGAAAGATCGAGGAAGACCAAGCGCTGGCAATGCTGATGGAGGCTTACCACAAAGGCATCAATTACTACGACACCGCCTGGCCTTATCATGATGGCGAAAGCGAACCTCTGGTAGGTAAGTTTCTTGCTCAGATCGACCGCAGAAAAGTGTATGTGGCCACCAAACTTCCCTGCTGGAAGGTCAAAACCCGAGAGGATATGGATAAGTATCTGAACGAGCAGTTACTGCGACTGGGGACATCCTACATCGACTACTACCTCCTGCACGCGCTGAACAAAGGTTCTTTCAAAGAGATGAAGAAGCTGGGGGTTTTTGACTTTCTGGCCACTGCAAAAGCCGATGGCAGAATCCGCTATGCCGGCTTTTCCTTTCACGATGATTTCCCCACCTTTAAAAAGATCTTGCATTCCTGGGATTGGGATTTCACCCAATTCATGCTGAACTATCTGGATACTCACTATCAAGCCGGGCTGAGGGGCTTGCAAATCGCTGCCGAAAAAGGCTTGGGCATTATCAGTATGGAGCCCTTAAGAGGTGGAAAACTGATCCAAACCATGCCCCCAGAAGTGGCAAGAGTATGGGCCAAAGACTCCCGCAGTCCCGTTGAGAGAGCCTTGAACTGGGTCTGGAATCTACCGGAATGCACTGTACTGTTATCCGGGATGTCCAGTATGGAACAGCTAAAGGATAATCTCCATCTTGCTAACAAGGCCAAAGCAAACTCCCTTGACGATAAAACACTTGCCCTCTATCGCAAAGCTCGAAGGGCGTACCTGAATAAAGTGCCCTACATTTGTTCAGAATGCCGGTATTGCATGCCCTGTCCCCAGGGGGTTGAGATTCCCTCGGTGCTCGGTATATATTGCGAAGCTGTGATGTTCGAAAACAAAGAAAGACACAAAAGGGAATACGAGATGTTTATTCCGGAGGCCAATCGAGCTGATAAATGCGTCAGTTGCAGAGCTTGTCTATCCAAATGCCCCCAGCACATCACTATTGATAAATGGATGAAAGTGATTGCTGAGCACTTGAGCTGAAGCCAGACGATTTGTAACTGTCATGCCATTAGTAGCTGAAGTATAAGAAAAAGCGACAAAGGAGTAGTTCTAAGCCCTGGCTTCGGGGAACGCTTTCTTCAGCGAGACTATCTTTATACCCATATCTTCTATCTGGGCGATAAACTTCTTCATTGCCTGTAGTTTGTCGTAGTTGTGACAGTGGCTAATGATGATTATGGGTTCCTTGCGGCCTTTGTACTTGCCCAGGGATTCAATTTTGCTGATGATAGTAGCGTCAGTTACATCGGGCACATCTAGGAAGATATCCCTACGAGTGCTGAATACATCCAGTTCTCTGGCAGCGGAGTATGCCGCGCTCTTGGAAGTGGTGGCGCTGTCGATGAAGAAGAGACCATTCTGTTTCAATTCGTGCAGTACTGAGTTCATGGTCTCCCGATTTGCGGTTGCGGCGCTTCCCATGTGGTTGTTAGCGGCAATTGCCATGGGTATCTGCGCGATGAAATCTGCCATAATCTCTTTTATATCAGACTCAGGCATTCCAGCTTTGATGTATTTCTTACCGGGACTTACTGAGTTACCTTCAGCTTGCATGGGAACGTGAATGATCACTTCGTGACCCTTTCTATGCGCTAGTTTGGCTGCTGTCTCAGTGTGGGGGAGATCCGGCAGCACCGCAAAAACGACTTCATCAGGTAGATCGGCAAAATTTTCCAGAAGCTTTCCGGCGCTATTGCCAAAGTCATCAATGATGATCACAACGGGGGGCAAATCGTCATCTTCAGACCATGTGTATTGATAACTCTTTAATGGGCTGAGATCTGCGTCAGAATCGGCCTCTGCTTCAGGTTCATTTGCCTCTGGAGTGTATTCACTTTGTCCGTCGTTGGGGGAGATATCTTCATCACTTGCGGGCTTGCCTTTGCAGGCGAAAAGGCCGAGCAGGATGATCAATGCCAGTATCGCTACTTTTTGGAGATCCATGTTACTTTATCCTTGGGTTCCAGTTTTAGTTTATCGGCAGTGCCGGCGATGGTCTCCAGCACAAACATGATCGGTTTTTCAGGGTAGATTTGATCTTCACTAAAGGGAGTAGTGTGTTTGGCGATGTTTACCACCAGGCTGTCGCTATCGATGAACAGCATGTCAAGGCTGAGGTAAGTATCCTGCATCCAAAAGGAATGGTAATCAGAAAAGTCAAAAACGAAGAGCATTGCCTGATTATCCCCAATGCTCTCCCGGTACTTCAAGCCCCGGGCGAGTTCATAATCGGAACTGACGATCTCGATCTCGAAGCTGGCTTTCAATTCTCCTTTGGGTGAGCGTATCTCAAGGCTGCCATCCTTGCGAAAAGTTGGTTTCTGCTCGGATGAACTCTGTGTATCGGCAGCCCGACAAGACGCAAAGCTGATCAGGAGCATGAGTAGTAGGACTAAGCTTGGAACGGGCTTCATTTGCTCAGCACCATCTTGCGCTCTAGGGATTTACCGGAGCTATGCAGACGGTAGAAATAGATCCCTGAGGCTGCATCCATCCCATTGGAGTCATGCCCATCCCAAGTGATTTGATGATTGCCGGCAGCCAGATTGCCCTGAACAAGTGTCTTGACCAATTGTCCCTTGAGATTGAATATCTGCAGCGTACTAAGGCCAGACTGCGGCAGGTAAAATGCGATGGTGGTGTTTGGGTTGAAGGGATTGGGATGGTTCTGGGTCAGGCTGAGGGGCAACTCAGGACTATGGGGATCGTCCAGAGCCGAAGGATTCACTCTGATCACGCTATCGTAGCCATTGATCTGGGCCGGAATATTAAAGCTGTTGGAGGGATCAATCAAGCCTATGGTATGGGAGGTGTAGAAATTATGGCCGATCATGGCAAATCTGCCTTCGGCTGAGTTTAGTGCTTGAATCCAATTTGAACCTGGATCAATGCTTACCCAGTCAATGGCGAAAGGTGCGTCCATGTAAAAGCTGTGCAATGCGTCATTACTCTCGAAGCTCAAGCTGAGAGTGGAATCCTCCAGATGGTTGGTGACCGATACTTCGGATAAGGGATGGGCTGTCCCACATTGCACGGGGAATCTGAAGGATGGACTGCTGACGTAAAGGTAAACCATGTAAGCATCAAGAGCCGTTACCCCGGTCTGCATATCCAAATCGGAGGCCTGAAGATTTGTGATGACGATGTTTCCTACGGCGTGCTCAAGTATGGCTTGGGGATCAGACATGTCTATGATACCATCGCCATTGGCATCGCCGAACATCGTGATTGATGTATCCTGACCAGAGATTAACACATTGTCGATATAGATGCCGTCTGCGTTTTGAGACCAATCGCTACGTAGGCGGAAGCGCAGATGGAAAGGACTGCCTGCAAAGGAACCAATGGGGAAGACCTGCTCTGTCCATGTATTCTGGGATCCAGTGAAACTGCCGATCTGAATCCAATTGCTGCCGTCGGAAGAGCCTTCCACATACACGTAGTCATAACCGGCTTCGAGGTCCCATTTGGCACGGAAGCTAAGGCTGGGATTTTGCACTCCGACGAGGGAAATGGGGTTGCTTAATCGTACGGCCCGATTTTGGTTGCTACTGTAGTTGCCCGAAGGAGAATCGGTTAATACCCAGGATCCGTCCACTTCGCTGCGTCCCCAGCTCCCTGTGGTGATCCAGGCGCTAAGATCGGTCTCAAAATCATCGACAAATAGCGCTTCGCCTAGAACGATGACGGCGTGAGTGCCTAGATCTCCAGCTCTTAGCTGGATTTCTGAAGCATGCATTGCATAACCGGGAGCGCTTACTTGCATCTGATAATTCCCTTCGTAGAGATCCGGAAAGCTGAAGCTACCATCGGTATTGGTGACGGTAGTGACAGGGCTGCTGGTATTGATCAGCACACTGGCAGAACCAATTGGGAAGCCTTCCATGTCTCGCACAATCCCGTTAAAATCCACTTGCTGAGCCACTTCCAGCCAGAAATCATGTGTTACAAAGCCGGTAGCAGGAACCGTCAATTCTATGCTTTGAGGTAGATGTCCCTCTGCTTTAGCTGTAACCGTGTAGGTACCAGGCATGAGAACCCTTTGAAAATCTCCTTGCGCTGGATCAGTATTGATCACTTTTCCTTCGCTTCCTACTTCAATGGTGGCGGCTAGAGGGACTGTGGCATTGCTCATCACCCTTCCCATGATGCCTTTCTGTGCATATTCGATGAAGGATAGGATCGATTCACGATTGTCGTTCCAATAGCCATCCAGGGTGGAGGCTGCAGGCCATTTTACGTTGCTGATCTCTGCGGTAAGTTCGATATTTGAAGTGAAGGCATAATTCCAATCCTGCATACTGCCGGTGATTATGTACCATGCCGCGCCATTGGTAATGCCCTGATAGAATTCATCGCTGTTGTACATGGGGCTGTTGTGGATGGAATATGTAAGCGACATATCGATCACAAGGTCATTATCCGGAGCTAGCGTATAAGTGTAATCCCAAGGGTAGTTCAATACTAGGGCACCGCCATGGAAGTTTATGCCGATAGCGAAGTTATGCTCCTGGCTAAAGTTCATCATGGCAAGGTTTTCTACAGCAGTGGGGTTGCCATCCGGATTGGTAATTCCTGTAGGCATGGGGAAATTGCGGTTCAGGTCAATTCCTGCTGCGTTGTAACGTTGCCCCAGCACGTATCCATCGGGATTCATCATGGGGGAGATCCAAAGCTCGGTGTTATCAACTATACTGGTGATGCGGGGATCGGTGCCATAGCTCTGACACATCAAATTGATAGTGCGAATCAGCATGTCGTAGCCCACCGTTTCGTCACCATGAATGCTCCCGATCAGCTTCACTTCCGGTTCAGCTTCGTTTACCTGCACAAAATCGGATATCTTCACTGCATAAAGCGGTCTACCCTGCCCGCTAGTACCATACTGGACCAATTGGCATATAGAGGGATAGGTGTTTGCCACGTTCTGCATGAAGGAGTTGTATTCATCAATGCTGTAGTATTGGTTTAAAGGATTGTCGCTGTTACGAGTGCTATCCAGCAGTTCCAAGTAGTAATCCCTGGCGTCGTCAGGCATCCTGACGGGGTCATAACCATTTGCCTGTAAGAGACGAAATTCTTCTTCATCACGGAGGTAAACGGTGATTGCTCCAGTTCTGTGATTAACCTGATCGATGCTGATCTGCAGCTTGTTTATCACCTCTACGTCGTGAGTGATGTCCCAGCTTTGAATATGTGCTGGGAATGCTGCCAATGCCCCTGCCAAAAGGCAGAATGCGATTAGCATTAAAAGCTTGTTCATCTATAAATCCTTCGCCGGATCATCGTGATTGCCGGCCCTGATAAATCTCTGAGTTGAGATAGTGCAATTTTGCAGCCGAAGCATAAAGAAAATGCCAGGTAGCAGCACACATATCCGGATTTGCTTAATGCTGCTTCGTTCCCGATCTGACATGATTCACACTCGGACATTGACCGTACCTGGCAGGAACAATGCTTTTGCCATGGGCATTCCTGTCAACTAAAACCTCAGAGATAGGTTTACGGAGCTTCGCCAGTCGATGTCATCTCGTTCTTCGGAGATAGGTGTGAGGGTAAGCTCGAGGAACGACTGATTGTCAAATTGCCAACTAATCCCGGCTACTACGCTATATTCTTCCCAGGTTCCCCACATATATTGAGGTTTGATGCTATAGTAGAACTCGCCGATGTCGTGACGGATGGTGAGCGATGATGTATAGCGACGGTTCTTTGTGTTAATCAGATAGTAGCGCTCCTGCTCCATGGCGTATTGATTCTCTTCGTAGCTGAAGCTGAGGTCGGCTAGAAATGCAGAACCGCGGTTGGTTCGATAGGGCATCAGGAACCATTTGTCATCCCCGGCCCGTGCCACGAAGGGGAATGAGTCGAAGATCAGGCTATAACGGAATGCCAGCTGGCGGTATAATCTATCGGTATTCTCAGAGGGATATCCGAAGTCTGTGTAGTCCGCTCGGATTTGATAGGACTGACTGAAGCAGAGCCGGTCACCGAGCAGTAAGTCTGCCTGGGGCATATAACTGAGGCTTCTCAGCACATAGTTACCTGCAGAGAGTAATGAATCGATATACACATCCTCCCTGATCTCATAAGCCAGGTTGTTAGTAAAGCGGATATGGTCCCGGTAGTAATGCTTCCAGGAACTTCGCACGCTACGAGTGCGAAGGTCGTTGTCCCACTTATGATCGTTCTTGGGGAATTCGGTTTTTTGCAGGTCGATGCTTAGAGTCACTATCAAGGAATCGAAGTCCGCGTATTCCCATGCTACCATGCTACTCATGGAACGATTTTCCAGATGTCGGGTGTTTTCTGCGTAATTAAAATCCTTGATATTCATGTTGTGGGCGGCCCTGGCATTTATGAATAAGCGCGTAGTGGGATAATAATCCATCTGGAGGCTCAGTTGATTGTAAAACTCTCCATTATTTCGGATGATGTTTTCGCTCATTCTGGTTCTGCGTTCTGAGTAGCTTTCGTTCAAACGCAGTTCGATGCTTTCCCCGGGGTAATAGCTGAGTTCACTGTTTATATCCAGAGTGCTGCGCTTCTGGGTATCGAGTTGCTGATAGAAGCTGCTTTTGGCTCCGTCATTGGAGAGCAGATTGTAGATCTTATCCCGGCGACCAGAAATGGCGAAGCTATTATCCCAATCCAGATAATCGCCAGACCATATAAAGCTCAGATTGGCATTGGCCAGGCGGTAGGCTTCCCAATCCAGAGAGCGATCTTCCATATTTGCCGAAAGGCGTGCGTCAATTTTATCTCGAAAAGGATGATAGGTAAATCCTGAAGAGAACTGCATCCCTTCGCTCATGATATGGTTGCCCAACAGATAGCGATCTTGTTCCTTGCGGATTAGAGCCCGTGCTTCAGCATTCACATACAGGCTGTCGATTGGATTGTAATAGAGCCGATAGCCCAAATTGCCGTTTTTGTTTACATAGGCGGTGGGATCCAGGTCACTGGCATCGTAATGTGAGCTGTAGTCCATGAATAGGCTATGCAAAGCATTGCCAATTTGGTAACCAAAGCTACTGCCAAGCAATGATCTGCGGATCTCTTGATTGAAGTTCAGGCGCTCTTCCCAGGAGCTTTGGCCGTGGATATCCAGTACCCCATGTTGCATTGGGAACATCTGATACTGCATCAGCGATTCCAAGACGCGGGTATTATCACTGTTATATAGGTAAAACTCCACTCCTCTGCTTTGGGCAAAGAGGCAGGGGCTAGAGAGCAGCCACGAGATCGCTAAGACGTATAAAATCCGCTTCACTGAGGGTTTCCGCACGTCTGCCCAGATCGATGCCGCAGGTTTCCAAGGCAGTCAAATGAGGGCGTCCAACCAGAGGGATCAGATTGTTTCTGAGTGTTTTACGGCGATGCGCGAAAGCAGCCGTGATGACTCTACGATATACATCGGGATGTTCGATGAGGGCTGGAATGGCACGGGGACGCATCAGCACCACCGCCGAATCCACTTTTGGCACAGGATCGAAGTTCTCTTTGCTTACCATGATCTTGATCTGTGTATCATACTTTAGCCCCAGTCTAAGGGTCAACGGCCCATAGCTCTTATTGCCAGGATTGGCGGCCAGACGTTCGGCTACTTCCTTTTGCAGCATCAAGACTATGCACTGAAAGCTTGCGCTGTGCTCTTCCAGCATGTAGAGCAGGGGAGAGGTGATCTGATAGGGGATGTTGGCCACGAGCTTGATCGGCACTGGATATGCGGCAAGCTCTGCTGTCCAGTCTACCTTGAGGATATCCTTTAGCACAAGGGCGAAATTGGCTTGAAAGCGGGAACCAAGTAGTTCAGCCATGCGCTTGTCCAGTTCAAAAGCACGCACTGTGGCTCCACTGGCCAGGAGGGCAGCGCTGAGGATTCCCGGTCCGGGGCCGATCTCCCAAACATCCTCACCTTTCTGGATATCTGCCAAATCCACTATGGCATCGGCGATGGAGCCATCGGTCAGGAAATGCTGTCCCAGTTCTTTGATCGCTTTCATGAGGGTAAAAGAAAGGGAGAGCCAGGCTCTCCCCTAAATCCGGGTAGGGATCTTATGCTGTGAGCTTTTCCGCGGGTAGAGCTTTGCAGGTCTTGCAGACCTTGATGCTCTTGTCGCCGGCTTTCACTTCATAGATTACTTTCACGCCGGTACGATGGCAGACCGGGCATTCCCCGCGTCCAGCGTTCGGCATCTTCTTGACTTCTTTTCCACGATTGGTCTTCGGCATTTGGAACTCCTTGTATTTCCTAATATCTTTAGCTATTCACTCAAGAGAACCAAGAATACTGAGGGGCATCCAAAGTCAATGATTATTTTCTAAAAGAGTTCTTTGACCACTTCCGCGGGATCCAGACGAAAGTGCGAGTTTCTGCCTTCAAAGAAGTGATGAACCCTGATCAGGTGTATATTCAAGGAAGAATAGGTGAAACTCTTTTTACTCTTCAGGTTTGTCACCGTGGTATAGCTCTTTCGATACATCCCTTGGTGCATAAAGGGGCAGGGCAGATAACCGCGTACCACTTCGGTGGTTACATCCCAAGTGTTTTCGATGGTAGCGCTGGATTCAAAGGAATCAAAGCTTACCTGCTGGAAATACTCCAGGCGATCGGCCACTTCTTCGGCACTTTTACCCAGGGCTGCCAGAGTCTTATCATCATCTGTAATGATCTGCATATAACTGCGATCGTCAGTACCCAAAAAGCCCCCGTAGGTGATCACACCAGGTTGCATTTTGGCGGCAATTTTTTGTTCCTTTGGAGTCTTTTTCATCATATCACCCAAAACTGTCGTAATATATTTGTCCTTCTGCCACGCCATATTCCTTTAGCGCTTTAGTAACCGCAGAGATCATACCTGGGCTTCCGCAAAGATAAGCTTCAGTGTTCTGGGGGTCCCGAATGGCATCTTTAAAATATGGCATCACGAAACCGGTTTTCCCCGTCCAATTGTCCTCAGTGTTTGGATGAGAGAGCACCGGTACATACTCAAACTCAGTAAATACTTCCTCAAAAGCCTTCATCTCCTCAGTAAGGTACAAGTCCTTAGCTGTACGAGCTCCGAAGAAATACGTCATTTTTCTCTCTGTGCCAACCTCCTGAAGGTGTTCCAAGATAGATTTGATGGGTGCCTTACCTGATCCTCCGGCTACAAACAAGATGTCCGCAGAGGTGTCTCTGAGGTAAAAATCCCCGTAGGGACCGGTGAAATTGACTTTGTCGCCAACCTTGAGATGCTTGTGAACCCAAGTCGTGCACATACCTTCGGGAACCTGACGGATGATGAGCTGGATCCTATCTTTCAGCTCGGGTTTGGAAGATATCGAATAAGCGCGAATGACCTTTTGCTTGATCTTATCATAAGGTTTGCTTTCCAACTGCACATATTGACCGGCCTTGAAATCAATCGTCTGGCCATCAGTCAGCTTAAAGGTAATCCCCTTGATATCATAGGTATAGTCTATGATCTCCTCCACCACGCTGTCAAAGCGCCTGATGTTAAAAATACTTTCCGGGATCTCGATGTTGATGTCGGTTTTCACCTTCACCTGGCATGCCAGGCGGACATTGCCCTCGATCTCTGCTTTCGAGAGTAAAGGCCTCTCTGTGGGCAAGAGGGGTCCACCGCCACTTTCCACTTTACATTTACATGCACCGCAGGATCCTCTGCCTCCGCAAGCTGAGGGGATATATATCTGTTTGTCGGACAATGTGTTTAGTAGAGTATTACCCCCTGTGACCGTGAGGTCCCTTTTCCCATTGATATTCACTGTCACTTCGCCGTAATTGCTCAGCCAGCGCTGAGCAATTACCATGATCAGGGCGAGGATCACCCCGATGGTACTCATCACTGTGATGTCGGTAACTATTCTTTCAAACATTCCCTTTGCCCCTCATTGAATTTGCACGATCCCGGAAAATCCCACAAAGCCCATCGCCATGATCCCGGTGATAATCAGCGATATTCCAGCACCCTGCAAGCCTTGGGGTACCATCTTGTCTTTAAGTTTACGGCGTATACCAGCCAGCATCATGATCGCCAGCAACCAACCGATCCCGCTTCCAGCGCCAAAGGCTATGGATTGGAGGAAATTGTAGTTTCGAATTACCATGAAAAGGCTTACTCCAAAGATGGCGCAGTTTACCGTGATCAGCGGCAGGAATATGCCCAGAGAATAGTACAGGGCGGGAGCATAACGTTCGATCAGAAGCTCCAGGAACTGCACGAAAGCAGCGATCACGATGATAAACACTATGTATTGCAGGTATACTATATTGAAAGGAATGAGGATGTAGTTATATACCAGCCAGTTCAATCCGGCAGTGACGGTGAGTACAAAAACCACTGAAATCCCCAACCCGATCGAAGATTCGATTTCTTTGGAAACCGAGAGATAAGAACACATGCCGAGGAAGTTCGTCAGCAGGATATTACTGGTGAAAATCGCGGCCCAAAACAGTACAAAAGCGCTTATATCCATTATACTTTCGCCTTATAAAAACGTGTGTTGATGTACCAGATCAGCATAGCCAGGATGAAGAACGCACTGGGCGCCATCACCATGATGCTCCAGGGTGTCCACCACGAACCCATCACGCGGTACCCGAATATGGTGCCGAAACCAAAGAGCTCCCGCACCAAGGAGATCGCGAGCAGTACAAGGGTGTAACCTGTACCAGCACCTATGCCGTCGATTAGTGAATCAATTGGGTTGTTTTGCGAGGCAAAAGCCTCAGCCCTGCCCATCAATATACAGTTTGTGATGATCAGGCCTACATAAGGCCCCAGTTGCTTGCTGATTTCGGGCATATTCGCTTTCAAAAAGATATCCACAATGATCACATACGCGGCAATGATCAGGGTCTGCACCATCATGCGAACGCTACGGGGCGTCCAATTGCGGATGAATGATATGGTAAGATTGGCAAAGGCGAGGGAGAAGGTTACCCCCAAGCCCATGATCAAGCTGTTTTTCATCAGATTGGTCACCGCTAGGGCGGAGCAGATACCCAGGATTTGTCGCCACACTGAGTTCTCCGTGAAGGCACTGGTGATAAATATTGCTTTTGCTTTCATTACTTAGGCTCCCGCAACTGGTCATAGATAATGTTGAATTCATCTTTTAGCATTCTCACCACTGCGGCTGATGTGATGGTGGCACCTGTTACCCGTTTCAGTTGTCCTTCATTCTCCGGTTCCTGAGTTTCAGCGATGAATTCATAAGTGGGGGTTACATCATCCGCATCAGGGTTTTGTACAAAGATGCGGTCGCGAAATTGGGCAAGAAACCAGTCTTCCTCAATGCGCGCGCCCAGGCCTGGGGTTTCGATCTGATTCACGATGCTAAAATCCGATATCGTTGTCAAATCCGGGCTAGTGGAAACCAAGGCTCTCATGCTGCCCCACAATCCTTTACCCTGGATCTCAAAACAGTATGCCACGGTGCTGTCATTCACTACTGCTGCAAAGGCTGGGCGATCCGATCCTGTGATCTGGAAAGGTTTCACAAAACGCTCGTAGCTTTCAGGATAACTTGCCAGCAGGGTCGATACGTCATCATCGCCTACCGCAGCGATCCTGGCGGATAAAACCTTTAGCACCTGCTTCTGATAGCTATCCTGTTCATAGGCGGCGATCTTGGCCTCGCTCATGCGAAACATCAAGGCCAGTACACCCACAAAGATGATCACTACGATTAGCATAAAGATGATGGGATACCAAAAGCTATCTTTCATTTGATACCAGCCTTTTCCAAACCGTATTCAATCAGCGGCATAAAAGCATTTACCAGGAGCAGGGCAAACATAAAGCCCTCGGCAAAAAGCGAATAGCGCCGGATGAACACAGTGAGGAAGCCTACTAGAAGCCCATAGATCCAGATGGCATACTTTCCCTTGGGACTACTGATGGGATCGGTGACCATAAAGACCACGCCAAACATGGCTCCTCCGCTTACCAGGAAAAAAAAGGGATTTACTGCTGGATAAAAGACAAAGCTGAAGATCGATAGGGAAAGTGCGGTGCTAAGCATGGATTGCCATTTGGCGGTCTTGGTGAAGATCAGATACAGTCCTGCCAACAGGATGATCAGGGCAGAAGTTTCGCCTGCTGAGCCTGACACAAATCCTAGAAAGGCATCCCTAAAGCCGGAGAGTAATTCTCCACTCGCGCGGTAAGTATTTAAAATGGTTGCCCCAGTTTGCATCCCCTCAGAAGCTGTCCAGTGGGTGAAACCACCCGGGAAATCCACGAACGGTCTGAGCCAGGAAATCGTCATCTGATTGGGGAAGGAGATATATACAAAGGTGCGGCCCAAAATTGCTGGATTGAAGATATTCGTGCCGAACCCGCCAAAGACCATCTTGCCGAAGGCGATGGACACTATCGCCGATACCGCCGATATCCACAGAGGAATGGTAGGCGGTAAACTGAGTGCTACCAGTGATGCCGTCACAAATGCAGCCATCGAAACCTTCCCGCCATTCTTCCTAAAAACGAATAAATACTCGGTAAGATAGGCGGCGAGGTTCGCAGTCGCAACAACGGCAAATATGCGCAGTCCAAAGAGATAGACGGAGAAAAGCAACACTGGAACCAATGCGTATAAAACCCGATTCATCATCTGCTGCTTTAGTATTCTCTCAAACATAGGAGGTTCCTTCACCATTAATTAAGAACAAGATAATCCAGCTAAGGGTAATTTGTCAACAGGAAAGTGCCTATTAGCATATAATAGTGGCATTTATATGAAAGCCAATCATTTTACGGATACGTAAAACAATGTTTGATGTGAGATGATAAAAGCATTATCATCCATAACATCACTGATGTGTACAAATTGTTACTATTCGGGCGGGCTAGAGGGAGTTAATACTGATTATTCACCGTTTCGTGTACACCAGATGACCTCAGAAAACATGTAATAATCACCGGGAAATGCGTTGGTTGCGTGGAATCATATCGTGTTTGATCCCATGTAGAAGACACAATCTGCTCTTATGGTACTGACTGCTAGACCGAGTTCTTTCAAAGCACATCCCAAACACATCCTGAGCCAGGCTTGGGTTGTGTTTGGGATGTGCTTGGGATGATCTCCAGGGGTTAGGTAGGCTTAGTTATCCCTCAGATTGAAGCTTGTGACATAATCCATAGAAAAAATGGCTTTACAAAAAGCGCGCATTTATTTGCATGGAAAGAAAAAACATTATTAGGAGTAATAACCATGCAGACCTACGGCTTTGACTTTCCAAAAAGCATTCGCAAGACTTTCTTGTTTGATCTGGAGGAAAACTGGTATCTTCCACTATTGGCAAAATACAAAAACATCCCGGTCTCGGCGGTAAAACGCAGTAACTTTGGGGAATACGATATGGCTGTGAATTACCTTACCAGCGTATTGGAAGAAGCCGCAGCCGTGAATAAGGTAGCTATTTACAACATCGATCACATGGCTCAATTACACTTCTGGGGCAAAGACGCCGCTACTCTGCTTCATCGCAGCCTGGGCGCTAACATCGTGGATATGAAGATCGGGTCCTGCAAATACACCTTGCTGCTAAACGAAGAGGGTTGTGTACAGGACGATTTAATTCTAATGCGCCTTTCGGAGAGCGAATTCATACTGGTGATCAATGCCGGACACGATATCACTGGAGAGGGCGAACAGCATAGCGAGAAGGTGCAATTGATCGCTGATATAGATCGCATCATGCGCAACAAGAAGGACGGGGAAGAGGTAATGGCAGAAGATATTTCCGATACCCTGGTCAAGGTGGACATCCAGGGTCCCCTGTCTTACAAGCTGATCAAAGAGATCTATGGTGCTGACGTGATGAAGAATCGCAGTAATCCAGATAAGAACATGAATTTCTTCAGCTTCAACGAAGTGGAACTTGATGGGCACAAATATTATTTCAGCCGTACGGGATACACCAATCGTTGGGGCTGGGAATGCTATATCCCAGTGGCAAAAGCCGCAGAAGATTTTAAGAAGATCGTCAGCCGCGCGCTCGAACTGGGTGGTCTCCTCGTTGGCTTGGGAGGACGTGATGAAAACCGCATCTCTGCCGGTGCTTTTGGTCTTCCACTGATGGGTCAGGAATATGATCCCCATCATATACCCGTTAATGCTCCACTCTTTGATGCCGCTGTGGATATGACCAAAGACGATTTTGTTGGCAAGGCAGCCCTGGCCAAAGCGATCGCCGCAGGGGTAAGTAAAAGAATGTTCATCATCATTAGCGAAGGGATCGTGAGCGGCCGGGGAGTATATCTGAACGGAAAGCGATTAGGCTCTGTAACTTCCAGCATCAATTCCCCCAATCTTTCTCTGGATCAGCGCCTGGCCATTGGTTCAAAGCGTAAGAACGTGAATGAAGAGCATGGGACTGCTGCTATCGGTCTGGCCTGGCTTTATGACAACGTTTTTGCCACCGATGCTGAGGGTAAGGACATAGTGGAAGCTGATGGCAAAACAGTGCGCATCGCTCTGGATTTTTACCGCGAAGATGCAGAAGGCAAACCCACAGGTAGCCCTGTGGCAGGTTATGCTACTCAGGAAGGGATCACGCCAGCCACGGCACCCAAAGCATTGAAGAATATCGAAAATCTATAAAGGAGCTTTGATGATCAAAGTTCAAAACTTGGTGAAGGAATTCCCCAAAAAGGATGGTAGTGTCTTTCAAGCAGTTGCAGACGTATCGTTTTATGCCAACGACGGCGAGATTGTATGCCTCCTGGGGGTAAATGGAGCGGGGAAGACCACCACGATGAGGGTGCTTTCCACGGTGTTCAAGCCAAGCTCCGGCACGGCAGAAATACAGGGCTGGGATATCCTTTCCCATCCTGATAAGGTAAGGGAAAACCTCGGTTTCCTATCTGGAGATACCGGGCTATACAATCGTCTTCGCGTTCATGAGTTTATCCGCTATTTCGGCAGGCTCTATTCGATGAAGGATGCCGATATCACCCGCCGGATGGATGAGATGAGCGAACTGTTGGATATGAAGGACTTCATGGACAAAAAGATCGAGTTTCTCTCTACGGGAATGAAGCAGAAGGTCTCCATCGTACGTAGCATCATCCACGATCCCCCGGTAATGATCTTTGATGAGCCCACAGCGGGTCTGGATATACTGACTGCACGGACTATAGTTGCCTTTATCCGAAGTTGCAAGGAACGTGGGAAATGCGTTCTCTTTAGTACTCACATCATGCGTGAGGCAGAGCGTCTGGCCGATAAAGTGGTGATGATCCATCGCGGAAAGATCCTGGCTGAAGGCACTCTGGACGAATTGCGTGCCAATACGGGACAGAGCGATCTGGACGATATATTTGTACAGTATGTAAACGAATCATCCACCGAGACCGAGGTGCAAGCCCATGAATTTTAAACAAGTTATGATCGTATTCCGAAAGGAGTTTCTGGAACTCCTGCGCGATAAAAGAACGCTGTTTACCACTTTGTTGCTGCCCGTAATCCTGTATCCGGTGATGATCATAGGCTTCAATGCCATCATGACCAGGCAAACTGGAGTATTGGAGAAGCAAGCAGCCACAGTGGCGATCGCCGATAGCGTGAATAATGCGATTAGCGCATCGCTGATAGCAGATCTGAAAAAGCTGGAAAATTTCAGCTTTATTCCCACTGCAGATAATACTCAAAGCATGTACACCGTAAAAGAGATACAAGCGATAGTGACTATCAAGGATTCACTGACCGCGTTGGGATTAAATACCTATCATGTCTACGTTCAGTACGACGCAGCTAACGAGCGCAGCTCCACCTCATTTCAGAAGATCAAGGAAATCCTGGCAGGTAGCGAAAAGCGCTTGATGACGGATCAGCTAAAGTTATCTGGAGTAGATCCCGAACTGATGAAGTTGCTTGATCTGCGCCAGGTGGATACGGCTACTTCGCAACGCAAGATGGGTATGTTACTGGGAATGGTTCTGCCATATATAATGATCATCATGCTGCTCTCCGGGGCATCCGTGGCTGCTGCAGACCTTGTAGCAGGAGAAAAGGAACGCAAGACCCTGGAAACCCTGATGGTATCGGGCGTAGGCCGCATGGAGATCGTGATCGGAAAGTACTTTACCATCCTCGTATTGGGAATGGTGAATCTGATCGTAAACCTATTTAGTATAAGTGTTTCATTGAAATACATGCTTAGCCAGTCAGGCGTGGAAATGGCCGGGGTAGAAATGCCCCTCAAAGCCATATTCATTCTTCTGGCGGCGATGCTGCCTCTGGCGACCTTCTTTTCCGCGGTACTGCTCTCCATATCCACATTCAGCCGCAATATGAAGGAAGCCCGTTCTTATGAACAACCGCTGCTGATTGTATCAATGATGCTGGCTATGATTAGTTTCCTGCCTGCCATCGAGATGAGCAATCTGCTGGCGTTGATCCCGGTGGTCAATATCGCTCTACTCTTCAAGGCAGTGATGATCGAGGACTATCAAATCAGCCATCTTCTGATCACAATCATCAGCACGCTGGCACTGGATATATTTGCGATCTGGGGCACTATCAGGCTTTTCAAGACCGAAAGCATACTCTTCCGCTCGGATGACGATGGCAGCAGCCTAAAGGGCATCAAGAAGAATAAAGGGGCTTTCTTCAATCCCTACAACGGCCTGATCTATTTCTCACTCGCCCTGATACTCCTGTACTATCTAGGTTCTTACTGGCAGGGGCAGGATCTATTTCGCGGTCTGATCAAGACACAGCTAATCATCATCGCTCTTCCAGTGCTCTTGATCATCCGCCTACTCAAAATGAAGCCAAATCAAGTGCTACGTTTGCAAGCCCCTAAGCTCCTACCTGCGCTGTTGATTCCCATAATGGCAATTCCTGCGACTATGCTGGTGGCGATTCTATCGCAAGTGATCAACACAATCTGGCCTTTCCCCAAAGAGTACCTGGAGAACCTTGGCAAGTTATTCATCCAGGATGTCCCTTTGTGGCAGAGCTTTTTAGTGATCTCAGTAGCACCCGGAGTGTGCGAAGAACTGCTCTTTAGGGGATTGTTCCCTCGCTTCTTTGAGAAGTATGGTACAAAGATTACCATCCTACTTACCGCTCTTCTCTTTGCTGCTTTCCATCTGGATCCTTTCCGCTTTGTCCCAGTCTTCCTCCTGGGATTGTTACTAGGCTACATCACCTTGAAAAGCGGATCGATCTACCTGTCCATGCTCTCGCATGCCATAAATAACGGCCTGGCATTGTTTTTCACGGCATTTGCCGCAGAGCCCTGGATCAAGGTTCTGATCAGTGATGCCGACAATCTGCATTATTGGGTGGCAGCACCAGCTCTGGCTGTATTCCTGTTGGCCTTGTATCTTTTTAACAAAGCCTGTGGTGCAAAAGAATGTGTGGAATAGTAGGATATATCGGCCATCGTAGCGCTCTGCCCATTGTGATAGAGGCCTTGAAGCGGTTGGAATACCGGGGTTATGACTCCTCTGGCACAGCCCTCATTCATAATGGCGAGTTGCAGGTGTATAAAAAGAAAGGCAAGATCATTGAGCTGGAAAGAAGCCTGCCGGAACCCAGTAAATGCGACAGTAATATCGCTATCGCCCACACCAGATGGGCAACGCACGGAGAGCCTAATGAGATCAATGCACATCCACATACAGATTGCTCAAACTCTCTGGCGATCGTGCATAACGGTATCATCGAAAACTATAAGGTTCTCAAACAACAGCTAATAGAATTGGGACATGTCTTCCACAGCGATACCGATTCCGAAGTCCTGGCGCATCTGATCGAGCAATTCAGTAAAAGCGAAAGTAGGCTGGAAGATGCCGTTCGCGAAGCCATGAAGCGCGTGGAAGGCACCTATGGCCTGGTGGTGATCGATCAAAACAATCCTGATAAGTTGATTGCCGTGCGTAAAGGCAGTCCCTTGATCATCGGGATAGCTGATAATGAACACTTTGTGGCCAGCGACGTGAGCGCCATTATAATCCATACCAAGCGAGTGATTTATCTACAGGACGGTGAGCTGTGCGTGGTGCGTAGTGATGGCTTTGAGATATCCACTCTGCAAAAGACAAATGTGAAACCGCAGATATCGGTGGTCGATTGGGATATATCCGCAATCGAGAAGGGCGATTTTAAGCATTTTATGCTCAAGGAAATCTTTGAGCAGCCCACAACCATCGACAATGGCTTTCGAGGCCGAATCAACGAAGCTTTGGGTACCGCTCGCCTTGGCGGGCTAAATCTGCCAAGCTTTGAACTGCGTAAGATCAAGCAAATACATCTCATCGCCTGCGGAACCTCTTATCACGCTGCTCTGATCGGCAAATACATCATCGAGGATATGGCGAGAATACCTGTACACGCTGAATATGCCAGCGAGTATCGCTATCGGAATCCTATCATCCCAGAAGATACTCTGGTCTTTGTACTCAGCCAATCAGGTGAAACTGCCGATACTCTGGCCGCCATGCGCGAGGCCAAAGCGAAGGGCGCTCGAGTGCTTGGCATCACCAATGTGGTGGGTTCCACAGTAGCTAGGGAAAGCGATGGCGGTGCGTATATTCACGCAGGTAGTGAGATCGGTGTGGCCAGCACCAAGGCCTTCACTTCTCAGGTGACCATCCTTACGCTCCTTGGGATCTTCATCGGGCGTATGAATCACATCTCCAATGTACAAGGTATAGAGTATATAAAGGAATTAGAGTCCATACCTGCTAAGGTGAGTGAAATCCTAAAGCTCAATAATGTCATCAGAGATATCGCCGCTGCCGTAAAAGACAGCGCGCATGCTCTGTATCTGGGGCGAGGCGTGAACTATCCCGTAGCCCTGGAAGGTGCTCTGAAGCTCAAAGAGATCTCTTACATCCACGCTGAAGGATACCCCGCAGCGGAGATGAAACATGGTCCCATCGCACTCATTGACGAGAATATGCCTGTAATTGCCATTGCCACTCGGGATCCCTTGTACGACAAGATATACTCCAATCTGCAGGAAGTGCGAGCTCGAAAGGCTAGGCTGATCACAATCGCTACTGAGGGTGATACCGAGCTGCAAAAGATCAGCGAACAAGTGATCTTCATCCCGGATACTTTAAATAACCTGCAGCCGCTCTTGACTGTGATACCATTACAATTGCTGGCCTATCATGTGGCTGATCTGAAGGGATATGACGTGGATCAGCCCCGCAATCTAGCAAAAAGCGTCACAGTGGAATAACCGATAACTAAGTAACTTTATCATAATCATATAAGCCTAGACTTAGGTGATTGTAATCGAGGCTGATATGGTTACCTCAAGGCTAGCGTGGCAAGATAAAGCTTGACAGAAACAGCCCCTTCCTTTTGTATGCTCCTCACTGTGTGGCGAGATAGCTCAGCCGGTAGAGCAGAGGCCTGAAAAGCCTTGTGTCCCCAGTTCAATTCTGGGTCTCGCCACCATTTTTCTGCTCTGAGGATATGGGTGTGGAAATATGTCCACAGTAATTCTCGGATGTTAATGGCCAAAGCTGAAGAAATCCCTTTACACAAAAAGCATTATCGGGAAGATGGTGCCAAGCATCAAGCAAATATCGAGGATCAAGGATTTGTATCATGGCAAAGATTTTAGTGATTGAAGACGACGACAGTTTCAGAAGAGTACTCGTACAAATGTTAAGCAAGGCCGGCTTTGAAGTTCGGCAAGCAGGGGATGGCAATCAGGCTATAGAGGTGTGTTCGCAATTTGGTCCCGATCTGGTCCTTACCGATATCATTATGCCCGATAAAGAAGGGCTGGAGACCATTCAGGAATTGCTTGAGATATGCCCTACCCTAAAGATAGTAGCGATGAGTGGAGGGGGTAAGTTCGGCCCCGACAGTTACCTGCCCCTTGCTCAGAAGCTGGGTGCCAAAGCCGCACTGCAAAAACCCTTTATGCGAGAGGATCTCATCAGTACCATTACACAGGTATTGGAAGAAGATTAGTCCCTTGGCAGACCGGATACATTGTTTGGCAGATATCCTTAGAGGGTGTCTGCCATTTTGTTTCTAGGACGCATAAACAGATCCCACATCGGTGGCAGAGCATTCGAAAACAGCATATATGCCTGATGCATACACCCAGCAGACCGGCATTGTTCGCCTGTCTGTAAAGAGTAGAAGGGTGGGAGGTTACTGCAGTCTTTGTAGAGCTTCTCTGAGTCCCTGTTCACGTCGTGCAACGGAGAAGCGCTCTGCAGTATCAATGGCCATGGCGCTGCGGTCCACCTTGAGTGACATCAGTTCCTCCAAGGCGTCAATTAATTCTCCCGGATTGCGATGCAGGATAATCTTACCCCAATTACCGATCAGGGTGGGAATGCCTGCCACATTTGATCCCAGAGGTTTACAGCCATAGAGCATGGCTTCCAGCAGCGCATTGGGCATGCCTTCGGAGATCGATGGCTGAGCGTAGATATCAGCATCGTTCATCAAGGCAAGGACTTCCGCATGTTCTATGGTGTGATAAATCTTCAAGTTGTGATAACTGCTCAGTTGATATGCGCTTTCCAGTTGCTCATTCCATTTGGCATCGATTCCCACGAATATGAAAGTCCAATCCGTGTAGTTTGCTGCAGCCTTTAGCATGAGGTCAAACCCCTTATTGATGAAATCTTGCAGTCTGGGAGTGCTGCCCACGGTTAGGACACACTTGTTTCTGGCCTGAGAAAAGGCATCTGGTGGGGGGGTGGTGATACAATTGTGCACTACCAGGGCTTTGGTCTTTAGCGATGGGATCAGACGATAGATCCCTTCTGGATGTCCTTTGGGCTTGTAGTAGCGATTATCAGAAGAAAGCAAAGCTTTATGATTTGCGATGATGAGATCTGTATGATTCAAGGCATACACACCGCAGAAACGCCGCAGGGGAGATTGATATATACCATAGGCAAACTCTGGATAATGCACGGCGTCATATCCCCCGATAAACACAACTGATTTGCGTCCTAGAAACCTTGCCCAAAAGACCATAACCGCTGCATGATAATCTGCAAACCAGGTGAGGCATAGCGTGCATTTGGATTGCCTCAGAATATACCAGGGGATCCAAAACATCATCTTCAGATATGCCCCTTTGTTTTTGCTTTGTCGCAAATCAACGCATTGCAACCTACCAAAACTGCTGAGAATATCAATATCAGCTCGCACAAAGGATGAAAGATGGGGGTAAAAGAGCAGACTTTTCATGAGCTAACGCTTTATCAAACCTAGAATGAGATCTTTAGCAAAGGCAATGTCGTATGCTTTGATTACTTTCATGATGAGTGCCAGCGCAAGATACAACACAGCGTAAAGGCTGCCACCCAGGATCATGCGCCAGAAGGACACTGTAATGTGGGGCGCCAGATGGAGGACGGCAAAGATGGGGATCATCGCGGCACACAGATTCAGGAACAAGGATTTAAGCGGGAAGAGGGAAGAGATCCGGAAGGCCAGACAATACTTGATCTGCCATAGATAGACCAGCAGGATCAACCAACTGACGATCACCGTGGCCCATGCCGCGCCTTGCATGCCCCAGGCTCTGATCATGACGTAGTTCAGCAGAGCATTCAGCCCCAGCATGAGTAGTGCGTCGTACATCACAAGTTTTGTTCTGCCCCTGGCCTGGAAGATGATTCCGTAGGTTGCCACTCGCAGTGGCAGGAGCAGGAGATATATCTTGAAGTAAACGGCAGATTCCAGGTAAGTAATACCATACACGAAGGTGATGAACTCTGCCGCGAAGAGATAAAATACTACTGCCAGGGGGAACACTATAATGGCGTTCTTGCGCACCGACGCGCTATAGACCGAACTCAGGGTCTGTTTATCCATAGCGCTAAGGTTCGGTAGTAAAATTGAATTGACCGAGTTTATCACAATCCCGATCAGTGGAAGTTCCATAGCTCCCAGAGAAAAGATAGCGAAGGATTCAGGATTGAAGAAGCCGGATATCATCAGTTTGTCGAGCTGCACACTGAGTATGCCAACTAAAAGTGACAATCCCAAAGGAACTGTGTACGCTAGCTGTTCTTTGAAACCGGCGAACAAATCCGTCTGTCCCGGCCTATTCATGTCTCTCAGGCACCAAAGGGCATACAACCATTGTAAAACGGCAGAAATCAACAGAGCCCAGACAATAACACTCAGATCGTTCCAAAAGATAGCCGCAGCCAGGACAAGTATCAGATCGCAAACAATACCGTAGATCAAGAACCAAGCGCTTTTCCGCGATTCCTTCAGCCCCAGCATTACAGAGGAGTAAATCTGAGTGATAAACATAAAGATGGGGTAGAGGCTATACAAAGGTAAGAGCTCTGCCAGGACAGGGTTGTTGAACACTGATGCAATGTTATAGCGAAGCAGGTAGATCAGAGCGGCAGATACTATCCCCAAAATGCTCACTACGCATAATGTACGACTGATCAGGCGGATCTGCTCTTCGATGCTCTTTGTCCTGGGGAGAAAATACTGCATACTCTGAGGGAAACCCAAGAGCATTACTCCTGCCAGAGTGCTATAGATCAAGAAAAGCTGTCGATAGCTGCCGAGATCGGCGGGGCTGAGCAACCTCGCCAGGGCAATCCCGATTACGGTCTTGAGAAAGAAGCGGATAAAATCTGCCAGGGATAGAAAAGCAGCCTGCTTGCTCAGGTCACTCAAGATGAAGTGCTCCGAATGATATGGGGATCAAGTACTTGTGCTCAGTTCCGGGCATGTAAAGGCTAAGCAGATAGGTCCCTGCAGGAATCTTCTCGCCATTGGCCAGAGTGCCTTCGAATTCGTCATGATTGTTGCCTTTAGTATAATAGCGGAAACGGCTGTATACTACTGCGTCTTGCTCGTTCAATAATTCCCAATGCCAACGCCCTTCAATAGGAACCACAAAGTCCAGACCGAAAACTTGATCTATCACAGACAAGTGTACATCAGCAGCCGGCAGAGGAGATGCAAGAGGCTCAAGCGGTTCTGAATCCACAAAGACACGGTCCGCAAGGTGACTGAGTGCGTTGCCTTTGTTTATCCCTTCATAGCTAAAGAGTGCGATACCGGCAAAACTGCGGCTTCTGATGTGACGTATGCGCTCTTCAATGTGGTTTATGTTATAACTGGGGCTGGCACTTTCCAGTAAAGATCCACCTCGCGCATTCCACGCTCTGAGACCCATTACGATCTTGTCCGTATGCCCGTTATCTTCCATCAACTCCGTCTGCTTGCTGAAGCTGCTGTATTTGGTGACGTAATTCATGGGGTAGGCATAGTCTATCAATCCTCTGTTCAACCAATCGAACCAATCCTGCGCGTAAGCAACGCGGGCGTCGTAAATATTGGAAAAGACAGCAGCGCTGAGGATCATATCTGGTTTGATTTTGTTCAGACGATCCCGGAGTTTTTCCACAAATTGGGTAACCTGCCGGGTACGCCATTCATTCCAGGATAGTTCTTGCGAGCGCTTCGCTTCCTGGAAACGCGATACGGAGATGGGATGATAACCAAAGTTCGTGCTGGGATAACGTACATAATCGAGATGGATACCGGCCAGATCAGGGTAGGAAACCACTATGTCGCTAAAGACATCCAGCAAGTAATTCTGAACACCAGGAATGCCGGGATCCAGGAAAAATCCGTATTGCTCGGGTGAGCGCATCTGACGTCCATGAGAATCGGTGGTTATCCAGTCTCTATGATGCTGATAGATATAGTTTTTACTTAAGTGTTGTGCATCCAGCGGGGTCGCATTGAAGACTACCAGCCAGGCCTGAACTCTGATGCCGTGCTCCTTCGCCCGGGCCAATGTGTAAGCCAGCGGGTCGAAGTTAGATCCTTCCATGATGTAGCTACGCGGTTCTGGATTGGAATACGTGTTGGAAAGTCGATTTGGAGTGTATAGGGCATCGCTACGATAGCGAACCTCCACCAGCAATTCGTTTTGGTTATACAGTATGGCATCTTCTATCAATTTGTCAATGGCACTAGGAGTCTTGATATTCCAGGGGAGTACCCAGAGGGAGCGTATTTCTGCCTTCAGGATGGCAAGGTTGAATACCAGGATCAGAAAGATGGCTTTCTTCATAGTGCCTCCTCCCTTGTCGTCTCGACCACAGTATCAGCCTGACCATCGTGCATCTGCAGATTGATTCTATCTCCAGGCTGAAGATCCTGAACACTTTTGATCACCTTTGTGCCCTTCCTGGCAAGCAGCCAGCCTTTTTCCATGATATTACCTGGAGATTGCTGGCTAAGAACTCCACTAAGTAGCTCTAACTGTTGTTTTCTATCGCTGATAGATGTCTGGCTCAGGATAGCCAAATTCTGCCTCAATTGATGCAGGAGGTGACGATACTCTGTGATGCGGGCTGTGAACCTTCCATCGGAGAAATTCAGCAAGCGGTTCTGTACACGTTCAAGGCGCAAAGCTGGCTCTTTGATCAAGTGGCGGATGTTCATGAGGGCCATACTTGCCATATCAAAACGCTGCTGATAGTCCTGCCACAATCTCTGAGGATGGTAAGCCTCAAGTCTATGCCTCGCGTCGTTTAGCCCTGCGATTCGTTTTGCAATGAAGTGCTCTGCTGCCAGTTTGAAGCGTTGCTCTTGAGAAGCCAGATAGGAGATCAAATCTTCTTTGTTTGGCACGGCGATTTCTGCCGCAGCGCTGGGTGTGGGTGCACGAAGATCCGCAACGAAGTCGCTGATGGAGAAATCTATCTCGTGTCCCACCGCAGAGATAATCGGTATTTCTGAGGCGTGGATGGCACGAGCCAGGCCCTCGTCGTTGAAGCAAAAGAGATCCTCTTGCGAACCTCCACCGCGAGTGAGGATGATCAAATCCACAGGCATAATCTGGTTGAAATAGCTAATCCCTTTGATCAGAGTAAGAGGAGCTTCATTGCCTTGCACGAGTGCGGGATACACAAAAGCATCTACCGGGAAACGACGTTTGAGGATATTCATCACATCCTGTAAAGCAGCCGAAGTGGGAGAGGTAACTATGCCGATTCTTTGGGGGTAAGGAGGCAGTTTCTTCTTTCGTGCGGGATCGAAGAGACCTTCCGCTTCCAACTTCTTTTTCAACGCTTCAAAGCGGGCTTGCATGTCTCCCATACCAGCAGGGATCATACTGCTAACGTTCAGATTGTAGGTGCCGCCCTTCTCATAAAGAGTGATCTTGCCAAAACAGACCACGCTCTGTCCATCGGCAGGCTTGAAGTTCAGCCGGTAGTTTGAGTTCTTAAAAAAAGTACAGCGCAGAGTGGCATACTCATCCTTCAGATTAAAGTACATATGTCCGGAGCTGTGATGCACAAAGTTCGATATCTCTCCCTTCACGTAGAGTGCATCAATGCTGCTCTCTATAATCTGGCGGAGATGGCGCGAGATCTCAAAAACACTGAAAACGTTAGTACTATCCATATTCGCACATGAAAATGCATGCGCGATTTTTGTCAATATACTTTGGATTGGCCCCTTTCAGACTCTTGATCCAGTGGTAGTATAGCCCATATCAAGCCTTAATTGTTAAGGCTTGATAAGGACTGTGAAAGGTAGTGATGAAGGTCGTCAAGGGGGAGTCAGGGATGAGCTATTGCCAATTATGCACTTAATTGTCACAGCTACCCCTGTCTCTTTGGGTGAGAATCCATGGAATGGGATGGGGTTGGGATCAATTCAGTACCAAAGTATCAAGATCCAGCTTGGGAACGTGGTGTCTGTCCTTCTCATCCCGCCAGTATTCGATGTTGCCTTCACGATCGATACTCTCCACAACTACTTCTTCGGCGGGGAAACCCAGAGCGAGAACGAGCATGACCTCCATATCTTCGGGCAAGCCTAGCACCCTTTGAAGGTGTTCCCGATCCATGGAAGCGATCATGCAACCTCCCATACCCCAGTCAGTAGCGCCCAACATCATTGTCTGGCAGGCGATGCCACAGTCATAATAGTGAAATTTGGTAATATTGTGAGGTGCCAGCACAATGATATACGCCGAGGGGCGTTCTCCTGACTGCGGACCGCCCCATTCCTTGAGATAGTTTGCCCACTTCAGACAAGGAAACACCTTGTCGCAGCCGGGACCGGATTCCACCAGCCAATACCTGAGGTTTTGCATATTGGCTGCGCTGGGAGACAGCCTGGCCAGATCCACCAGATCTCTGAGGGTTTTCTTTGGAATGGATTTTACTTCGATAAATCTACGATAACTTCTGCTACGCAACACTAACCGTCGTATCATGACTCACCTCCAGGCTTATGATACCATAAAAGCTAATCCACGCATTGATAAAAACCAGATTTTTTGCTGCATAATGCAGATTTACCTGATCCTGTCAGATTGGCTATGTGGAACAATTATTGCATATTATCAGTGAAGACAAATCTGACGGGGAGGATATATGCCACGTTTGAACCTTGCCATTGTTCTTTTTATGATGCTGGGCTTGACCGAAGCTTACTGCGCAGATCGCTATTCGGTAATCGAAGACTTCGAGAGCGGGGTGGTGAATCTAAGTTCATGGGGCACTGAAGATATCGATCCAAATGCCTGGGCGCTGGATGCCAGCGTAACCTACGAAGGTTCAGCATACTCTCTTCGTCTGGATGGCAACACCTGGAAAGAGCAGCAGATCTCACCGCTTGCGTTAGGAGAGAACGCTGTGATCAGTCTGGCTGCCATGTATACTTCAGGCGCTAAAGCTCAAGGCATCGCCTTTTCTGATAGTACGCACACGCTTTTCTATAGCTTTTCCGGAACTCGTACCCTGGATATTGAAGTGTGGGTTCCTGTATATCAAGGAGCATTTCCCTCCAATGTCTGGAACCTGTATAACCTGCCCGTTGGCGCAGATTGGAATGCTTTCTTTGACTACAGTCCGACTCTCATCTCCATCGTATATATCAACGATCTTGATGGCGTTAGCAATCGCAGCCTGCGTTTTGATAGCATTCTTGACATTAGTGATGATCTGCCAGTGGCTCCTATGGTTAGCATCATGCAGGGCCCTCCCGCCTGGCGCAATGATCGTGACGTGACGGTACAATTTGAGGCAGTGATCGATGATACAGATAGTGAAGACTGGACGTATCATTGGTCTTTTGGGGATGGCGAGAGCAGTAATCTGCCAAATCCCAGCCACAATTACTCTATCACGGATGCTCACGACTATACGGTATCACTAAGCGTGATGGACAATGACAATTGCTGGGGTTATGCCTCCACTTCGGTAGTGCTGGATGAAGGGCCGTCCTCCTTGCCTCTAACCATGAACTTCGTTGGCGATGTGATGCTCGCAAGACGTTATGAGCAGTATGGAGGTATCATTCCCACTCTGGGTGTGAATGCGATCTTTTCGCCTACCCTGCCCATGCTCGGCGATGGCGCGGATATCAGCGTGGCCAATCTCGAAGTTGTACTCTCCAATATTGGCAGTCCGCATCCCACTAAATCGGTAGTGTACAGGGGCAATCCTGCCAACGTGAGCGGGTTAAGCTTTGCCGGCATCGATGTGGTGAGTCTGGCGAATAACCATACAATGGACTACGGATTGAGTGCCTTGCAGCAGATGCAGGGCAATTTAACCACCGCTGGCATCATCTACAGTGGAGCAGCTGAGGATTCCTACAACGCTTATCTACCGGCATTCATAAACCGCAAAGGAATCAATGTGGCGTTGTTGCGCTCCAGCGACCGCACCGGTCAATACAACAACGCGCAGCCATTTCTGCAGGCAGGTTTCAACAAACCAGGATTTGCCTATATGACACCTCATTATGTGGCAGAGCAGCTATCCACTGTAGAAGGCATTGCCGATCTGAGGATTGTGGAGATGCATGGAGGTAGCGAGTATTCCATCGCTCCAGGATCCGGTTATGACAAGGATCTCAACCCTTTTTTAGGCGACACAGAAGATGAGGATTACAGCCTGCGCAGCGATATTCCACATCAATGGGATCTGGATATACGCCATAGTGCTATCGACAGTGGGGCGGATATGGTGATCGTTCATCATCCGCATATCATCCAGGGCATAGAGCTATATAACGGCAAAGTGATTGCCCACTCACTGGGAAATTTCGCTTTTGATCTCAATTACCCTGAATGCATGCCATCCATGATTTTTTATGCCGATGCCTATCCAGATGGCTTCAGAAACTATCGAGTTCGTCCAGTGTATATCGACGAATACATCCCCAAGCCAGCCACGGGGCAATTGGGCCTGTATATTCTGGATTACCTGGCCATGAAATCTACAGAACTAGGAACTGCTTTGGCTGTTGATAAGGAATCGCTAATTGCACATGTGGTAAGCAATCCCGAGGATTTCCATCAGGTACCGAATCAATGGAGCACCACGCAAAACTTCGTTTCCCATGATGAAGATTATCAATACACTGTTCCTGTGAAGTTGCCCCGTTTGGGCAGTGTAGCAAGTATAAACTTGGTTGAGCCCACAATACAATCTGAGCATTCATTTGGTGCAGAACTACTTTGGTATGGGAATTTTGAGGATGAAGGCTCCAGCTCGTGGAACATCGGGGAAGACCTGCCGGAAGCCTTTGACGGACAACGTTGCGCTCGCCTCAGCTCAAACGGAGGATCAAGCACCAGCACGTTGCCAGATAAGATGAAACTATACGACAACACCAAGCGTTACACCCTCCACGGCTGGATCAAAACCAGAAGCGCTACTTCTGCCAATATTTCAGTTTCATTCTACACGATGCGCACCTCTTACAGTCCGGTCTATTCTGTGGATGTAACTACTGGTTTAACTGGCAATACCGATTGGACCTTTTTCTCCAGGGACATGCTACTTCCCCCTGATGCATGGTATTGGGATATGAAGCTCAGCTTTTCAGGAAACGGTGAATCGGCCGCTGCCTGGTTTGACAACGTGGGGCTGATCGAATGGACCCCATGGCAAAGCTGTGCAGATCTGCAACAGATTCCTGGTCCCAACAACTACTATTGGATGCAGTCCCGGAGCCAGGATGATGCTAAGTCTATCACTACGTACCTGACGGAAATCGCCTATAGTTCTCAAATTCTACGTTCACGATCAAGAACAAAACCGTTAACAATCCCTGTAAGAGTATCTCCCAATCCCTTCAATCCAAGCTCGCGTATTAGTTTTAATCTCAGTGAATCGGCACAAACAATACTCGATATATTCAATCTGAAAGGGCAGAAGGTGCGTACTCTACTCTATCAGGACATGCTCAAAGGTGACCACATTGTCACATGGGATGGTCGGGATCAACGCGGGAATGCTGTTGCCTCAGGAATCTACTTCTTACGCCTCAGAAGCGGGAACAGGCAAGGCGTAGCCAAGGCGATCCTGATGAAATGAGCGATTTCACTTGACTTAAACACCGTGTCTAAAGACTTTGCCTCATATATCAGCTATAGGAGATCCAATGCGTAAGATTGCATTATTACTATTCATCATGGGCATCATGATCGGTAGTCTGTGGGCATCTGAAGAGCAACTTCAGTTTAGACTGTTACAAACTGAAGAGTACAATCTTTCGGTGAGCATCAGCACTGTGATCAATCGCTTCTACGCGTCTGCTGAATTCGTGATCGATGCTGATATGCTTGCTCAAGCCGATTACTACAGCTTCTTTATCAGTAAACAGGCCTATGTGGAACGCATCAAGATCGATGGTCAAAGTGTTCCCTTCTCATACACATGGGGGCTTGATCCTCGGCATTTTGAACCAGTGCTGACGATGGATGACCTTTTGAAACCAGATGCTGGAGTTTACTGCGTATCTCTTGCAAGGGATGTCTTTAAAGGGAAGAAGGGCATGGTTACCATCAGCATGAGTTACAAGATGATGATCCCGGATTGGATGACGGCTGATGATGGTAGTACTTTATTGGAATGGAATAGCCGGGATTGCTTCTTTCCCCGGAATCCAGAACAAAGCTCCTTAGTAAACGTAGATCTCCTTACCACTGTGTTCTACAATGTGGATAATCCTCTCAGCGTATCCGATCAAGGAGACATCCGCAGGATTAAGCTGAGATTGATCGATTCGCCTCAAGACAATGCAAAGTTGACTTTATACAAAAAGCTAAATTAGCTCAGTCGGTAGAGCAACTGATTCGTAATCAGTAGGTCGGGGGTTCGAATCCCCCATTTAGCTCCAGGGTTTAGGGGAGATTATTTGATATGCAGATGACTCTTGCCTTGAAACGGAAAAAATAGCCTGGCGGATTGCCGGGCATTTTTTATATGTCCGAGGGAAAGGTCAGATTCTAAGGCTCCTACAAACTCTCACCCAAATCTGCAAATGAGTATCACGTGTCACAGTGGTCTTAAGGCTTTGATTGGTGGAGAGATAAATAGGACTGGCTTTGGAATATGTCACAGTGCCTTTTGGACTTTTCTGGACGTTTTTGTATCACGAATTCTGCAAATATGCGCTGTTTTTGGACTGGTTTCAGATCATCAGATTTTTGGGAGGGGTCATCAGATTTTGTGGACTCGCAACTGAAGCGCTATGGGGCCGATCATCTCTAAGCCGCCAGTCTGAAACTCGTCTATAATAAGAACCCGAAAGTCTTTATTGAGGGGTTGGAGGATCACTCTCATCTGCTGGGGATCGTCCTGAATCCTTTTCAGGGTAATGCCTCCCTCGTATCTGACCGCACAGATTTTACCATCGGTATTGCGCCAGTCTGACTGCTTCCTGATCAGTACAATATCGTCGTGGAGTATCTGCGGCTCCATACTGGCACCATTCACCCGGAAGGCAATGTAGGAATCCGTACCAT
>JAGOKK010000142.1 GCA_017994635.1 Candidatus Cloacimonadota bacterium | reverse complement strand
AGAAGCCGTACTTTGTGAGTACAATGCAGCTATGGATCATATCCGGTGGTAACGCAGTGAGTGCCACCGATGCCATCTGCCATGCAGCTTTCCCGATTGCCAGAATGTGCAGGGGAGCTTTCGCTTCGCGGTCTTGCAGTTCCTTTCTCAGGCGGGGATAGCGGGTAAATTGCCTCAGACTGCGGGAAAGGGCGGCTTGCAGGATGTCCCGCGTCACAGCTATGCCCTCAGCGAAAAAATTATCCGGTGTTCGTGTAGCAGATCCTTCAATTCTCGGTATTCGATCTGTTCGGTGATCTTGAAATCCTCAAATTCACAGTCTTTCAGATCTTCCAAAGTGGTGCTGTAGTTACACTTTTGCAGATAGTATTTATCGCCTGGCTGCAGCAAGTCTTCCAGTTCGATCAGGCTTTTCCAGCTCAGCATTTCCGGGGCAAAGGTAGTGCGAAACTCATATTCGATTCCGCTGAGGCGGATGATTTCCATGCTGCGCAGGATGGAATTGGCATCCACATCGCTCTGAGTAAGAGATGGGTACAACGCCAGCGGGGCTTTCAGATCCATGGCGATGTAATCCACAGCCCCGGCATATAATACCTGGGACAGCACATCTGGACGGGAACCGTTCGTATCCAGCTTCACCTTGAAACGCATGGCTTTGAGGATCTTCAAAAAAGGGATCAGATCTTCCTGCAGGGTTGGCTCTCCCCCCGTGATCACAACGGCACCGAGCTTTTTATGCCTTTTATAAAGGAACTTCAGCACCTTTTCCGTGTCGATCAACGGGCTGTAGCAGCTTGGTTCCACCAATTCCGGATTGTGACAGTAAGGACAGCGAAAATTGCAGCCCCGCGTGAAGATTATGGCGCTGAGTTCTTTGGGATAATCCAGCAGAGAGAATTTCTGCAACCCGCCGATGTTCATGGCAGCGCTTGCCTCACATCCTTTTTCCTGCCCTTTTTCAAATAATCGGTATCAAAGGTGGTGCGCAGCTTGAATTCCGCCTGTTTACCCTCATTCCATTGCGATACGGGGCGCAGGTAACCCACAATGCGGGAGAAAACTTCACAGCTCTTGCCGCAGGTGGGGCATTTCATCTGTTCGCCCACTAGATAACCGTGATTGGGGCAGATGCTGAAGGTGGGGGAAAAGGTGAAGTAGGGCAGATGGTAGTTGTTACAAACGCTTTTCACCAGGCTCTTCACGCTCTCGGGATGCTCCAGCCTTTCGCCGCCAAAGATGTGCAGCACTGTACCACCAGTATATTTGCACTGCAATTCATCCTGCAGATCCAGTACTTCAAACACGTCATCGCTGTAGTTCACCGGCAGTTGCGTGCTATTGGTATAAAAGGGCACATCGCCACTAAAATTGGCACATTTGATGCTGGGATAAGTGCGTCGATCCAGGATCGCCAGACGGTAGCTGGTCCCCTCGGCTGGAGTTGCCTCCAGATTGTAGTTATTACCGGTAAGATCCTGAAATTCGATCAAGCGTTCCCGCAGATAGTCCATCACTTTGATGGCGAAGGCCTGGGCTTTGGGATTGCCGATATTCATACCCAGGAAGTTTTCGCAAGCCTCGTTCATACCGATGATGCCGATAGTAGAAAAGTGATTCTTCCAATATTGTTCAAAGCGTTCGTGGATATTCTTCAAGTAAAAGCGGGTGTAGGGATAAAGTCCGCTCTTGGTATAGGTTTCCAGGATCTTGCGCTTGATTTCCAGTGAGGACATGGCGATGGAAAGCAGGCGCTGCAAGCGGGCAAAGAAATCATCCTCGCTCTCGGCCAAAAAGCCGATGCGCGGTAGATTGAGGGTTACCACGCCGATGGATCCTGTGAGCGGATTAGCGCCAAAGAGGCCGCCGCCCCGGGCTTCCAGCTTACGAGTGTCCAGACGCAATCGGCAGCACATGCTACGTGCGTCATTGGGATCCATATCGCTATTTACGAAATTGGAGAAGTAAGGAATGCCGTATTTGGCGGTTGCTTCCCAAAGATACTGCAGAGTGGGATTATTCCAGTCAAAATCCTTGGTGATATTATAGGTGGGGATGGGGAAGGTGAATACCCTGCCTTTTGCATCGCCTTCGGTCATCACTTCCAGGAAGGCTTTGTTGATGATGTCCATCTCAGCTTGATAATCGCCATAGCATAGATCCTGCGCCTCTCCGCCGATGATCACCGCTTGATTTTTGTAGGTATCGGGCGGATTCAGATCCATGGTGATGTTGGTAAAGGGAGTTTGAAAGCCTACGCGCGTGGGTACATTTACATTGAAGACAAATTCCTGTAGAGCCTGTTTAACTTCGTCGTACTGCAAACCGTCATGACGGATGAAAGGAGCCAGCAGGGTGTCAAAGCTGGAGAAAGCCTGTGCCCCGGCCGCTTCGCCTTGCAGAGTGTAAAAGAAGTTTACGATCTGCCCCAGAGCGCTGCGAAAATGTTTGGCGGGTGAGCTTTCCACCTTGCCTTCGGCGCCGCAAAAGCCTGTGAGTAGCAGATCCATGAGGTCCCAACCCACGCAATACACCGAAAGCTGCCCCAAGTCATGAATATGCAGATCTCCTTCCACATGCGCTTCGCGAATCTCCGGGGGATAGATTTTATTCAACCAATAGGTCTTGCTCACCTCAGAGGCGATGTAATTGTTCAGCCCTTGCAGAGAATAGGCCATGTTCGAATTTTCATTCACCTGCCAATCCAGCTTTTCCAGGTATTGATCGATCAGTTTGACGCCGGCAGTGGAGACCATCTCACGGATGCGGGCGTGTTGATCGCGATAAATAATGTAAGCCTTGGCGGTCTTTTTGTACGGCGAGGCGAGTAGAACTTCTTCCACAATGTCTTGAATTTTTTCCACCTCAGGGAGCTCTTCGGTGAGAATCTGGACAGCCAGATTCATCACCCGGAGAGTAAGAGTATCGGCAATCTCATGTCCGAACTCTCCGCTGGCTTCACCCGCCTTTAGTATGGCGCGAGTGATCTTGCTGCGGTCAAAATCAACTATCTGTCCGTTACGCTTACGGATCTTGCTAAACATGGCAACTCCTATATATATCAAATCAGTAACACACTGTATATTATACGGTTATGAACCCGGACATACTTTTATGCAATCGGGTACTCAAGCTTCGATATACATAAATGAGGGTACTTAGCAATCTGTCAAGTGGATGTTTTTCCACTCG
>JAGOKK010000050.1 GCA_017994635.1 Candidatus Cloacimonadota bacterium | reverse complement strand
AAGCTGGTCTACGACGGGGTAGCGAGCAAGCTCAAAGAGTTCTTTCAGTGAGTCTGTATAGTAGCCCTGATCTTTCAGGGTGATAGCGTAATCCACCTTGGAATCGATGAATTGCGTCACATAGCTGCGGGCCTGCAGCTCGTAGGCATTGTTAGGGAAATTGTCGTGCAGGTACTTGTAGGCTTCCCAGGTGGAGTTTCGATCCTTGTATTCATCCATGAAGATGCTGATGCGGCGCAGGGTAACTTCCGGGATCAAATCAGAATTGGGGATCTCGCGGACGATGTCGTTCAGATACCGCATTGCCAGAGCTTTGTCGCCATCCCGCCAGGCTTGCTGACTGAGCCGGCGGTAGATATTGCCCAGCTCCACGTCTGCTGCTTCAGAATTGGCGAGTTTGAGGAGACTTATCGCCAGGGGGATATTCATCTTTTCCTGAGCTTGCTTGCCCAGTTCCAGATAGCTATTGCTGCGGGTCAATTCGGCTCTCGTAACGATGGCGCCGTTTTTTCCGACCTTTATCAGATCGTCCAGTTCAGTAATGGCTCCGGCGTAGTTCTTCGCATCGTACAAATCCACTGCCCGGTTCAGCCGGTTTATTTCACAGCCACTCAGCAGCAGGATCAGTGATGCCGAAATCATGAGCATCCACTTTGTCCTCTGCCTCTGGCTGCGTGTGTTGTATTTTATTTTCATATCAATCCTGTACAAGCTGCTTATTCTGCATCTGTCTCACAAACTGTAGATGACGCCTTCGGTGGCCATCTCAAAAATGCCGGTGTCGAGCCGGCCGATCTTTTCCAGGAGCTGTTTGGAGGGTTCATGGGTCAAAAGAATCCGCTTTACCCCAGCATCCTGCAGCTTCAGAATCTGCTGGCAGGATGGATGTCCCGCATCCACCAGCAGAGTGTGGGCTCCTCTGAGCAGTTCTGCTATGCTGTCTGTACTCTCGAGGTCTGAGCTATACACAAAGTCCCCCTTTTCAGACCTCAGGCGCAAAGAATATGCCTGCATTGGATTTGGATACTTCCCCTTGGTGATTACATTGCGATAACCGGTTAGATGATCGTTTGGCATGGCTTTCAAGCCAGGCAGATGAGTGCTCAATGTGCTCATCGGCAATATCTTGAGCGGGAAGGTAAGTCTTTCTTGAAAGGTGTAGAACATCGGGAAGAGCCGGGAAAACTCCTCTGCCCGTTCTGGTACCCAGACCGGTAATTCCTTCGTTCGCCCCTGTAAATATAACATCTGCACGAGCATCAGGATACCCGATACATGATCGGGATGAAAATGGGTAATGATCACGGCATCAAGTTCGTTTTCGGTTATCCCCAGCTTCAAGAGTTGTCGGCTGCAGCCTTCGCCGCAATCAAAGAGATACTTTTTCCCCTCGTTTTCCACCAGCACGGAAGAGAGGTGTTTTTCCAGCGTGGGCAGCCCCGACCCGGTACCTAAGATGCGTATCCTCATATCATTTATGTTTCAATTGATTAGCTGGAATTACCACTGGAACCTGATCCAGTTTTCGTCCAAACACCAGGAAGAAAACGGCGAAAAGCGCGGTGCTGATAATCAGAAGCTCCCTGGATCCGATGCGGAAGATGATGATGGCGGTGAGCACGATCAATACGTTTATGGCATAAATGATGGCAGCGGTTACTTTTACCGAGCCCAGTACGTTGTTGATGCGGTGCGTGGAATGATCCTTGCCGCCCTGCATCACGTGTCTGCCATCGCGACGCCTGGTGTAGCTGACCAGGGAGATGTCAAAGATGGCGTAGCTGAGCAGCAAAACGGGCAGGATATAAAACATCTTGTCGTTGTATCTATTCCCCGCATATTGCGCCATCAGGATGCCCATGGAAGAGAGGAAATATCCGATAAACATACTGCCCGCATCACCCAAAAAGATCTTGGCGGGATTGAAGTTGTATGGTAAAAAGCCAAACGTGGATCCGGCAAAACTAAGCGAGATCAGGGCGATCAAAGCCATGGCCTGCTCATTCGATGACGTTACATTGTTCAGGGCAAAAACAAAGAAGCCCAGCCCTAGGATGCCAGCCATCCCACTGATGATGCCGTCCATATTGTCCAGAAAGTTTAGCGCGTTCATCAGCCCCACCATCCACAACAGCAAGATCGGAATGGTGATAAAGATACTGCCAAACATGGTGGAGAGTTCTGGGATAGTGAAATTGCTGAGGATAAAAAGCAGAGATACCACAAATTGTCCAATCATCTTGATCAGAGGCTGCATACCCCGTTTGTCGTCAATCAAACCAATGATCACGATCAATACCGATCCTGCCAGATAACCCAGCATCGGCCGGTCGAAATAACGCCCGGGGGAAATAGCTACATCATAGACGCATAGCAGGATGAAGCCCAGGGCTACGCTCAGCCCGCCCATCAGAGGCACGCTTTTAAGGTGCATCTTACGCGCTTCGGGTTTATCGACAAAGTTTATCTTTCCGGCCAGCCTGATGATCAAAGGCGTAAGCCCATAAACAAAGAGCCAGGACATTATGAATACGCTAAGATATTCATAGATGCGAAAATCCATCTAATTCTCCATGCTGAAATACTGGTAACCACACATCGCTAGCAGCATGATTTTGTCAATGCTTTTTCGCCAGGCATACTCCCATTTTTACCATGTATGATTTTATCTACGATCTATGGTGTATTACTTGTATGTTTGATCTTTTGCGGTACTGCAAGACATCTATTCAGTGTGTGTTGAGGACTTCGGTGATGCACAAAGGATGGAGCAAATTGGTCTGATGTCAGGGAAGATTATCGGCAGACTACCACCCTCTTAGTCTGCGAAACTCCATCACTCTCAAAACGCAGGAGATACACTCCATTCTGCAGTTTTATCCCAGCAGAATTGGTCGCACTCCAGTCCAGAACACCTTTCTCACCCTTGCCGGAAAAACTCTCGGTCTTTATCAACTGTCCCTTGAGATTGTATGTGCTCAAGCAGATATTCGAGGCTTTGGGGACAGCGTATTTCAAGCTGGATTGGTCACGCGCTGGGTTGGGATAGACGATGACGCTCGCATCCAGCGGCGGAACTGTGGGATCATCAATACTGGTGGATTTGTCATAAAGAAATGTATAGACAGGAACTTCGTCTGCTATACCTGTGCTCACCAGAATACCGGGATCGTTCCATCCTAAATCATAGCCCATCGTTATACCATCTCCGTTAACGGTAAACTGAGGATTGAAAGGAAAAGGTTGTCTTTCGCAGAGCCCGTGACGGTCTGCAGACTCTTTTCAGCTTTGGGCGACCGGGTTCGCCGCTTATACTATACATAAATACACGATAAGGACATCTCTCATGGCTGGTATAATCTTTTTCAAAACTCGGGATCTGGTGCAGATCTCAAAATTCTACGGGGGCTACCTGGGCTTGAAGCTCTGGCTGGATCAGGGTAAGTGCCACATCTATGAATCCGGCAATCTGCTCTTGGGTTTCTGCGAAGCGGAGCAGGCGGAAACCAATGGCACCATCACTTTTTACTACCCCCAGAGGAGCGACGTGGATGCTGCATACAGTAGATATTCCGGGATCGCCACGAGCCCGGCAAGGCTCAATCCCGCCTTTGGCATCTATCACTTCTGGGCAAAAGATCCCGAGGGCAGGGATTTGGAATTTCAGCACTTCCTTTCACCTGCTGCCCAAAGCGATGATCCTTTCAAAATCCTCAATCCCGGCGAAGGCAAACCTCTGATCCTTTTGACCATGCTGCTGCCCGAGCTGGCAATGGAAGCACTGAAAAGTGATTTCACAGTAAAGGCCAACACTCTGGATAGGGCATTAACCAGGGATGAACTAATTGGAGGCATCAGTGAAGCAGAAGCTCTGCTTTGCCTATTGGGTGATAGCGTGGACGCCCAGGTCATGGACGCAGCGCCAGCATTGAAGGTGATTTCAAACTACGCTGTGGGCTATAACAACATCGATCTGCAGGCTGCCAGGAATCGCAACATCGCGGTTTGCAATACCCCCGGAGTGCTTACTCAGAGCACTGCTGATCTGGCCTGGGCATTGATCATGGCCTGTGCCAGACGCGTGGTTCCCTCCGACCGCTTCACCCGTGAAGGCCACTTCGAGGGCTGGAAACCTCTGCTCTTTCTGGGCAAGGACGTGCATGAACGCACCCTCGGCATCATCGGCATGGGGCGCATCGGACAGGCCGTGGCAGCGCGTGCTGGTGGATTTAACATGAAGGTGCTATACACTTCACACACACCAAAAGACTTACTCTTTGCCGCCAGCAGAGTGACTTTGGAAGAATTGCTCAGAGAATCCGACATCATCAGCCTCCATCTGCCGCTAACGGAGGATACTAAACAGCTTTTGGGAGCAAAAGAACTGGATATGATGAAGCCGGGAGCCATATTGATCAATACAGCGCGAGGAGCCATCGTGGATGAAGCCGCACTCATCTGCCGTCTGCAAAGCGGCCGCATATTTGCTGCGGGATTTGATGTATATGCGCAGGAACCTCATATCCCACAGGAGCTTAAGGATCTGGACAATGTGGTGCTACTGCCTCACATAGGCTCTGCCAGCATAGAAACGCGTACTCAGATGGGTCTGCTGGCTGCTGCGAATGCGGCTGCGATCATCAGGGGAGAAAAAGCGCCAGCCCGGGTGGATACTCTGTAAATCAGCGAAACATTTAGCCGCAGACAGTATCCATCTATCTCCAGGCCTCTTTCAATCTCAGCTTCAGCTGTTCGTATGTCTCCTTGAGCTTTTTGGGGAAATCTGCCTCAGAGTAAGCAGCCAGGCTGGTGTTGGCCACGTTGAAACCGTGTTCATAGAAGGTCGCAGCTTTCTTGAAATCAGTAAACTTCAGATGTGGATGGAAGGCGTCGATATAGATGTCGGGTTTGAATTGTGTGGCAGCTTGCACGGCGATGAAGCCCTGGTTTTGCATCAGGGATTCCATGAAGACATGATAGCGAGTGATGCGTGTCTTTTGCTTAGTCGGTTTCAGGCTGATGGCTTCAGCTTTCAACGCCATTGGGGGTAAAACGTTTACAGCAATGGTGATATCTCCGGGAACCTTTTGCGCGAAAGCCAGTGGCAGGGGGTGCGCCACTCCGCCATCAACCAGGAGATAGTCACCAATCTCAAACGGCGCGAAAATGAAAGGCAGAGATGATGATGCGCGCATGGCATCGGCCAGAGGGCCTTTATCGATGAGAATGCTGCGCTTGCGGATCAGATCGTAGGCTATGGCGACAAAGGGGATCTGGCAATTCTGTATATCACCGGAGGATACCCATCCCGCAAAGAGCTTGCGCACAGCATTGCCATCAAAGATGCCTGCCCGCGAGAAATCCAGCTGCAATGGGCTGAAGAGTTCCAAGGTGGAGATATCCTCGGCCATTGTAAGCATTTGCTCTGGCGCTATCCCCCAGGCGGCGCATGCACCGATGATCGCTCCCATCGAGGTTCCCACGATGCCGGATATTTCGAAATGCTCCTTCACTGCGGCAATCACGCCCATGTGGGCCAGGCCATAGGCAGAGCCCCCGCCCAGGATCAATCTTGCCTGTTTCATCGATATTGTCTCACTCTTTGGTAAACGCGGTAGTTGTGCTTTACTACAAGGATAAACACCAGATCGCAGACGATCAAAACAATGTTTATGGTAAAGAGATCGTTGCCAGCGTAAAAGCCCATGGCTGGGATCAATATCGCCAGTAACACGGTCTTGAAAATGATGATGCCACGCGGTAGCCCCAGCTTCCTAAACACCCAGCGAGCCACTGGATTACGTTCGCGCTTGTAATGTGCCGGACGCATAACCAGAAAGGTGGAATGAGCGTCCAAGGCATTCACGATGATGAAAAGGGTCAGCAGAGCCCAAAAGAGGATCGTGCTGCTCGAAAGCAGGGTGTAGCCATAGTGAGTTAATCTGTATAGGTGCTTCATGCGATACATGATACGCAAAGTAGTGTATTTTGACAAGAGAAAAGCCATGGCAGTGCTTTACTGTTTGCATATCCTCCAAAATGCGCTTATCTTTTTTAGTAAACGCACTATACAAAGGTGGTGACCATGCAGATACCATTCAATATAGCCCGGATGAAGGAAACCGAACTGCACTACCCCCAACGCTTTGCGAACATGGTGCAGAAAAATTACGGCCTGATCTTTTTCAATGAAGGCAATAAAGCCTCTCTGGATAGCAATCACGCCGTGATCACGGATCATATCGGCATCGAGAGTTCTCTGCGTGATCTCGAGTTCTTCTACAAAGCCAAGGGAATCAATCCCGCTGTCTATTCTTCCATGCAGGCCAATGAATTGGGACGCATCAGCGACGCACTTCAGCATCATGGATTTGATCTGCAACTGCTGGAGCACGAATACTATGTGCACGATCATGAGGGAAGCCTCAAGCCAGTGGAAGAGCTGAGAATCGAGCGCGTTAAGAAACTGGATATCGACATCATGGAGACCATCGCGCTGGAATATGGCGGGGATTGGACGATCAAGGTGGTCGAACGCCATCTGGCTCATCCCTCTTACCATCTGCTCGGCGGCTTTTATGCCGGAGAACTGGCTGCTCTGGCCTCAGTGAGCATTTATGCCGGTTACAGCAGGATCGCCGATGTGTTTACCCGCGACAAGTTTCGTGGTAAAGGCTTTGCCGGCAGTATGATCTATTATCTGGTGAATTACCATCGCGGCATCACCCCAAACCACCTCTATCTGGTCTCTGAAGATCCCGCCACCAGCCGCATTTACCAAAAGGGTGGCTTTTCCAGGGTAAATCAGGATTTTCAAAGCTGGATGGCTACTAAAGTTTTGGAGCACTAAGCGGGGTAAGGCTTATACTCGAAGGCTCCTTCCATGGCTGATAAATCCTTGAGATAGGAACAAATATTGCTTCCTGATAATGGAGTATCTTTTGCCTTATTCTAAGGGAGGATCAATGAAACATATATGTTTGTTCCTTTTGGTTTCGCTATTTACCATCACTCTATATGCCTTCGAATGCAATACCTATGGCCCCGTGGCTGATAAGATATACTGCGCGCTTTTAGATCAGGGACTGGAAGCTTACGGAGCGAGAATAGGTGAAAACTACTTCCTCATTCTGTGGGAAAACGGCGAGTATCACCAATACTTGTACTATGACCAGGGTTTACCCATTTCCGGGCTCTGTTGTCGCGATGCGAATACTCTGATGGTCACCATGGGAGCTGGTACATACAGCGACGGAGTGTATAACTTTGATCTGACCACACATCAATGGGCGATCAACGAGTGGTTCTTCCGCCCCAATTTCATTACTTACTGTTCTGAAAACAGTACTTTTTACGTTGGTGAAGGCGGAGGTTTGTATCGATCAACCGATGCGGTGACCTGGAGCCGTGTAGTAGCTTTGGGAAATGGTGATTGCCGCTCACTTGCCTGGTTTGGGCAGATGATGATCTGCAACATAGACAATGGCGTTTACATCTCCTCCGATGGGGGTGCTCAGTGGCAGCAGTCGGGGATGAACCTGCTGGAAGAGTTCCGCTATACCGACAACGGTACGCTGTATGGCATCATGGACGATCTAAGCGATTCCGACGGGTTATGGCGCTCGTATGATAATGGGCAGAATTGGGACGTGGTACTCTATGCCAGTGCGTTATCCTGCCTGGGGTCCAATTTTGCTGAGTTCATGCCAGTGGCCTTCCACGAGAGCGGGGACAGGGACAATTATCTGGCTCTGTTAAATGGGAGTGATGAGCTGACTTTTCTCAGCCATGCAGATCTCTGCAGTGGCATCAGTGAGATCGGGATTTTCCCCCTGATAAACACTCCATCCTTTTATGTGATCAACTCTTCCGGATTGCATTACATCACTGATTTTGGTGCTACCAGCACTGACGAGCCCCTGGTGGGAGTATCTGAGCACACCTGTGTAAGAGTATATCCCAATCCTGCCACCAAGGATTGCCGGATCGCGCTTTCTGATGGGGATCTCATCACAGAAGTGAAGGTCTACAATCTTCGGGGTCAGTTAGTTAGGACGATCTGCACGCCCACCAAAGAATTGAACTGGGATTTACGAGACGATCAGGCAAGGAGCCTTCCTGCGGGAGTGTACATTCTCAGAGCCGCGAGTCGTGATCTCAAACACTTCCGGACTGCTCGGGTATTGATCAGATAACCCGCTTGGTACCAGGCCTTCCCTGACCTTGTCTGCATAGCTATGAAAAAGCCGGGAGTCATCATGATGCTCCCGGCAAGTGTATGGCTCCGGATCAGCTACTCCTGGGGAGGGCTTACCTTTTGAGGAACCATGATTACGGAGAGTTTGTTCTTGTCGAATAGTAGATAGTTCTTTGCAGCTTTGCTTACCATCTTTTTGTCGATCTTGGCGTAACGTTGCGGATGATTCAGAAAGGAATCCAGCTTCACTATGCCAAAGTGATTCTGTATCATTTGGCCCAACCAATAGCGGTTTTGCGAGATGTTCTCTTCGTAGCGTCTTTCCAGCACGGCTTTGCTGGAAACCAGATAACGATCGGCAAAATCACCGCGACGCAGGCTGTCGATGGTGGCGAATATTGCAGTGTTTAGCTCATCCACTCTATCCGGAGAGCAACTCATCCAGATGTTGATCAGGTATGCAGGTTTGGGTTGATCGATATATTCCTGCCAAGCCTGAATGGCATACACCCCGCTCATCTGCTCCCGGATGTTTTCCCTCAGTTTGTCATTCAAAACCAGCAGCATGGCGCTCATTGCCACCTTGTTATCATCGGTAGCTTTGAAGGCTCCGGTGCTCACATTGGCCACGTAAGCGCTCTCGCTGCTACCCTTTGCGAAACGGCTGCTTTGTTGTCCCTTAAAGGTGCGGATACCAGCGTCGATGATCTTATCTTTTCGTCCTTCTGAGGGCAGGTTTGCCAGGTAAATCTTGCAATAATCTTCCAGTAGCTGTTCGTCGAAATTGCCCACAAAGAAAAAGATGAAGTCAGAAAAATCACCGAAGCGATCGAAAAACACACTCTTCAGACTCTCCAATTCCAGGCTATTCAGATGCTGCACTTTCAGCGGGCCCATCATGGGGTGCCGCGCGTATGTAAGGCTCTGCAGGGAGTCGTTAAATGCTTGTTCGGGATTGTTCTCCATGTTTTCCATCCACGGCTTCATGCGCGCAACGAAGGAACTGAGATTATTCTGTTCAAAGCGGGGTTTAGTGCTATATTGATATAGCAATTGGAATAGAGTTTCCAGATCCCTGGGTGAGGCTGATCCATCCAGGCTTTCATAATAAGGGTCAATATCCAGATACACTTTGCCGATTTTGCCTGCCAGCATGCGCGTGAGGCAATTTACGTCATATTCGCCAAATCCACTGCCTTCGGTGAATGAACCGAGCAATTGCGCATCAAAGGCTTTGGAAGGAGTATAGCGTGAGTATCCGCCTGGACTCTTGGCTGCGAAGAGCACTTCGTCGGCCTTAAAGTCTGTCTTTTTGCTATATACCTTCACTCCGTTTGATAGAGTCCATTCCTTGATGCCGCTGGTCTTATGCAACTTCCGTTTCTTTATCTGACCGGGGGTAGGGATTTCCTGCATCAGAGCTTCGCTGATCACCACGTCTTCATAAGGTAAGATGTCAGAAGCCACTACCTCGTTGTAAACGCCCAGTAATTCGGCTTCGGATGGATGTACCATCCCCTCTTTGTCAAAAGAGGAATAGGATATGGTCAGGTTATCTTCGGTGATAAAATCATCCACCAGGGCATTGATGTTTTCTAGCTGTACAGCTTCCAGCAACTGGGTGGTGAGCTGAAGTGACTGTTCCGGGCTCAGAGGCACGTCACCTCTCATCAGGGTGCCAAAGAAACGCCAGACCAGCGCGTGGGATTCCTGAGTGCTTCTTTGTTCCACGGCTGCTTCCAGGCGTCTGATCAAATTCACTTTGGCGCGGTCAAATTCACTGGGTTGGAAGCCATGCTTGCGCACCCTTTCTGCTTCGGTCAGTAAAGCCCGCAGTGCCGGGAGGTTCTTGCCTTCACTCGTGTAGGCAGTCAGATTGGTGGAGGCCAGGCCTTTCAACATCGTTCCGGAATTGCCATAGGCCATGCCGAAGGGCGGATCTTCCTGCAGGGTCAGTTCTTCCAGCCGTTCGTTCAGCATGGTAAAAAAGAGCTGTTGATGCAGGTTTTTGAAGAAATCACCGATCGTCTGTGCCCGAGAATGCTCACCAGTCCAGGATGCAGTGATATCGGAATAGGAGTATTCAGGATCGGTGGCCACTACCGCCCGGGGTTCTGGATGGTCGGGAACATTGAATACTTCGCGCGGACGGGGATTTTCCCGGGCAGGGATGCTACCAAAATACTGCTCTATCATTTTTAGAGCATCAGCTTTTGGTAGATCCCCGATTACCAGTACAGTCTGTAAATCTGGTCGGTACCAATCCTGGTAAAAGCGTACGATCTGATCGCGCTTGAAAGTACTCAGCACTTCATAGGTACCGATGGGTTGGCGTGTAGCGTAACGGCTTCCGGCCAAAGTAACCGCCGATGTGATTTCGTTTATGCGTGCTGATGCATCCTGCCCCATGCGCCATTCTTCGATGATCACGCCCCGTTCGCGTTCCAGTTCCTCCGGATCGAAGGAAACCTGATGCGCCATGTCGGAAAGGATCAAAAAGCCCTTTTCCAATTGTTCTTTATTGTCGGTGGGGATCTTCAGTTGATACATGGTGAAGTCATAACTGGTCATGGCGTTCAATCCGTTTGCAAAGCCCATCCCGATGGATGACAGATAGTCCACCACTTCACTCTTGGCAAAGTTCGTGGTCCCGTTAAATGCCATGTGTTCGGTGAAATGAGCCAGACCTAGCTGATCTTCATCTTCCATGATGCTGCCTGCATCAACGTACAGCCGCAACTCCGCCAGGTTCGCTGGTTTGGCGTTTTGGATGATGTAGTACTTCATCCCATTGTTCAAGGTTCCCTGCAAAATGTCCGGATCCGGCATCAGAGGTATATTTTCCAGTTCTGGGGGCAACTGCGCCCCAAGGATACTGATTGTGACAAGCAGTAACGCAAGCCAATAGACCTTCATAATTGGTCTCCCTTTCTTTTCTAATCTAAATGAACGTCCACCAAGAGCTGCTCATTGTTTCCTAAAATTGCTTGAGGTCCCCCATAAGTATAGACTATCCCGCTTTCCATCGTCACAGTCACTTCGTAGTAGAAACTATTGCTCACAGTGGCGTAGTCAACTCTCTTCCACACACTGCCCAGCGGTGGAATATTGGACATCGTCCCTACTCTGGTCGTGATGGCGTTCTTGTGTTTCCAGATCTCTACCATAGCGATATTCTCTAAGGTGTTGTTGATTACCTTAATGCTCGCGCGGTTCGGATTGATGTAGGCGCTATAGGTCTTTCCTGCTCTTACCTGGACATAAGTGGAATCAGTAGGTTCACCATCTCTGTGTTCCAGTGAATATGTCTCGCCGAAAATCTTCACTTTAACCTTTCGGGACACTTCACCGGTCAGAAAACTCTGGGTGTCGGTATCTACATCAAAGCTCATACTAGTCTCTGCAGCAATGGAAAGAGTATCTCCATCGTCCACTGAAGTCATAACCGGAAACCCCGTGCGGTTGAAAATCACAATGTTACCTCCGGATTCACAAGCACATAAACCAAACAGCATAGTAATTGCCAAAAGATAAAGAAGGATCTTACTCATGATTGATACCTCTCATTTAATACCTGAAACTAATTGAAACATCTGCCCTGTACTGTCAAGTAAAATCCGGCTTGGGCTATAGAAACCGAAGTCCCGCCTTTCTTCTGCCTTGAATCCTACACGTCCGTTTCACTAGTGGGCAAGAGGTGATAGATCGGTCCAGATAGCGATCACCTTGACATCTGTGCTAGCTAGCTGATAAGCCCTATACACGTCAAGCATATCCCAAACACATCCCAAGCTACGCTCAGGATGAGCTTGGGATGATCCTGACCAGCGTAGCACCCATAAGCTGGGTGTAGTATTTCTGTAAACAGTGAGCGTGCCAGGCAGCCATTTTTGATTTGACAAAATCCAGCTTGCCTTAAGCATGGTGATCATGGTGTTTTTGCCGGATTGTTTCGGCCTGGCAGCTTGAGTTGATGTAGCTTGCGTATGGTTTTGCGAGCTCTTGTTTACAGATGGTCCCGTGGCTGCTGATACTTCCCAATACCGTAGATAAAACAGATAATAAAGAGGTGTAAATGCAAACTACTCAAGAGCATATCCGCAAATTGCAGGATAAGGAACAAAAAACCCTGAAGTTAGGCGGCGAAAAGGCCGTGGAAAAGCAAAAAGCTGGCGGTAAGCTGACTGCCCGGGAACGCCTGGATCTGCTTTTTGATGCCGGATCCTTCCGCGAACTGGACATGTTTGTTAGCCACCGTTGTGACAATTTTGGCATGGAGAAGATCGAAATCCCTTCGGATGGCGTGATCACTGGACACGGTCTGGTAAATGGCCGCCCTGTTTTCGCCTTTTCACAGGATTTCACCGCCCGAGGGGGATCTCTGGGTGAAATGCATGCTGCCAAGATCTGTAAGGTAATGGATATGGCGCTCAAATCCGGTGTGCCATGCGTTGGCATAAACGATTCTGGTGGGGCTCGCATTCAAGAAGGGGTGGACGCGCTCAAAGGATATGGTGATATATTTTTTCGTAATTCCCGCGCCAGTGGAGTGATCCCGCAGATCACCGCTATAATGGGACCCTGCGCCGGCGGAGCGGTGTATTCTCCTGCCATGACGGATTTTGTCTTTATGGTAAAAAATACCAGCTTTATGTTTATCACCGGGCCAGATGTGATCAAAGCGGTCACTGGCGAACAGACCACGCAGGAAGAACTGGGCGGCGCAATGACGCATAACAGCAAGAGCGGAAATGCACATTTTGCCTGCGATAGCGATGCTGACGCCATCGAGCAGATCAAAACCCTTTTGTCCTATTTACCCTCAAACAATATGGAAGATGCACCCCGCACCCAAAACACCGATGATCCCTGGCGTCTTTGCCCGGAGCTGGATGCGATCATTCCAGACAGCGCCAGAATGAGTTATGATATGCGCGACGTGATCCGCAGCGTGGTGGATGAGGGGATCTTCTTTGAACCGCATTATTTCTACGCTCAGAACATCATCGTAGGCTTTGCCAGATTGAACGGACGCAGCGTGGGGATCGTGGCAAATCAGCCGAGCGTGCTGGCTGGATGTCTGGATATCGACGCCTCGGACAAGGCCACCCGCTTCATCCGCTTTTGCGACGCCTTCAACATCCCGCTGATAACCTTCGTGGACGTTCCCGGCTACCTGCCTGGCACGCATCAGGAGCACAGCGGCATCATTCGCCACGGCGCCAAGCTGCTGTGGTGCTACTCTGAAGCTACAGTGCCCAAACTGACCGTGGTCACTCGTAAAGATTACGGTGGCAGCTACATCGCCATGAGTTCCAGGCATCTGGGCGCTGACATGGTATTTGCCTGGCCTACTGCAGAAATCGCAGTGATGGGCGCTCAGGGCGCAGCTAACATCATCTTCCGCAAAGAAATCACTGCTGCGGAAGATCAGGCAGCCAAACGAGCTGAAATGATCGGGATCTATGAAGAACAATTCAATAATCCATACGTAGCAGCATCCCGCGGCTATGTGGACGCTGTAATAGTGCCTTCCGAGACTCGTAAACGCCTGGTGGACGCGCTGGAAATCCTGAGTAGCAAGAGCGAAAGCCTACCGCCCAAAAAGCACGGCAATATCCCTGCCTGAGGACTGTGCAAGATGAAAGATAAACGTGAAATGGCAGCGATCTCGGCAGTAATGGCACTGGTAACTTCCGAAGACAACGCTGTAGACTATAGCAGCCCCATCATGGGCAATCCCACCCACCCCTGGGCAGCTTACGGACGCGCGTTGACTATGCAGTATCGGGACATCACTCAACGCAGAATTATCAAAAGAAGCAGATAAAAGGAGCAACAATGGATAAACACGGCATCCTCGAACCGACCAAGATGCGCTATGAAGCGGATCGCCCCAAAGCCGCCAATCCTATCAAAATACAAGACCTTAGCTTTCGCGATGGTCATCAGTCACTATTTGCCACTAGGGGCAGGACAGAAGACTTGCTGCATGTGGCAGAGCTCATGGATCAAGTAGGATATTACTCCATGGAAGTGTGGGGTGGAGCCACTTTTGACACCATGCACCGCTATCTTGGGGAGGATCCCTGGGAACGCATCCGCACGCTGAAGAAACACATCACCAAAACTCCCTTTTCCATGCTGCTGCGCGGGCAAAACCTGGTGGGCTATCAAAACTACGCCGACGACGTGGTAGAAGCCTTCACTCAGCGCGCTTGTGATAACGGCATCGATATCTTCCGGGTGTTTGATGCGCTGAACGATTTCCGCAATTTTCAGACTGCAGTGAAGATCATCAAGAAGAACAAAAAGCATTTCCAGGGTACCATCTGCTATTCACTTACAGAACAGCGCATGGGCGGAGACATCTACAATATCGATTATTACGTAAAGAAAGCTAAACAACTGGAAGAGATGGGCGCGGATAGCGTATGTATCAAGGATATGGCTGGCCTGATCGCCCCCTACGACGCTTATGAACTGGTAAAAGCGCTCAAAGCGGCAGTAAAGGCACCTATCCATCTGCATACTCACTTCACCTCCGGTATGGGCGATCTCTCGCTCTTCAAAGCCATCGAAGCAGGCGTGGATATCATCGATACCTGCGTGGGGCCGTACGCTTACAGAACTTCCCACCCCGGCGTGGAACCTCTGGTGATCTCTCTATTGGGGACAAACCGCGATACTGGCATGGATATAAAGCTGCTAAACAAGATAGGCAAAGAAATGGAGAAGGATATTCCCAAGTACGAGCAATTTGCAGACAACACCAAGTTTAGCATTATCGATACCGACGTCATTATCCATCAGACACC
>JAGOKK010000049.1 GCA_017994635.1 Candidatus Cloacimonadota bacterium | reverse complement strand
GTCCGAGAAATCAGTGCTCAGAGCCTTGCATCATTCAGGCCCCATAGCTCAGATCCTGCGTCAAGAGGTCTCTTATCATCTTCGGGGTCTTCAATGCCTGAAACACCTGCATCTGGCAATTGAAGAGTGCCTCAGCCACCAAAGGATCAAACTGCACTCCTTTGTGTCGAAGCACCTCCTGCACCGCATCAACATAATCCAGTTTGTCCCGGTAGTTGCGTTTACTGGTCATGGCATCAAAGCTGTCGGCGACGGCAACGATGCTTGTGAGTGGGTGGATCTTCGAATGATCAATTCCATTGGGATAACCGCTGCCATTGTACCATTCATGGTGTTGAAGGATGATCTCACTCACCGTTTTGGGTAGACCGATGGGATCGATGATCTTAGCGCCGATGATGGGGTGCTGTTTCATGCTGTCATACTCGGTGGGGGTGAGGTTTTGATCCTTTTTCAACACTGTACTGGTGATGCCGATTTTCCCCAGATCGTGCAGCAGTGCTCCGATGCGCAGGACATGCATATCGTCTGCGTTCACTTCCAGGGCTTGTCCCAGCAGCAGTGATATGGCGGTCACACGTTCGGAATGACCTCGGGTATAGATGTCATTCACTTCAATGGCGTTCACCATAGCGCGGATGGTATTCAAATAGCTCTTTTCGAGCATCATGCGGGCTTGATTCAATTCGTGAGTGCGGAGTTCCACCAAGCTCTCGAGATGATTTTTGTACTGCTCATTCTGTACCATCAAATCGTGTTTCTGCACGGCTTGATTCACGGTTTTGTGCAGGGTGGTAAGAGAGAAGGGCTTGTGCAAAAAGTCATATACACCGTGATGGATGGCTTGTAGCATGATCTCTTTCTGGCTTTCTCCCGTGATCAATACCACAGGAATATTGGGGCGATTTGCATTTATCCATGCCAGCAATTCCAGTCCGCTCATGCGGGGCATCATCACGTCAGCGATCACCACGCTGAAATCCTGGGTATTCAGCTCTTCCATGCCGCTGAGGGCATCAGCACAGCATACGGGTCGGTAGTTCCCGCTGTTGTTCAAGCTCATACGCAGACAATCCAGGACTGCTGGATCATCATCAATCACCAGTACGTTCGTTCTTGTTTTATTCAAAAAATCTCCATTTGCGCTTCGGGAAGCACTCTCTGTATCAGTGAAGCTTTATTGATTCCGGTTCTATTCACCTCACGGCTTACGGGATGTGCTTTCAGGCTATCCTCGGCTGCGGGATTCAGCAGGGCGCGCAGATTGGTTAAATCATGATTGCGCGGATCCAGGAAGCTGTCGATATCACTGCCGTTCATCACCAGAGGCATACGGGAGTGCAAGGCGGACATGAAGCCATTTGCCGCAGTGGTGATGATGCCTATAGAGGGTAAGTAGCTACCGTCATTGGATTCCCATACGTCATAGATCCCGCCCAACAGCAGTAAGTCATCTTGCGCAGAATAAATGAAATGAGGTGTTTTATCGCTTTGTCGCCATTCATAAAAGCCATTTACCGGGATTATGGCGCGCCGCCGGATAAAAGATGCCTTGAAAGATGGCTTTTCATGGATGCTTTCGGCGCGAACATTTATCAACGCTGTCTTGGGGATTTCTTTCATCCAGGAGGGAACCAGACCCCAGCGGAAATAGCCGGTATAGCGCAGCTCATCCTTGGCCACGAAGGCCATCACGGTGTTTGTGGGAGCCACATTATATGACAGCTCCAACTGATCCGAAGTGATGCGCACGCGCAACTCTTTCGCCAGTTTTTGTAACTGGTCGTGAATAATCACCTGGGCAAATCTTCCACACATCTACTACGCTATCCTTTGGAGTTGACAAGAAAAGAAAGGCGTGAATCATGGCAAGCATATTTTTCTGATCCCAATAGGCCGAAAGGGAGTAGACATGACAAACAGGGATATCGACCAGGTAATGACTCTGCTGGGCAGGCATTTCAAGGAAGTGAAGACCCCAATCGTGGACCTGATCCAGGCTACCACACAGGATCCTTTCAAGGTTCTTGTGGGTACGATCCTGAGCGCGAGAACCAAAGATGAGACCACCGCTGCTGCCGTAAACCGGCTGTTCGCGAGGATTTCCAATGCCAAGGAATTGAAGGCTCTGGAGGTGGAGGAAATCAGTGAACTCATCTACCCCGTAGGATTCTTCAATGCCAAAGCTAAACACCTCAGCGAGTTACCCGCAGCATTGGAACGTGATTTTGACGGTAAAGTCCCCGCGGAAATTGACGATTTGCTGAGGCTCCCGGGAGTGGGACGCAAAACTGCCAATCTGGTGAGAGCGGTAGGATTCTCGCTGCCAGCCATCTGTGTGGATGTCCATGTTCACAGAATCTGCAACCGCTGGGGATACATCCGTACCCGGAATCCCCTGGAAAGCGAAATGGCGCTGAGAGCGAAACTGCCTGAGCGGCATTGGCTAAACATCAATTCTTATGTAGTGGCGTTTGGGCAGAATCTCTGTACTCCACGCAAGCCGCAGTGTGATAAATGCCCTATCCATCAATACTGTAAACGAGTGGGGTTATAGCGCTATGAAGCCGGTTGCTCCGGTCAGATACTTTTCGCAAAGCCGTATCGAGGCAGTGAAAATGCCGTTTGCCTATGGCGGTACCAATGCTTAGCTTATGCGATAGGGGAGGTCAACAAATGTGTGTTTTTTGCGATGTTCCAGACGATAAGAAAGTGCAGGAAAACGAGCTTTTCTTCGCCATTTATGATTCACGTCCGGTAAGTCGCGGACATATTCTGATAATCTCCAAACGGCATGTAGAATCTTTCTTTGACCTTACCGGTGAAGAGGTTATGTCTTTGCTGGAAATGAGCAATACATGCCACAGTATGTTGGAGGACAAATTCGGTCCCACCGGTTATAATATTGCCATAAACTATGGGCGTAGTGCCGGGCAGACGATATTTCACTTCCATCTGCATATCATCCCTCGCTACGGTTAATCTGGTTAAACTTTCTTACCCGTTTTACCCCTTTAAGGAGGTAACCATGCCTAAAGCATTGTGTATGTTTTTGTTTTTTTGGTTCCTGGGTAGTCTCTGTGCCCTGAGGATCTCGGATTATGATCAGGGTGTGGTGATCTTGAAGCTAAAACGGGACACAATCAGCGCGAAAAGCTCCACCGGGCTTGCAGATATTGATCAGCGTCTTGCTGCTTTTGGCCTCAAAGCTGTGGAACCCCGCTTCCCATCTGCCAAATCTGCTGATCTGGGGCGGATCCTGAAGATTCACTTTGATCCCTCTATTGATGCGCTTGGGGTCTGCAATTCATTATACGCCCATCCCGATATTGAGTACATTGAGCCACTCTACATCGACGAAGTGCTGGATGCCCCGGATGATACTTATTATCCAAACACTCTAAATTTTGCCTCATTGCAGGCGGAGGCTGCCTGGTCCATTCACAAGTGCGAAAATGGCAGCGAAGAGATCATCCTCGCCGTAGTGGATTCAGGAGTCAAATGGATGCATCCCGATATTGCAGAAAACATCTGGAACAACATGGGTGAGGATGCCAATGGTAATGGCTATACCCTGTATCACGATGGAACGGCTTGGGTGATGGATAGCGGCGATATAAATGGCATCGATGACGATGGCAATGGCAAGATCGACGACCTCATCGGATGGGACTTTATGGTAGATGCTGCCGGCACTCAGGGCAACAATCCTGATGATCCAGGCACCCACGGAACCAATGTATCTGGTTTGGCGGGAGCCCGTACCAATAATGCCACCGGCGCTGCCTCCCTGAGCTGGAACCCCGTGATCATGCCCATATCCTGCGCGCGACCAGGTGCCTCCACGACCATTTACAACGGTTATGATGCCATAGTTTACGCCGCGGAGAACGGGGCGAAAGTGATCAATTGCTCCTGGGGTGGCCCAAATTATGCCAATTCTTCTCGAGACGCCATCGCCTATGCGCAGAGCCTTGGCGCGATCATTGTGGCAGCAGCCGGGAACAGTAACAACAGCGTTCCCACCTACCCCGCTGCCTACCCCGGAGTGCTATCCATCGCTTCCTTGATGAATAGCGGTGCAAAATGGAGCGGATCAAGCTACGGCGGATTTGTGGATGCCGGAGCTCCCAATGAAAGTGTTTATACCATCACCGGACCTTCGTCTTACGTATCCAGAACGGGCACTACATCTTACGCTTCGCCCATCGGTGCAGCCGCTGTGGCCTTGATCAGATCGCTGCATCCGGATTGGAGTACTGCACAGGTGATCAATCAATTCAAGGCCACTTGCGACGATGTCAATGCCTTGAATCCTGGGCTGGAGAACCTTCTTGGCGCCGGAAAGATAAACGCATTCCGGGCTCTAGGGGAAGTGAATCCCAGCCAGTCTCCCCAGTTGCATCTGGCTATGTTTGAGCTTGGCACCCCCACAGATACCAATGCCAATAGTGCAGTGGAGCCGGGGGAGAGTTTTCAGCTCAATTTCACGCTGCGAAACTACAGCGATTTTTCCGCCCAGGTGCAGATTGCTCTTACATGCACGAGCCCTTATGTGGTGATCAATCAGGCATCTCATTCTGCTATGATCCCGGCTGATTACTGGCTTGATATCACCGATGCCTTCGATATCTCGGTACAGGAGGATACACCCTCTTCCTACCTTGGTTTTACCATTACCATTACCTCGGAAACACCCATCCTGAGTGGGAGCACTCAGAGCTTCAATATCCTGGTGCACAATGGCGGCAGCTTTGTTTGGGAAGCCAAAGCCGGGGCACGTAATCAAAGCGGTGCATTTATTCGTGACGCCCTCTTGGGTATGGGCAAAGATGTGGTTTACGGGACATCATTCCCTGCATCATTCCATAGCTTTGACGCCGTGTATCTCTCTTTTGGAGCTGTGGATGCAAATGTGGGTCGTTTCAGCTCTCTTACGATGTATGGAGCCCTGAGAAACTATCTGGAAGCGGGTGGTAGGGTCTATCTGGAAGGCGCGGATACTGTAGCCTGGGATATGGCGAATTACTTCCCTCTGGTAGATGGCATAAACGACGGGCACGAGATCCTTTGGCCCCTATTGGGCATTGCCAGTGCCAATGACGGCGCCACCAATTCTGTTACTGCGCTGATTGGTCAGCCCGGACCGACCAGTGGCCTGCTCTACAATTCATCCAATCAGACCAATGTAAGTTTCATCGATACCTTTGAGCCTCTACCGGGATTGGCGGTGCCGTCCTTCATCGAGGATGATTACGGCATCGTGGGCATTGCCTCGGCGGGAGGATACGATCAACGTTGTCTAATATTATCATACGCTATGGCCGAGCTGTCCGATGCGAAAGCATCTACGCGCCTGGATTTTCTGAATGCGGTCACAGACTTCTATGAGGCAGAAGAAGCTACGCTGGCTGTCAGTTTATCCAGCTTCACTGCCACCTGGCAAAACGCTGCGATCCTGACCTGGCAAACAGCTTCTGAAACTGATCTGGCAGGCTGGAACGTATATCGGGGCGCTACTAATCTATTGGCTGATGCGATCAGGCTGAATCCGGTGAGCTTGCCTCCTGCTGCACATGCGTCCCAGGGAGCCGATTACAGCTTTACCGATACTGGTGCTCAGCGGGGAAACACTTATTACTATTGGCTGGAAGCCATGTACTATGAAGGCATTAGCGATTACTTTGGCCATTACGTTCTCACCATTCCAGTCATTGAGGAGGAGGGCCCTCCAGCCATCATCCTGCCCACAGCGCTGTTACCAGCCTTTCCCAATCCCTTCAGCGCGAGTCTGAATATCCCATACCGGATCGCTGAAGCCGGCACGGTGGAGATCGACATCTATGACCTCAAAGGCAGGAAGATCCTTTCTCAATCAGCAGCTCACCACGAAGCCGGGAAACACCATCTGAACTGGAATACTGCGCTTCTCAGGCGTGACGAAATGCCTTCTGGAGTATATCTGATCCGGATGACAAAGGACGGGAGGCGGTATCACAGCAAAGCGATCCTACTAAAATGAGAGCAAAAAAATGGTGGGTGATACTGGATTCGAACCAGTGACCTCTACGATGTGAACGTAGCGCTCTAACCAGCTGAGCTAATCACCCACTGAAGCAGTGGTGGTGGGAGATACTGGATTCGAACCAGTGACCTCTACGATGTCAACGTAGCGCTCTAACCAACTGAGCTAATCACCCACTATGCGTGCAGCTTTTTTTATGCTGCATAATCTGTCAATAAGAATTGAGAATTGGAGGTATGCGGATTATGAAGAGAATTGAGAATTGGGGGTATGCGCTCAGTGATGGAGACAGGTTCTTTGGCACGCGGATGACGCGGATTTAAAAGAGAATCGGCTGCGCAGGGGAATGAACAACGAAGGGTGCTCAGATGGATACCTGACTGGACTGAGGGAACTGACTTTCCTGACTATTCACATTTACAGATGCAGCACATCACCACAAAAGCCCCGGCAGGGGCGACACAATTCATAGCGAGGGTGCTTCAGCGTAGCGGAGCCCCTCGTAATGTACATCACAATCGGACAAAAGCCCCGTCAGGGGCGTGCTATGATTGGCTTGCTGCCTGACACTTCCAAGACATCTTAAGCTCATCCCAAGCACTTCTCAAACCACGTTCAGGAGGAGCTTGGCATGATCTGAAGCTGAGCTGCTTCCAAAAGGCAGCCAGAGGTAGCGCGCGGAGGATGTGGAAGGGGCAGATGGGGTTGGGGATTTACTGAAGTGACAGGTCAGCTATTACTCAATTCCCAGACTGCTATAAGCGCCTGCAACGCATTCATATCACAGCGGATCAGGGCCTGGTCTTTTTTCACAAAGCTTGGGTAGTGCAGATCATTCCTGATGTATCTGGTAGCGGTTTCCCCTGCATATTGGCGGAAGTTTTGATAGGGGGCAAAGCGCCCATAGCGTACATTGCGCAATTCACCATAAGCAATGCGCAGGATTTTATCGATCACCCGCTGAGTGAAGGGAGGATTTGTAAAGACCGGAACCGGGATCCTGAGATGCCTTTCTGCGTATTGCAGCCACAGTTTACGCCCCAGTCTCAGGTTTAGGGGCACAGCTGCCCAGTAATCCATCAAGCGTTGATCCCAGAAGGGAATCCGCCAGTCGTAGCCAAAAAACTCATAGACGCGCAGAGAATTGACGATGAACTTTGCCTGGCGCTCTTGCAAATCCCAGTATTCAAAGAAGTCTGCCGCACGCTCCCCACTCATGCTTTCCGGTGCATTGATAATGCTCTGGATTCTGGCCCGGAAGTTCTCTGCATCAGATGGCTCAGGATCGGGCCAAAGGCGGTAATGTTTCGCAAATATCCTCGCGATCAATTCATCCCGGCTGAAGCTGCCCGATCTAACAAAAGCAGCATTTAAGTGACTGCCCTGCAAGAAGTCAGCTGAATGTCCCGGGATGAATACGCTGTCATAGGGGATTAGCTTCTTTTCCCGCATATCCCTTACTGCTGCCCAATCTTGAACGTGAACGCTGGAGCAGGCATTTACGGAGCACTTGTAATAGCTCTTGCGCAGATCGCTGAAGAAAGCCTCATACCAGCTCTGGTGGCTGTGTTCGAAGAAGATCCAGGGTAGCTGCAGATGCTTCGCCACCCTCTGCGAGATCAGGGATTCCAGGTTTCGGGGAGAATCGTAAGTAAAGGTGATGATGCGGTCGTATCGGAGCTCGCTGAAGAGTGCGGCCAAGAGTCTGGAATCGTAGCCTCCGCTCAGTGGTATCACCACGGGGCGTCCATCCAGCGAGGTTATGGTATCCTTTATGATGGCCAGATGCAGCGCGTGTTGCTGCTCGATGAGCTCGGGAATACTGACCTTGGCCAGGGACTGATGTTCGTAGCGGTAGTATCGCGCCAATACTGCTGCCTGTCCCGGGATCAACCGCAGATAATGCCCCGCCGGAATCTGTTTCAAAAGAGGATGCAAGGTATCAGAGCCGGTTACATAGCCGGTAATCAGGAATTCCGCCAGCAGTTCTGGGGGAGAGCTTTTTACAGCCTCCAGGGTCAAGGGGGCAAGGCTATCGCTCTTGTCGCTCATATCACCTGCCGCATTGTAGAAAAGGGGAATGCTACGCAGTTTGTCCACCGCGGCAAGCTTCAGATCCGGCCGCTGGATGATCACAGCAAAACAGCCATTTGCTTCCTTCAGGCACCTTCTGAAGTCACTTTCGTCTGCGCAGGCATTGAAGTGATCGGCCAGATCCTTACCCCGCAAATAGCCCCTCTGCGGATGATGCAGGTATCCTGCTACACGCACTCCTCCGTGATCGCTGAAGATAGCTTCCTTCATGAGCTTACGCCCTTGATAAGCCGGACTACGATATCCCAATCTGCCTTCATGGGCTTCAGGAGACTGCCGAAGCTGAAGGACTCACTGTACCGCATCAGACAAAGGTAGTACGTACCATACAGGATGTAGGACAGGGTGGAGGCAAAAGCGGCTCCGCGGCTGCCCCAAAGCGGAATAAAGAGGACGTTTAGCATGATGTTTATGGCCAGGCAGAGGAAGGTGATGCGCAGGTGCACCATGGGTCTGCCGGAACTGAAAAACCAAGGAGACAATATCTTGGGCACACACGCAAAGAGTACTCCTGGCAGCAGGATCAACATGATACCAGTACCTTCTGCATACGGAGCCCCATAGACGAGGGGGATCAGAAATGAGCCCACTACGCCGAGGGGAAACAGCCCCATACATACGATCATACTCACACGCATGGTTTTGCTCAGGATGCTCTTTGCATCGTCCTGCTGTTGAAGATTGTACAATCTGCCGCTCAGCGCGCTATTGATCGATACAGGAAAGAGGAAGAGCAATTCGGCGATGGTGACGGCTACCGTGTAAACACCCAGTTCGCTATTGCCCAGCATGTTTTTGATCATGATCTGATCCGCCCGGTAATGCAGATAGGCAAACAAAGCTGCTGACCAAGCCACTATGCCATACTTGAGCTCCGCCTTCAGTACTGCCATGGAGATCAACGGCAGGTATCTTTCGCGTACTTCCCAGAGGATTAGCACTCCCCAGAGGAGGGCAGCCGATACGGTAATCAGGAAAAATTGCCCTGGGCCCAGCCCACCAAACAACCAGAGCAACAGGATCAGTACAGACTTGAGGAAAAAGACCAATAATCCCAGGTTGTTGCTGCGGATGATCTTTTCATCGCCCATCATCCAGGATTGATGATGCCCCAGGAACAGTGTGGCAGATAGCATCAGAAATCCCCCCAGGATGTAGAGAGTACTGTAGGCTTGTAAAAAGAGCCCAGTAAGATGAAGGGAAAGCACCCCAATACCCATGCAGAGGGAGATTAGAGCAAGTACATTTAGATTTGTGCTGAAGATGGCACTACGTTCAAAGCTGCTCTTCTTCTGAAAATAGGCTACGGCATTGGTGATGCCAAAGTGTCCGAAATTGCCCAGGAGCGTGAAGATAAGCACTATGTAAGCGATGTATCCCTGTCCGGAGGGTCCCAAGGCGCGGGCTACGATCACTCCCGTTAGTACACCAAACACGATCTTCAGTAGCTGAGTGAGGATATTATGGCCAATGTTTCTGGAGTAGGACATTACTCTCTTTCGTTTTAGAGTTTTGGGGTTATTGAGTTTTCAGGTGGGGGCTTATGCTGCATCCAGCGACAAAGCATTCAAATCTCCATGCTTCCCAAATCAAAGCATCAGCGATAGCACAAAGAAGAGGTCATCTGGGCTAAAAGATCTCCGTTTGCTCCGTTATCGGACTGACACCCAGATGCTTATATGCTTTGAAAGTAACCTTGCGACCCTGCGTGGTGCGTTCCAGAAAGCCTTGTTGTACCAGGTAAGGTTCGAAGATTTCCTCGATGGTGCCGGCATCTTCGCCAATAGCGGTGGCGATGGTTTTGATGCCCACAGGACCGCCACGGTAATTTTCGATGATGGTGCCCAGGATGCGTTTATCCATTTCATCCAGTCCGGCATGATCCACTTGCAGCATGGCCAGAGCAGAAAGCGCGATTGGCAGGGTGATGGTGCCCACACCCTTTATCTGCGCATAATCCCGCACCCGGCGCAAGAGCCGGTTGGCGATGCGGGGAGTACCCCGGCTGCGGCGGGCAAGCTCCTTGATGCCCTCTTCATCAGCAGGGATGTCGAGCAATTGTGCGGAACGTTTGATGATGCGCTCAATGGCAGGCAGATCGTAATAATCCAGGCGCAGCACGATGCCAAAACGATCGCGTAGCGGGGGAGTTAACAGCCCGGCGCGCGTGGTAGCTCCGATCAAAGTGAAGGGCTCGATGGGGATCTTCAGAGTGCGGGAAGAGGGGCCGCTATCCAGGATGATTTCCATCTCATAGTCTTCCATCGCGGGGTAAATGTATTCCTCGATCACATGGGACAGCCGGTGGATTTCATCGATAAACAGAGCTTCCTGCCGCCCCAGATTGGTCAGGATTCCTGCCAGATCGGAGGGTTTTTCGATCACTGGGCCGCTGGATACGGTGATATTTACTCCCATTTCGCGGGCGATGATGGAGGCCAACGTGGTCTTACCCAAGCCGGGGGGGCCGTAAAATAGCACGTGATCCAGAGCCTCGCCCCGCAGCTTGGCAGCTTTTATGCTGATATCCAGCAGTTCCTTGATGTGATCCTGACCGATGAAGTCCTGCAGGGTCTTCGGACGCAAAGCGCGGTCAAAATCGCTGTCCTCGCTTTGCACCACCGGATTGTTGATGCGTTCCAGCATGGTTTATTTTTTCTTTACTTTCGGGGGTATAACGATCTCATTATCCAGCTTTTTGATCAGGGCGGTACCTTCGGGCACGGTCAATTGCCAGCCTTTGCTTTCGCCACTGGCCTTGTGTGTGATCACGAGGTGCAGGATATCTCCCTGAACCCAGGGACGTTCGAAATTGCCCAATTGTACGGAGGCAACTGCGGTGATGGGAAACACACCCTCTTTCCCGATGCTTTTGATGGCTATGGTGTGTACGGGATGGGTCTCGGTGGAAATCACTTCTTCCGGATTGGCTTCCATCCAGGCCCGCAGGATGTATTCTTTGGCGCTGGTTTTGCTGTCCTTTTGAGTTAGTGTGGGTACAGAGCCATCTTCCAATACCAGTTTCTGGATATATACCCGTGGTAGGGTCATCTGCGCAAAGAGCGGTAGCGCGGCGAGGATGAGGAGAGCGATGATAAGTCTCTTCATTGTATAACTCCTTGATTATTAATGTAGTAAGCCCAATAGCTTGCGGATCTGCAGGTGCCACACCATCCAGGCTGCTTCCCATACGATGTGACGGCTCATTTTGGAAACGCCATTGAGGCGTTCTGTAAAAACAATCGGTATTTCATGCATCCGAAAGCCCTTTACCCAGGCACGAAAGTTCATCTCGATCTGAAAGGCGTAGCCGTCGGAGAGTATTTTGTCCAGATTGATGCTCTCCAACACCTTGCGCCGGAAGCACTTGAAACCCCCAGTGGGATCTTTCACCGGCATCCCGGTAATGGCACGTACATACTTCGAGGCAAAATAGCTGATCAGCAGGCGCTTGATCGGCCAATTCACGATGTTTACCCCATTGCAATAACGCGAACCGATCACCAGGTCTTTGCTTTGGGCTGCGGCTATCAAGCGGGGAACATCGTCTGGATTGTGCGAGAAATCGGCATCCATCTCCAAAATGAAGTCATACCCCTTATCCAGAGCGTACTTAAAGCCCTGCACATAGGCAGAGCCAAGACCCATCTTCCCGGGGCGTTCCAGGATGTGAATACGGCTCTCGGAGGCCATCATGTCTTTCACGATTTGGGCGGTGCCATCCGGGGAATTATCATCCACGATCAACACCTCCAGTTCGGCCTGTTTTTCCAGCACGATGCTGATGATGCGGCTGATGTTTTCCCGTTCATTGTACGTGGGGATGATCAGTAATGCTTTCATGTCATTTGTCCAGATTGTTCATCAAGAGTTGAGCTTCCGGTACGTCCCGGAATTCCCTGGCGGGATTCCCCAGCACGATGATGGCTTCTTTCACGTCTCGAGTAACCACCGCTCCGGCAGCCACAGTACCATCAGTGGCAATGGTCTTACCCGGCAGGATGGTGGCGTGAGCGCCGATGCGGGCGCCACGCTTTAGGGTAACGCCACGGAAGTGATTGAAGCGTTCTTTATCGCGAGCCATGTAGTTGTCATTGCTGGTAGCTACGCAAGGGGCCACAAAACAGTAGTCCTCCACCCTGGAATAGGCGGTGATGTATGAATTAGTCTCAAACTTATTGCGATCGCCGATTTCCACGTAATTCTCGATGGTCACATTGCGGCCGATGATGTTCAAGCTGCCAATCTTCACGTTTTCACGTACGGTTGCCAAATCTGCGATCAGATTGCGCTCGCCGATCTCACACTGGACGTAGATCACCACATTGGCACCGATCTGACAGTAGCTGCCGATTTTGGCGGGCAAAAGATTATCCGGTACTTTGAAGATGCTACGCGGCGAAGACAGCGGCTTTTTACCAATGATCACGTTATCGTCGATGCGTACGCTTTCGCCGATGATGGTACCGGCATGGATCACCACATTGTGGCCGATCAGGCAATTTGCGCCGATCTGCACATCTTCCATAATCACAGTGTTAAAGCCCAGTTTCACGTTTTCACCTACCCGGGCGCTTGCGTGGATATGCTGATTCATTATACCTCCAGCGTATATGACCACTTTTTTCTCGACAAGGAAATAGGCAAGCAAAAAATAGACCCAATTAATGGGATAGGAGTATGCCATGTGCAGAATTTGATCGACAGACACATGCATGAACTGGCTATGACAGGAAAAAGCCAGCGGACAGTGCGCGGTTATCGCATTGATCTGGAGCAGTTTATGAGCTTTTTGCTTGGGCAATTCGGCAGCGCCGAGCCCTCTCGTATCAATAAAGTCCAGATCCGCGCTTTCCTGCAATGGCTGTCCGAAAAAAAGGATTGTAACCGCACAATTGCCCGAAAAATGGCAGCGTTACAATCCTGGTTCACCTTTCTCAAGATCAATGGCTTGCGCAAGGACAATCCCATGAAAAATCTGCGTCGCCCCAAGTTCGAAAAGAAGCTGCCCCATTTCTTCACAGAAGCCGAGATGGCCACTCTGATCCGCATCCCTGATACCAGTACGATCTATGGCGTTCGCAACCGCGCCATATTTGAAGTATTGTACAGTTGCGGCCTGCGTCTGGAAGAGCTAGCAAATCTGCAGCTTAGCGATATCGACTATCGCAAAGGGCTGGTGAAAGTAACCGGAAAGGGGAATAAACAACGCATCGTTCCCATCGGTAAACCTGCCCTCGAGGCCACACAGGAGTACTTGAAAGTACGCCCCAATCTGGCTACGGAGCAGAGCTCCTCCCGGGTTTTCCTCACCCGAACAGGCAAGGATTTTGATACTCAACAACTGAAGATCATCCTCGGCAGCTACATCGATCTGATCGCGCGCGAAAAGGGCTACTCCGCCCACAGCATCAGGCACTCATTCGCCACTCACTTGCTGGATCACGGCGCGAGCCTGGAGGCGATTCAAGCCCTTCTGGGGCATAGTAACCTTGCCACTACAGAAAAGTACACTCACGTGAGTCTGCAGGATATCAAGGCTGCTTACGAAAAGGGGCATCCCCGCAGCGGGAAGTAGGTTTTTGGAAGTTTTAGGGTTTTGAAGTTTTCAGGTTTTCGGGTTTTCAGGTTTTCAGGTTTTCAGGTTTTCAGGTTTTGGAGTTTTCAGGTTTTCAGGTTTTCAGGTTTTGGGGTTTTCAAGTTTTCAGGTTTTCAAGTTGTCGTGGAGTGCAGCCTATCAAGACCGTTGCACATAGCTGCAGAGCTTGTGTTACATGGCGTTTTGAGTCCCCTCAGGGACGTCAGGTTAGCTAGAAACGTGCGCCCTACGGTCATCTCAGTCCCATCGGGACGAAAGTTTAGATAGAACCACGTTGCCCCCGCCATCAGAGTCCCATCGGGACGTCAGTTTAGATATAGCTAATCAGAAGATAGACATGAAGATAATTATCTAAACTGTCGTCCTTACAGGACTCAGATCAGCGTTTTATCCCCAGTCTATCTAAACTGACGTCCCGATGGGACTAGAGGAACAATACCACGGTTTTCAGGTATTCAGGTTTTGGAGTTTTCAAGTTGTCGTGGAGTGCAGTCCTTCACTCCAGTCTTCACTGATTTGTGTCAATTTGTGATGTTTCATTTGTGTCAATTTGTGGTAGTTCATCCAAACAAAAAACCCGCAGCCAAAGCCGCGGGTTTTGATATATGGTGATTATCGCTTACTTCACGATAACCATTTTCTTGGTAATGTTCTTTGAGGGTGTGCTCATCTTGTAGAAGTAGATACCGCTACCGCAAGCATTGCCCTTGTTGTCACGACCGTTCCAATCGATGATCTGAGTACCTTCGGTTACCTTGTAGGTCTTCACAACCTGACCCAGCACGTTATAAATGGTCACAGTTCCGGTTTCACCGGCTTTCACACTTACTTCGATGTTGGTCTTGCTATTGGCTCTGAAGGGGTTCGGATAGGCGCTCTTCATCGCGCTAACTTCCGGCAGTTCAGGAGTGGTATTGACAGTTACTTCCACGGCGCGATAGCCGAAGAAGCTGCTGTGGGAATAATCCACTGCTTCCAGCCAGTAATAATAGGTGTGTCCACCTTCCACTTCATAGTCTGCATGATTGTAGCTTTGAGTGGTGGAGGTGTTGGTGGCTTCGATCATGGTAGGGGTGATCAGGATGGCTTCTGCCTGTACGGGGCTTTCCGCACGATACACGCGATAACCAAGCATATTGGTTTCGGATTCGGTAATCCAGCTAAGCTTCACGAAGTTTTCTGCGGTATACACAGCGTTGAATACACTGAGTTCCACCGGCAGAGTGGGATCTTCACCAGTACCGGTTTTGAATTCGAGAGTGGCATCTTTGCCATCAAGGTTTACGGTGACAACATGAGTAGCCAAAGGACCTCCGATGGC
>JAGOKK010000048.1 GCA_017994635.1 Candidatus Cloacimonadota bacterium | reverse complement strand
GCGATAATCCGCTCGCGCATATCGTACCAATCGCTTACCGCAACGCTATCCACAGCCAGGATAATGTCGCCTTCCTGCAGGCCAGCTTTCCATGCCGGCATTCCCGTAAAAACTTCGCCAATGCGGGTGGAAACCAGCGGTTTCAGGCTACGGATCAGAGAATCGCGTTCGGCTGCAGCCACAGTAAGGCTTTGCGGGTGCCCGGCGTGAGTGAAAACTACCTTATTCTCAGAGTGTTGGCTAAGCTCGAGAAGGAAGGCATTGAAGCCCGGTACGCTTTTACCATTCACCGAGATTAGCGAATCGCCTGCGCTGAATATCTCCGCCCATTTACCTTCGACGGAATGCAGCACTGGCGCGAGGTCTTCCTGCTTTTGGGGCAGGGCCAGGGCAAAAATGAAGAGCAGCAGGCCCAAAAGCAGATTGGCAAAAGGTCCCGCCAGCACGATCAACGCCTTTTTCCACCAGGCTTTGCTCAAGAAATCCCTTTCAGGATCGCTCTGTTCAGCTTCATCCCTCTCTTCGGGATTGTCGCCCTGCATCTTTACGTAGCCGCCCAGAGGAATCAATGACAGCAGATACTCCGTGCCCCCGCGGGTGACCTTGAAAAGGGGTTTGCCAAATCCGACGGAGAACTTCTGGATGTGAACTCCAAACGCGCGGGCCATCAGAAAGTGCCCCAATTCGTGGATGATGATGAGCAGCCCGAAGGCTATCACCATCATCACAATATTGGCAAGGGTCACTTGCCCTGCCTTTGGGTCATGGTGATGGCGATGTAAGAAGCGACGTCGGTGGCATAGGATCCGGTGCCAAATCCGGCATCGTAACCCAATTCGATGGCCAGTTCATGCGAGATGCGCGGTCCACCGCAGATGAAGAGCATTTTATCTCTGAGACCCTCCGCTTCCGCCAGTTCGATGAGGCGGGTGAGGTTTTGGATATGGATATTCTTTTGCGTAACCACTTGGGAGACCAGGATCACATCGGCCTTTTCCGCTCTGGCTCTGGCCAATAGCTCTTCCGAGGGCACTTGCGCACCCATATTGATCGCATTAAAGCAACTGTAGCGTTCCAGGCCAAAACGGTGGTTGTAACCCTTCATATTCATGATTGCGTCGATGCCCACGGTATGGGCGTCACTCTCGATGCACGCACCTACGACGGTCAAGACTCTGCCGATGTGCTCATCCACGTAGATTTCGGTGGCTTCCATGTCCATCACGGGGGTTTCCACCACTTTCACCTTGATCTTGGATAGATCCACGCCCACATTGGTGGCCGCATAAGCTATGAAATGGGTGAAGCCTTCGCCCAGATCGCGCATACAGGTAATTTCCGCTTCGTCGAAGCCCATGGACAGGATCAGTACTCGTGCCGCTTCCTTACCTTTGGCGTCCGCGCTGGCGGGCAGGGCAAAAGAAAGCTGGATCTTGCCGTCATTCAGGGTGTCGCCATAAGGTTTTACTATCTGTGTCATAGTCCCAGCTCCTTTTTCATCTGTTGCATAAAGGGATTGTAATAGTCCGCGCCGCGCTCAAACACTCCATCCAGGCCTTTGCCGCCATTTTCAGGACGCTTGATCTCGGCAAATTCACCCTTGGCCATCGCGCTAAACAGGCCTTCACTGGCAACCTTTTCCAGGAACTCAGTGGCTTGCATTAGCACAAAGTTTGCCCGGGTGCCGATGAAGCCTTCCGGTGCCAATTGCAGATTCGCACCGAGGTCCTTGACTGCACGGAAGAGATACTGTGCATTCTCGATGGCAAGAGAACGATCCACCAGATGCGGGGTGTGGATGGCTTCAGTCATCATGCCCAGTAGTTGTACGCCCTGTCCGGTGAGCTGGCCGATGAAATTGAACATGGCGTCCATGAGGTGCGTCTTGAAGATATTGCCGCTGGCAAACTTGGTGGGGGGCATATACTTCACCGGTGCGGCAGGAAAGAGTTCGCGCGTCAGCAAGGCATGAGCCAGCTCATAGCTGAAGCTGTTTTCCAGATCGGGATCGATCTCATAGGCGTGCCCCAGTCCCATCTTTTCGGGCTTCACGCCGCTGCGCAGGGCAAAGCTCTCGTTTAGCAATTGCGAGGCGGTGACGGTGTAAGCCTTATCCACAGCGTCGGAAGTAGTGAGGTAATTGTCCTCCCCGGTCTGAATCTCGATGCCGGCGTAGGCATTGATCATGCGGGCAAAGTATTGATCCAGCAGAGTGCGTTTGGGGTTGATATCGCGAAAGAGAATGCCGTACATGGCGTCGTTCAGCATCAGGTCAAGGCGTTCGATAGCTCCCATCACGGCTATCTCCGGCATGCAAAGTCCGCTGGCATAATTCGTCAAGCTGATGTAGCGACCCAGTTCTGCACTCACTTCATCCAGGGCACTGCGCATGATGCGGAAGTTTTCCTGCGTGGCATAAGTGCCGCCAAAACCAACAGTTGTAGCGCCATAGGGTACGTAATCCAGCAAGGACTGCGCGGTGGAACGGATCACCGCAATGATGTCCGCGCCTTCGCGGGCGGCTGCTTTGGCCTGGGTTACATCCTCGTAGATGTTGCCGGTGGCCACTATCACGTAAATGGCGGGGACGCGACGGGGTCCGTATTTGGCAAAGAACTGCTTGCGTTTTGCCCTCTGTCCGCTGATATGGCTCAGCATCTGTGCGCTTTGCTCTCCCAGACACTGGAAGATGGTACCGGAATCTTGCAGGGGAAGGCTGCTGAGTTCCAGGCCTTCTTTCACCACTGCATCCGCTACTTGCTGCGCATCCAGCTTTTTGTGCAGCATCGCATTGGCCACCCAAAAGGCTGCGCCTTTGTTCAACGCGCCACATGCATGCAATTGATCCACTATCACGTTCGGATAGGGTTTGCCGTCCTCCGTGGCGCCATCTATACCCATCAGACGCAATACGGTACGCTCGATGCTGACCGAGCTGTAACCGCTGAATAACCAGTCAAAATCGCCGGTGATCTTTTCCGCGGCTTTACGGGCACGTAGCACCAATGATTGATCTAGATCTAGTTTAAGCATCTATACTCCAAATAGTTTGATATCTTCCTGCAGACAGCTTTTTCTCAGCCTTGTTTTGGTCAAGGATTTTCAGGTTTCCCTGCGCCCAATGTGGGATGATGGATATCCGGAAACACAGAAGAATTGGAACAATATTTGCACATGAACTCATTGTGAAGGGGAACGTATTTGCTCGGTGTTCCCGCTATCTCGTTTACAGAGAGGAATATAGGATGCACGTTATGGAAGATAAATATAAAGCCGCCTATGGCGTAGTCGAAAAGTTCTGCTTTGATCGGGAAGATCCCATAAAGGCCATCAACAATATGCGGTTTTTTCCAGAAGGTTACGATGCCTTTGGCATTGAGGATGAGGAACTCAAGATTCTGCGCGACCGGATTCTGGAAGACTTTGGCTTCGAGATGGCAGAACTGGCGGATTTTGGTAAAGTACTGCTAAAGACTGGGAGATACGAATTTGGCACCCTTGCCATCATGCTGCTGAAGAAGCATCGTCCCCGGATAGATGCGTATGTGATGAGCGCCGTAAAGGAGTGGCTGGACAGGGGAGTGGAAAACTGGGCGCATGCAGATCTCATCGCCATCAAGCTGATCCCGGTTTTCTTTGAGCTGGAGCTCTGCACCATGGAATCCCTTGCTCTGTGGCGTGAATCGGGATCCAAATGGACACGACGGGCAGCGATCATGTGTTTACACTCGCTAAAGAGCCCCCTTGCTGCAGACGAAATCCTCAGCTTCGTGCGCCCCTTACTGAGTGACAAAGAAAAAGTGGTGCAGCAAGCCCTGGGGCTTTGTCTGGCAGATTTGTGGCAAAAGCATAATGAGCCGGTGGAGAGCTTTCTGGCGGAGAATAAAGACAGTATGGATCAGCTTGCCCTCAAAAATGCCACTGCGCATATGCCCATCACCATCGCCAAGCACTTTCGCAAGCCCAATCCCCGGCCCAAGAATCCTCATACAAAGCACAATCCCAAGTTTAGCAAGAAAGGACCGAAAAAATGAAACACTATCTTGTCTTAATGTTTTTATTGCCAGTGCTTTTAGCCGCTGGATCGCTCAGCATCCGGCTTTCTTTTGCAGAAGACGAAATCCGCGGCTTTATCACCGAGCCCGGAGTGGAGCGTCTTCCCGTATCCACGGTGAACGTCCTGTTGCCCCCCGGCTCTGTTCTGACCAGTTACGACTTCAGTTTCCGCGACCAGCGAGCCGCGAGCAAGAGCTACCGGGAAGTAAACACCCCCTGGTCAAATTCTGAGACCATCATCAAGGGACAGCGTCATTCGCTTAGCTCATCCAGGTATGTTTATCTGGGCATCAAGTACTGGGGAGATTTCACTTACGCCTCCTGGCAAGTACTGCCTTACGACCCCGCATCCGGGATCTGGAATTCGAGCGCCGACCTGGTGATCAAATACGATAAGGCCGGAGCTGCGCGAAACCTGATCCCCTCCACTTTCTCCAATCCCAGCTTCTTTGCTAATTCCACCGATATCAAAAAATGGTACATAAATCGCGACACCCGCAATTTTGACTATCTGGTGATTGGTACACCCGAACTGTATGCAGAACTAAGTAACCTCGTGGCTTATCGCCAGAGTCAGGGTATGGTGGTGCAATTTGCCAATATCGCCGATATCCTGGCATCTTCAGAGGGGAATGATAATCCGGATAAGCTGCGCAATTACCTGAAGAATGCCTATCAATCCAGCCCCTTCACATATCTGCTGCTTCTGGGCGATTACGATACTGTCCCAGCGGCTTATCTGACTCCGGAACCCGATGGCGCGGAGACAGTGCCCAGTGATTTCTTCTATTCGGATCTCAGCAGCAATTGGGATTATGACAACGATTTCCGCTATGGGGAGTATCCTGATCCGGCGGGAGTGGAGAACTCCATGCTGGATTTCACCCCAGAGATTTTTGTGGGGCGCCTTAGCACAAACATCCCTTCCCAGATAGCCATTATCGCTGATCGAATCGTAGCTTTCGATTCCTCCAATGAGCCTTACAAGCAGAAAGCGCTGTTGCCCTCGGCATTTCTGAACTACGCGAACGAACCGGAGATCGGTATGCCCCAGACCGATGACGCTCATTTCTCTGAGATCGCACGTCAGACCGTTCTCAGAGATTATGAATGTGACACCATGTACGAGCAAATGGGCATAGTGCCTTCCTACCCCTCGGCATATCCGCTGGATGCCTCCACTTTCGAAACTCTACTGCGGGGAACTGATTACGGGATAATCAATTGGAGCGCACACGGGTCACCCAGTTCTTCATCGCGTAAAGTGTGGATGGAGGATAACGGAAACGGGATTCCCGAGTATTGGGAGACGGAATGGTTTGATCTGGTGGACAAACAAAGCTTCGATTGGATAACAGCCAGCGGAGCCTCGGTGATCTTTGCCGGTTCCTGTTACAACGGCTATATAGATGAATCATCAAGCTCTTTGGCAGAATACGCCCTGATTAAAAAAGGTGTGGGAGTGATTGCTGCAACGCGTACCGGCTGGTACAAGGTAGGCTGGCAAAATCCCGGCTGGGGCGGTCTTTCCAGCTACAATTACCACTTTCTGGAAAACTACGCGGAAGTAAAAATGCCGCTTGGCGCCGCGCATGCCTACGCCAATTTGATGCATACGCAGTATTATCTCTTTGGCGATCCCATCGATTCTGGAGGCATTATCTGGCCGGAACTGCAGAACGTATACACTTTCCTGCTTTATGGCGATCCTGCTGTAGGACATAGCCTTACTCCTTCTCCAGAAGGGGAGATCCTGGTTTATATCCCGGATCAGGAAGCAGATTTCCGCCTGGTAAATGCGATCCGGGACAATGCCAATATGAACGTGGTATACAGCAATCGCTTGATCCCGGATTATGACTATATCACCAAATTTGAAGCCCTGTTTTGCATTATGGGCGATTACCAGCTTCAGCCCTGGGAAAAGGATCTGCTAAATGGCTATCTGGATGAGGGTGGCAAGATCTACATGGAAGGAAATGTGGCTTGGGACATGAATGATCCCTTCCTGGCAAAGTTTGGTGTGGGAGCCCCGTTTGACAATGTGATCACCATCGAAGGCATTTCATACCCCCCAAAATATTGGGCGTACAATGCCCTGCAGGATGGCTACCGTGAATTGGTGCCCATGACTTCTTCCGCTCATGCTGTATTCTGGACAGCCAATACTGATCCTTCCATACATTGCATCGGAGTAAAGAATAGTGGCGCACAGCACCAGACCATTGCCTCCTCCTTCCTGCTCTCAGAAATAATCAATCCCACTCCAACAAAGGATGACAGCTTTCAGGATATGATCGCGGAGATTATGTACGAATTGGGCATTATCGATGATCCAAATGCCAATGATGATCCTCATACCCCTATAGCGCAGATGAGCATCTCAGCCTGGCCCAATCCCGCCAGAAACATGATCAATATCGCCCTGGAGAACCATAAAGGCAGCCCCGCCAGGATCAGCCTCTATAACGTCCGGGGACAGAAGATACAGGATATGCTCCTTTCTGACAAAAACGGATTCAGATCCATCTGGAATGCGAAAGACCTGCAAGACAGAGATTGCCCCGCTGGCATCTATATCATAAAAAGCGGGGATGTATCCCGCAGGATAACGCTGCTCCCCTGAGAATTTACAAAAGCGGATTATTGTACGACGGAGGATTTCATATCCTCCGTCTCAGTATGACGACAAATCACATTTAGCCCGGTTTGGGATGTGCTTGACAAGTACAGGATGGGTCAGCCGGCAATCACACAAGATGAAAACAAAGGGGTCAGGAGAACAAGAGCAAAAATAACGATGCAATGATATGTTCAGCCAATTAACGAGTAACGAGGGTCTTCGTAGCGCTATGGTACCATTTGGCGCGGGGTGTCTGGTGAATCGCAGTTCTGCCCTACATGGCAGGGTGGGGCTCAGGTCGAAATGAAGTAACTATCAGCCTGGAGGATTTCCTGGCCCTTACTTGAGTTTGGGCATAAACATCGGGATCCGGTTCATCCGTCCAATCCGTGGTCTCTTCCAGATTTACCCACGGATTGAACGGACCCCTGCGAGGTGCATGTATAGTACATGCCTGAACTTGGGGGGATGAAATGATGCTTTACCAGAAATAGCGCATCAGCAAGTAAGCCGAGCTGACCACGATAGCCAGCAGGGCGAAGATGCCGCCGATCTTGGTATATTCTCTGAAGGAGATGTGGTAGCCGTTGCGGTTCGCGATCCCGATGGCTACGATATTGGCCGATGCACCGATCAGGGTTCCATTACCACCCAGACAGGTTCCCAGGGCCAGAGCCCACCAAATGGGGTGCATGGCTTCAGTATTGTTGATCAGAGTGCCCAGCTCCTTGATCACGGGGATCATAGCGGCTACGAAGGGGACGTTGTCGATGAAGGCACTAAACACGCCTGAGACCCAAAGAATGACCATGGATGTGGATCTTGGTTCTCCGTGGGTAAGGTCCATGATTCCTGTGGCGATCATGCTGATAAAGCCTGTTTCCACCAGGGATTCCACAATCATGAAAAGCCCCATGAAGAAGAAGATGGTCACCCAGTCAATATCATTGGAGAGGATATGCTCCACTCTTTTCCGATCGGAGATTACCAGCAGGAAAAGACCAGCCGTCATGGCGATGGTGGCAGTTTCGATCATGATAACGCTTTGCAGGGATAGGGCGATGAGCATCAGCACCAGCACAATGCCACAGATGATGAGTAGTTTCCTATTCTTGATCAGGTTCTTCTCGTTGTAACTCATCAGTTTCGCGCGGTTCTCGTTTGAGACATGCATGCCTTTGCGGTATAGCAGCCAGATCAGGCCAGTGGAGAAGATGGTGATCAATATGACGGGTGGAGTGAGATTGATGAGGAAATCCATGAAGTCATAATCTGTGGCGCTGCCGATCAAGATATTGGGCGGATCACCGATCATGGTGGCGGCGCCTCCGCCGTTTGAAGCGATAACCATGGTGATGATGAATGGAATGGGGCTGATCTTCAGTTCGCTGGCCACCAGCAGCACGATCGGCACCAGGATCATAATGGTGGTCACACTGCCCAAAAAGGCTGAGATAACTGTGGTGAGTAGAAACATCAGGATCATGATGGCCAGGGGTTTACCTTTGGCGATCTTGGCGAGTTTGATGGCCAGAAACATGAAGACGCCGGTTTGGCGCATCACCGAGATCACCATCATCATTCCGATGAGGAAAAAGATTACGTTCCAGTCTATTGCGGCAAAGGCGATCTTCTGATGTACGATGCCGGTAAGGACTATGGCAAAGCCGCCCATCATGGCAGCCAGCATCTTGTTGATCCATTCTGTGATAATGAGGAGGTAAGTAACACCGAAAATGGCGAGAGCGATTAACATGAGAGTCATTTTTATGCCTTGATCACCTTTCGGAAGATATCGCTGGCTGTTACCACACCAACCAATTTGTGTGCATCATCCACCACGGAATAGAAGCGTTTGTGATGCTGAATCATCTCAAACACAGCCTCGGGAATGGAGCTTTGAGGATTCAGGAACTCCTCTTCCTTGCTCATGATGTCTCTGACAGTCAGAGTGTCTTCCTGTTCAAAGAGCTTCTCCAGAGGCTCATAAGACCTCAGGAAACTTACATTGTCCAGCATCATCAGATAATCTGGAACACCCACTTTCAACAGATTCAGAATGCTCACTTCTCCCAGATACCGGTTGTTTTCATCCACCACAGGCAGAAAGGATATCTCTTTTGAACACAGGATGGCGCTGAGCTCCGATAGCTTGGCGTCGGGTGAAATCGTGATAGGTTCATTTACCATTATATCTCCCAGAGTAATCTCTTTTTTGATGCGAATATCCAGCTTGTGCAAACGTTGCATCACAGCATGCCCGTCCCTCAGTTCGCCAAGTTCCCGCATCAACGGGGCGTCCTTGGATACCTTCAATAATGCAGCCACCAAATTCAAATAGATATTTGATGAACTCTTGTCCGTGATCACCAAACACACCCAATGCACTTTCTGCCCATCATAATCGATAGGATTCTGTACAAAGGCCATGCCGATCATCGTGTCATGAAAATTCTCCATCCGGACGTGTGGAATGGCAATTCCCGTGGCATAGGCAGTGCTGCTCTGACGATCTCGCTCCAGAATCAGCTGCATCAAACCCTCACCACAAACAGGTAGTCTGCGGTGGTAGCAGATTCGTTCTACCAAAAGGTGATAAACCTGCTCTCTGGTAAGCACTCTGTTCTCATGCAAAATGCTTTTGGCATCCAGAAGATCTGATAGTAACATAAGATAAGCCTCTATCTCTTTATTTAAAAAAATCAGGCGATCGTCGCAATGTCCCTTGGTCTGTGGGCACAGCGGCGATCGCCGTCGCTGGTTTCTGATTATCTTTTCTTTTTGCTACGACACGTAGCCACGGGCAGGATCATCTCTTCCATCGAGACCCCTCCATGCTGGAATGTGCCGTTGTATTGCTTTTGATATTGGTGGTAAGAATTAGGATAGATGAAGTAATAATCATCCTTGGCAAAGATGAAGTTATCCACAATGCTCTTTGAGGGCAGCCCGTAATCGGCGGGCTTTTTGACGAAGAGGGCGTGACGGTCGTTGGCAGTGAGGTTTTTACCTTCTTTGTAACGCACTGTCACCGAGGTGTCCCTATCGCCAATCACCTGTGTGGCGCGGTTTACCTTGATCGAACCGTGATCGGTGGAAATCACCACGATGGCATCCTGCTTGGCGATCAGCTTCAAGGCTTCATAGAGGCTGGAATGCAGGAACCAATGCTTGGTGAAGGCACGCAAACCTTCTTCATGAGGGATGGTCTCCTGCAGGATCTGATCACGGGAACGGTGATGTGCCAGGAGATCCAGGAAGTTATAGACCAGAACGATCAGGTTTTCTTTGTTCCAAGTATCGATCTTGCGCAGGACGAAATTGCCCTCGTCCATATTGAATATCTTCACATACTTCGAAGTGGGATCCAGCTCATAACCCAGCTCGCTGATATGCTCGTCCAAAAGCTGGTGTTCATTGCGGTTTCGGGAGTTATCCATCTCGGAGGAAGTAACCCAATACTCAGGGAAGCGCTTGGCAATATCAATGGGCAAGAGCCCGCTGAAAATGGAATTGCGAGAATAGGGCGTAGCGGTCGGTAATATCGAGAAATAGATGTCCAACTGCTCGTCAAACAATTCCTGGATGTAAGGTTGAATAGCAAGGTATTGATCCAGACGCATGCAGTCGATGATGATGAAGTATATCGGCACATTCTCTTCGAAATGCGGAGCCACATATTGCGAGATCATGTCAAAACTGAGATTGGGGCGTTCATCCGTCTTCAGCCACTCTTTGTAATTTCGCTCCACATAGTTAGTGAATTCGGTATTGCAGTTGCGCTTTTCCAAAAAGTGGGTCTGCCGCAGGCCGTCATCGTTTACTTCGTCGATGCGGAGTTCCCATTGCGCCATTTCGCGGTATATATTGCCCCATTCTTCCCAATCGGGATTGTCAAAGAGGCGTTGATTGAGCTGCGCGATATAGCGGGTATACTGCTGGCCGATCTCGTTGGCTTTGATCTCGTCGGCTTGAAAGATCTTCTTGATGGCCATGATGATCTGCGAGGGGTTGATGGGTTTGATCAGATAATCGGAGATCTGAGAGGCGATGGCCTTGTTCATCAGGCCCTCTTCCTCGCTTTTGGTGACCATGATGATGGGGATGGCGTTATTGATGCGTTTGATCTCTTGCAGGGTGCTGAGACCGTCGAGACCGGGCATCATTTCGTCCAGTACCACCAGATCATATTTGGTTTCCACCACCTTCTCGATGGCGTCTTCTCCGTTGTTGCATGTATCTACACTATAGTTTCGTTCTTCCAGAAAGAGGATGAATGGCTTGAGCAGGTCTATTTCGTCATCCACCCACAGGATTTTCATAAGCTTCACGGCGTTTCCTCCTTTTGTGTTTCGAGTTCAAAGGCCTTTTGACGGTCTTTGACGATCTTTTTTACTTCGTCCAGGTCGGAATCCTGGAAAAAGAGCGCCAGTTTGAAGTTCAGCTCAGCCTTGCTGCAATTGAACCAGGTGGTCATTTTTTCGAGGTACTGGTCGATAAATACTTTCTTGAGGTCAGTGTCTTCAGCTTTTTCTTGTTTTTTTATCTCCTTGATTTCGTTGCGTAACTCATTGGTAGGGGTCTCACTGGCTTTCTTCATCCACTCGTCCCGCTCGTTCCAGTTTGCTTTTTGAACGAAGGGCTTGATCAATTGCAGACGCTCAAAACCGATCTCCTTCACGCTTACGTCATCTATATCCATCTCTTCCACGAAGAGCTCAAAGGTCTGAGCTAATTTGCCCGCCAGGCTGCCCGATAGCTGATATTCGGCTTCCACAAAGTCCTTGAAGCTTTCATATCCCTTGAAACGGAAGAGCTTGCTGCGCTTGATCTCGCTCAGTAATTCTCCCAGGGCTACAAAGTTCTCTTCCAGCTTTTCTTTCAGGTTTGCTATGGCATTAAACTTCTCATCGGGGCTCATATTTTCTGTACGTTCTTTCATCTTGGTGATTCCTTTTTTATTTAAATGATTGGAAAATAAGTGTGCTCGGCTCCCGGGAACGAGCCATCGCGAACCTCGGCGCAATAGCGGTTCAGCGCTTCGGGTATTTGGTCGTTTAGCTCGGCGTACTTCTTTACGAATTTGGGTAGCATGGAGCTGTAGCCAAGCATGTCGTGATAGACCAGCACCTGCCCATCGCAATAGCGTCCAGCGCCGATGCCGATGGTGGGGATGGTGATGGCTTCACTAATCTTTTTGCCTAGTATCTCAGGGATGCCTTCCAGCACCAGCATAAAGGCTCCTGCTTCTTCGATCGCGGATGCTTGCAGAAAAATCTCTTCATGGGCAATCTCGCTCTTGCCCTGGACCTTATACCCGCCAAATCGCTTTACCGATTGTGGGGTGAGACCCAAATGTGCGCAGACGGGAATCTCAATATCCACGATCTGACGGATGGCTTCCAAACGAGAGGCAGAGCCGCCTTCCAGCTTCACGGCATTGGCTTCGCCCTGCACCACCAGACGCGCCGCGTTTGCCTTGGTCTCTTCCGGGGAAAGGTGATAGGCCAGATAGGGCAGGTCGCTAATGATAAACTTGTCGGGCGCACCCCGGCGTACAGCCGCACTATGCACCACCATGTCGTCCATGCTGACCTTTAAGGTGCTGTCATAACCCAGCACCACCATACCCAGGCTGTCACCCACGAGGATCACATCCATATCGCTATTGGCCACAGCGCTTCCGCTGGCATAATCATAGGCAGTGATCATCGTGATCTTCTGCCCTTTTCGTTTCATAAGCGCAAAGCTTTCCGGGCTGTGCATCTTACTCACCGGTGTCGTCATTATCTCTTCCTTCGCCTTCAAATATTTCGGCTTCACTACTTACTCTGCTGTCATCCTCATCGCTGAGGTTATCTGAGGCATACGTGCCGCGGTTTATATACATGTCATATATCACTGTGCCATTGGCATACCAGCCCAAGAATCTACCATGAAGAGCTCCCAAACGGTAAGTGGCACTCATCTGTGGCGCTCCGTCTGGATACCATAGCAGGTTGAGTCCGTCCAATCTGCCTTTCAGATAGTGGCTGGCTCTCTGCAGATTGCCGTTTGGATAGCGCTCGTAAGCCCATCCAGTGAAGAGAACATCGCTGAGGTACATTCTCCCATCAGCTTCTAGTAGATTCTTACTCTGGATGGCATCATCAGGTAACTGCCACTTTTTCAGAGCGTTATAATCCTCGTTACCACTTTGAGCGGATAGAACGCCGGGTAGCGTGATAAAAATGAAAAGCAGGATCATAAATCCCAATAATGCACTCAGGGGCAAGCGCGCAATCATTTGCCGACACCTCATATAATACTGATAAGGACACATATTTTACCTCCAAAGTACAAGTCAACCTTTTTCTTGGCTACGTTGCACTCGGACTCATAATTACATACAAGATAACGCGAATGTCCTTAAATCACAAAAGGGAGTTGTTCCCGGCGTGTCAGTCGGACAATAAAGATTTGCTATACCTCGAAGGTTCATTATATTCTGTTTTCAGAACACTTAAATGATGGGAGGATAATATGCCTATTCTCGATGATAAGGTATTGGGCGACGTAAAGAACGCTCTACAGCACATGCAAAGGAAGGTTACTCTGAAGCTCTTTACTCAGGCCTTTGAGTGTGGCTATTGCAAGGAGACACATCAGCTTTTGGAGGATCTCATTACCACCAATCCTCTTTTGAACCTGGAAGTTTACCAATTTGAAACCGATCATGAAGTCGTGGAGAAATTCGGGATTGATAAGATCCCCGCGATCGCTGTGGTGGGTGAAAGGGACTATGGTATCCGCTTCTATGGCATTCCTGCAGGTTACGAGTTTTCCTCACTGCTCTCGGCAATTCTATTGGTATCGACGGGTCTGGTAAAAATCTCGGACGGAGGTAAGAAGTTCCTTGCAGAGATCAATAAACCGGTTCATCTGCAGGTTTTTGTGACCCCCACCTGTCCATATTGCCCTCAAGCGGTGATCCTGGCGCATCAGATGGCGTATTACAGCGATATGGTAAGAGCAGACATGGTGGAGATATCGGAATTTCCTCATCTTGCCCAGAGATATTCTGTTCAAGGGGTACCGAGAACTACCATAAACGAACTATGGTACCAGGAAGGCGCTGCGCCTGAATCCATGATCATCGCAAAGATCCGGGAAGCACTCTGAAGATGCTGGATTTCAGCTTTAGTTTATCATCGAGTGTGGATAGCAGTCAGCTTTTCGATCTCATAATCATCGGTGGGGGACCGGCCGGCCTCACCGCGGGTTTGTACGCTGCCCGTTATAAACTGAATTCTCTGATGATCGAAAAGGCTCCTCTATCCGGAGGACAGCTAACCGCCACCGAGTGGGTGGAGAATTATCCTGGCTTTCCGAAACCAGTTTTGGGCAAGCAATTGGCAAAAGACATGGAAGAACAGGCGCGCTTCTTTGGCTTGGAAATCATTCATGAAGACGTGACGGCAGTGAACCTGAAAACTCAGATAAGGGAAGTGATCACTCCATTTCACACCTGGAAGGCTCGTGCTGTGCTGATAGCCACGGGTTCATCGCCGAAGACCCTGAACATCCCGGGTGAAGCAGAATTCGCCGGTCGCGGCGTATCATACTGCGCTACCTGTGACGGTCCCTTTTATCCGGATAAAACCGTGGCTGTTGTGGGAGGAGGTAATTCTGCCTTTGAAGAATCCCTATTTCTTGCCAAGTACGCTGCGAGAATCCACATCATCCATCGTCGGGATAGCTTTCGCGCTGATCCCTTGCTTATCGACCGCGTTCGTCAGGAGCCTAAAATCGAGCTGATAACGGACAGCGTGGTGGAAGCCATTGATTTCGGCTCTGCGGAGCGCAAGCTGCGGGTGGCAAACCTGAAAAGCGGCGAACACAACGATCTGAAAGTGGACGGCATCTTCGTATTCATCGGCGCAAATCCCAATACAGCCTTATTCCAGGAGCAGTTAGAGCTTGAGGATGGCTACATCGTTACTGACCGGGAACACCAAACCTCGGTGCCGGGAGTTTGGGCGGCCGGAGATGTGCAGGCTAAATCTCTGCGTCAGGTGGCTACAGCGGTGGGTGATGGCGCTCTGGCCGCTTATAAGATACACAAATATTTGGATCGATAATGCCTGAATTACCTGAAGTTCAAACAGTATTGGACGGCCTGGTCTCAGTGTTGCAAGGACGTGAGATATCCATAGTAGAGACTTATTATCCAGGCACTCTGATCCGTGACCCGGAGCTGGATATAGATCCGTTTCCAGCTAGATTGACGAAAGCACTTCGCCGGGGAAAGTACATGATCCTCCATTTGGAGGGCGGAACCAGCCTGATCATTCATCTTCGGATGACCGGAAAACTGGTCTATGATCCTCATCCGGAGGATGTTCACAAACACGAGAGAGCCCGCATACATCTGCGAGGCGAGGATGCCATCCGCTTCATCGATCCCCGCACCTTCGGCAAGATCACACTTTTGAAAAGCTCAAATCTTGACCACTACCTGCCAAAGCTAGGTCCCGAACCGCTTTCTATGGATTTCAACCCCCTTTATCTATATCAGATGGTTCATACCCGCAAAGCGCCGATCAAGAACCTTCTTCTCGATCAGGGATTGGTGGCAGGTCTGGGCAATATCTACGTCTGTGAATTGCTCTATCGCAGCGGTATCCATCCCGAAACACCGGGAAATCTGATTACAAAGCCACAGGCCAAAATGATGGTAAAGCACTGCAAGGACGTTCTGAATGA
>JAGOKK010000047.1 GCA_017994635.1 Candidatus Cloacimonadota bacterium | reverse complement strand
TATCAGCGCCGGCACGCGCATCAGAATGACAATCAAAAATGCTAGCAGGATGTATTTGTGCTTGGCAAACATAATTCTCCCGGGGATTCGTAGATTTCTCTCCGGGCCATAAATGGCACGGATTCTCATTTTCGTGCATTTCCCGGTTATCGGGCTTTTTGTCAATGAGATTCTCACTGGCATCCCGCCATTTGATAGCTCCCGGGTTGGTCAACTGCCCTGGACTTCGAACAGCGGGTCCGGGAACCATCTCTCTTCGGAGTCGTCTCTTCAGGAGTCGAAAGCGTTAGTGAATTTCACGAAAGCCGATAAGCTTTGACCGATCCCCCAGCTTAATTCGAAGATGAGAACTTCAAACGCTTTGGACTTCTGGCAGCGTGCCGGGGAACCAGATCATTCGAATCCACTTTCTCCGGGGTTGGCACCATCCAGCCATCTTGTAGCTGGTACACATCTCATACACCGGTCGAACACCGGTCATGGGTTTGCACGACCAGTGTTCGACCGGCTAACTACATGCTTATGAATCTGAAGATAGGAAGACGATACCAATCACCAATTTGAGAGGCAAAAAAGGGGTGAACCGCAGAATCCGCGGGCATATCTCCTCATGTTACAAATACCCCGGTGGGCTATCTGAAATGCCGTCCCGCTGGGACTCAGGCAAACTGATTGTGCTGCCATACTATCTGAAATGTCGTCCCGCTGGGACTTATGATTCTCAATTAAATCCGCGTAATCCGTGTAATCCGTGTGCCAAAAATGCGTCAGTCAATTCTCAATTAAAACCGCTTGCGGCAATTCCTCCACTTTGCTGAGTTTTTTCACGATCTGGCGGCTGCGGTGGCTGGCGTGATCCAGTTCCCGTCCGGCGTCATCAATTTTGCGGCGGGTTTTTTCCAGGACATCGCCGAAGAGTCCGAAGTCTTTTTTCACTCCGGCGAGCACCTTCCATACTTCGCTACTTTTCTTTTGGATGGCGAGGGTTTTGAAGCCCACCTGCAGGCTGTTCAGAAGGGCGGCGATCGTGGTGGGGCCGCAGAGGATTACGGAGTATTCGCGCATCACCAGTTCAAAGAGTCCGGGCACGCGCAGCACTTCGGCATAGAGGCTTTCGAAGGGCAGGAAGAGGATGGCAAAATCGGTGGTGACAGGGGGGTTGATGTACTTGTCGCGGATATCGCGAGCGCAATTTTTGATGCGTAGCACCAGGGCTTTTTGGGCGGTGACCATGGCTGGCATATCGTTAGCTTCATAGGCAGCTACCAAGCTGTGATAATCCGCCACAGGAAATTTGGCATCGATGGGCAGATAGACCCTGCTGTCTTTATCATCGGCTCCGGGCATGACGATGGCAAATTCCACTACTTCGTCGCGTCGGGCATGGGGACGGAAGTTGACCTGATACTGTTCCGGGGCAAGCACTTCCGCCAGCAGATTTTCGAGCTGCAATTCACCCAGAACGCCACGAGGTTTTACCCCTTCCAGAGTGCGTTTTAGATCCCCCACTCCGGTGGCCAGGTTGCGCATTTCACCCAAACCTTTGTGAACTTCTTCCAAGCGCTGTGTAACTTGGTTAAAGGATTCGCCGAGGCGTTTTTCCAATGTGGCATGCAGCTTTTCGTCCACGGTTTTACGCATTTCCTCCAGCTTGTTTTCATTTTCGATGCGCATTTTATCCATGCCATCGGCAACGCTCAGTTTCAGCTTTTCGGATTGTTCGGCATTGGCGGTGGTGAGTTCAGATAGTTTGCGGCCAAGACTCTCGGAGAGGTTGTTTAATGCTTTGGTAAGTTCATTCCGGTTGGCCAGGGCGTCTTTATTAATCTGTTCATTGAGGGTATATAATGCAGAGGTGAGTTCGCTGCGGGCATCCAGAGCTAGTCTGGCCTGGCTCTCGGAGCTGTCTTTGAGAGTTTTGGCCAGTTCTTCGCGATTTTCCCGGTTTTGGCCCAGGATATCAGATCGTAGTGCCGAGGTTTCATCTTTTAGCGCGCGGGAAAGCAATTCCAGTTCATGTTTTAGTTGCATCAATTCGGGGTTGGCTTTGGGTTTTTTACCCAGAATGATGAAGGCGACGATGAGTGCCGCGAGTTGTAAAGCGATGATCAAATAAAGTTCCATGCCATATCCTCACTTATTGGACCTTAGTAATGGCTCTCTTTCTAATCGAGCGGGTAGCAGGAAGAAAACGAGCTGAGAGTATCCACCCAGTAGATAACGTGACTCCTGAAATCCGACCAAGAAGAGAACGTATAGATGAGCAGAATTCTCAAAGTCCCAATTTAAGAATACCCGTTAGGATTGCAAGGATATTCTGCAAGGAGGGTCGAAATTGCCGATTAGAATCAGGCCGATTTTTAACAATGGGGAAATGAACGGGCTTTTTTCACTTGACATATTGCCTTATTGCAATAGTTTGTAATCGCATTGGGTTGTATTCATGGGTTTCATTGATTAAAGACAGAGGATTTATGCCAGATCTACAGATAAAAACGTCCAAGCTTATCATTTTGTACAGCACAGTGCCTTTGGTCCTGTCGTTTCTGGCTGTCCTGAACTGGCTGTTTCGTAGCTATACTCCTCTATCCGGAATACCCTTTTTTCTCAAAATCGCACCCACCACTGCTGTATCCATCTGGCTGATTGCGCTGCTGAATATCTCCCGGTCTTTGAAAGCTGAACGCCGAGGCAAGAGGGATGTATACATACTGGGCATTATCTTTGCCTACGCACTATCTGTGATCGCGGCATATCTTCTGGACTTTATGCATCACCCCGAAGCGCTGATGGCGCAGCGCGAGAGCAGTATGGGGGGTAGCATGATCGGGGCGATGTCTCCGCTCACGGCGTTTGTGTTCCTACTATTCTGCGTTTCTTATTTTTTCCTGTATGCTCCGGGGGTTCCATCCAGGGTAGCCAGACGCGTAGCTTTCTATGCATCGATATTGGGCTTTGTCATCTCATTGGCGACGTTCTTTTCTCATGCGTCTGGGGCTCGCATGATCCTGGCGATAAGTGCCGTCCCGATGTCACTGTCCACCTCATTTGCCATGCTTGTAATCAGCCTGTCGTTTCTGGAAAAAGCCGGATATGGCATTATTCACCTACAGCGCTTTGTCTCGGGGCTTACGATGGAGGATGCGGGTAAGAGCATTAACCAATTGAACTTCATTATCTTCGCTTTCCTGGTCCTGGCGCTCGCCTTTACAGCCATCTTTGTGGTCAATATGGGCAACAAGGCATATAAGATGGATCTGCGCGAGCAGCTTCTACAGGGACTGGAAGCCAGGGCTGGTGCCCTGAACTCCTGGATAAATCAACGCTATGATCTGGTAGGCAGCGTAGTGGACAATTCTGAGCTGCCTCGAGGAATGAAAGCCGTCCTGAATAATGATCTATCCGGCCAGTCCGCAATGTACTCCATGACCTGGATGCACATTGTGTTCCAGCAAAATACAGATTCCAGGATCGCGCTCTTTGATCCAGATCAAAACCTGGAGAGTTCCGCTCCCCCCAACCCTGGCATCAGCAGGGACGAGCTGATGCTGGCGCGCAGGATTCTGATGTCCAGGCCGGGACCTTATGTGCAGGACAAGATCAACCCCAATCCCGAACCAGATGGCTATCATCAGGTTGATCGACTGCGTTTCTGGACGGCTCTGGAGCCAGGAGGAAGGGGTCCGTTGATGATGCTGGAATTGCGTCCCGATGCCCAAATAGCCAAGTTGCTGGGAGATTCTGCAAACATCAGAGGAAAACTCTATTTCGCCTTGATTGCCGCTCATCCCAGCGGTATGCATTTTATCGGCAGAATTCCCGGGGGCGATAACAGCGCCTTACGGGAGAAATTCCTGGATCTCATGAGCTCCCAGCTGGAGCGTATCACAAAGCTGAGCAAGAACAATTCTGTGCTGGAAGCCTATGATCACAGAGGCAGACAGACGATGACGGCATTCAAACAGGTGGAGCATCTGCCCTGGATATTGGCAAGCATTGTGGACATGGAACAGATTCACAGCAATATGCTCCTCAGGGCCTGGCTGCTTTTCAGCCTCTCTCTGGCCGCTCTCTTTGGCGCGGCAATGCTGATGAACTACAGCTCCCGAAAACGGATCCATCTGGATGATAAGGAAGTTTTGAAACAATGGCGGGCCACCTTTGACGCCGTACCAAACGCCATCTGGCTGCTGGATGATCAGTATAGGATTATCAGAAGCAATCGCGCAGTGTTTGACATCCTGGGATACACGGCTGAAGACGTGGTGGGTAAGCATTGCCAGGATATCATCCCCGCTGCCATCCACTATCTGGACGCCGTGGATCAAAGCGGAACGATATCGATCGATGTGCAGTATCGCGGCCGGTGGTTATCTGTGACGGGAGCTCCTCTGGTAAATGAGGCAGATGAAAGGCATGGATATGTGCACGTACTCAGCGATGTTACCTCGGAGAAGAACAGCATTGAAGTCCTCAAGGCAGGAGAGGAACGCTTCCGCGCCATTTTTGATCAAGCTCCTATCGGGATGGCGATTACCTCCCCGGATAGACGATATACCCGTTCCAACGCCAGTTATCAAAATATGCTGGGTTATACCGAAACCGAATTGCTTCAGGTCAGCGTGGATGACGTTACGCACCCAGATTACATTCAAATGGACAGGGACGGAGTAACCGCTCTCATGAAGGGCAAAATCTCTCAATATCGGGCAGAAAAGAAATTCATACGCAAGGACGGCTCAGAGCTTTGGGGTCTGGTAACGGTGATCCTGGCGCATGATCCTTACTCCGGCAGTCCGTTTATGCTCGGAATGGTGGAAAACATCCATGATCGAGTGCATGCCATGCAGGAACTCTACCGGGCCAAGGAAATGGCTGTGATGAGCGAAAAGATGAAAAGCGGCTTTATGCAAAATATCTCACATGAATTCCGTACGCCACTAAACGGGATTATGGGATTCAGTGATGTACTGCTGCAGGGCAATCTCGACTCCGAAGAGGTAAAGGAATACGCCGGATATATCAAGTCCAGCGGGAAACGGATGCTACAACTGATCGCCAATATCATGGATTTTGCCAAGATCGATTCGGGACAGGAAGCGATCAATACGCAGCCCTTCGTGATCAGTCAACTGATGAATAAGATCCTGGATCTGTATCGCAACAAAGCATTCAATAAGGGATTGGAGCTGATCTGTAGCATTCCCGAGCACCTCAAAGATAGCATCATCATCAGTGATGAAGGCAAACTATTGCAGATCCTCGTCAAACTGATGGACAACGCGCTGGATTTTACACTCAAAGGCTTTGTGGAATTTGCCTGTGACCTCAATGGCAACATTCTCATCCTGAAGGTGAAAGACAGCGGGGTGGGCATATCCCCCATCTACCAGGCCAAGATATTTGATAGCTTCTATCAGGCAGATATGAGCATCACCCGCGAGCATGAAGGTGTGGGACTCGGTTTACCCATCTGCAAGGGGCTGGCCAGATTACTCGGGGGCGATATATCCCTGATATCTGATATCGACAAGGGTTCCCAGTTTATCCTGAGCGTCCCGATAGAATTTTTGGATACGGACCTTTAGAGCCACAGTACTGCAATACAATGGTGGGTTGCGCTCTGCAAGGCAAAAAAAGCCCCGGGATCCAACCCAGGGCATTTGGACAATAGCCCACTCAGCAATGCTAGTCCTGCCTGAGACCCCAGACCTACAGATCCTACAGCCATCCGGTACCAGACTACCCTTGTATATACCTACAGAACTACAATTCCTGCCTCCTATCCGCCTATGCTCCACCTACTCACCCACTACCCCTGGCCAGATAACCGGCGCGTGAGTACTGATAGTACCTTGCATGAATTGTACCGATGACGAATATAGCAGATAAGATACTTTTTTACAAGGGATTAACGCCCATTCCAGGATTGTGGCTTGTGGTAGTTTTTACCACGGGAGAAGGTCTGATTTGGTGATAAACACCTTGATAATGGTGATTATCTGTGCATAGAAGTGATGCCCAAAGCGCAAAGTTTTTTGCTCAGATTGCTCTTGTCCATTTGCAGATAATGCGCTGATTGGCTTAGGTTTCCGTCATGCAAGCGAAGCACCGATTCCAGATATTGCTTTTCAAAAGCGTGCATGGTTTCACGAAACGACCGCCCTTCCTCGCTGAGATAATGCTCGTTTGTGGTAAAATCTACCACGTTTAGCATATCAGTCTGGCAGAATACTACAGCGCGTTCCACCAGGTTTTTCAACTCGCGCACATTGCCAGGATAATCCTGTTCCACCAGCCAGGCTGCGGCGTTTGGTGACAAGGCTTTTGGAGCTATTCGATTTTGCGTGCAGAAGTCGTTTACGAAGTGCTCTGTGAGTGGGATGATGTCCTCGCGGTGTTCCCTCAGCGCCGGAATATGGATGCTCACAGTGCTGATGCGATAAAAGAGATCACTCCGGAACGCATGGTCTTCCACCATCTGTTTGAGGTCTTGATTGGTGGCGCTAATCAAGCGGGTATTTATCCAGTGAATCTTGCCCCCCAGCTTTTGAATCTCATTTTCCGAGATCACGCGGAGCAATTTGGCCTGTACTTGCGCGGGTAATTCCCCGATTTCGTCCAGCAAGAGGCTGGAATCCTGGGCAAATTCGAAATAACCCGTGCGGGAACTCTGAGCATCGGTAAACGCTCCTTTTTCATAGCCAAAAAGCTCGGCTTCAAAGAGCTCATGGGGGATGGATGCGCAATTGATACTCACCAGGTTCTTCTGGTTGCGGCTTGATAAACGGTGAATGGCAGCGGCGGCGAGCTCCTTACCCACTCCGGTTTCCCCGGTGATCAAGACCGGAGTATCAAATCTGGCAGCGCGGATGATGGAATCGTAAACATCCTGCATGATCTTGCTATTGCCGATCATACCGATCGCGGAAACCTGCACTTCGCGCAGATCTCTCTGAATCCTCAGGCTTTCGCTCAGCCGGGAAAGCCTGATCAGCAGGTGTTCTTTGGCAATCGGCTTCTCGATGAAATCGGTGGCGCCATATTTGATCGCGTTCACCGCGTCGGGGATGTGTCCGGAGCCCGAGATCATCAGAATCGGCATGGCGGGGTACTTTTCGTGCACTTCTTCCAGCATGGTGAAGCCATCCTGCAAGGCAGGAAAGCACATATCCTGCATCATCAGGTCATAAGTGGATTCGCGCAGGATATCACGCAGCTCATCCACACTCCGGGCAGTATCCGCCTCATATCCGGCAGAGCGGATCACATCAGCGGTCAGTCTGCAGAATACATGATCGTCATCGGCGATCAAAACCCTCAGTTTATACATCAGATTCTCCTTTCAACCAAAGCGATACGGTGGTACCAACACCCTCTTCACTTTGAATATCCAGCAAGCCGCCCATGGAATCCATGATCTTTTTGGTCTCTGGAATTCCGATCCCGGTGCCAGACTGATTTGTGGTAAAGAACGGTTGCCAGATATCCTGCATATACTTTTCCGGTATGCCTTTGCCGGTATCCTCCATTTCCACCAGGACACTCATCTGACCCCGGGGACTGCTGTGTTTTGGGAAAACCATTACACTAAGGTGCAGGCTGCCACCCTCTGGCATCGCCTCGGTGGCGTTATTCAGGGTGTTGATCAGGGCTTCTTCAAAGCGGATTGGCTCGATCTGCGCGTGTACGCTCGTAAGTCCATAGTTTTTGATCAGATTTACGTTTTCCGGCAGACGAATCTGCTGCAATGCATGCTCCACGTGGGGAATCACATCGATCAGTTTCAGATCGTAATCCTTAAGCTCTGTAAAGCGCTGAAAAGCGTGAGTGAAGACCCTGATCTTTTCGATCTCGCCGCGCACGATCTGCAGATATTCCCTGCTACTCTCATTCATACTCTCTTCGATGGGATCCAGGGCCAGCAGCACGTTGGTGATGTGACGACGTACGTGATGGGATAGCCTCCGTGCGGTTTCCGCCCAGCCCAGCTTGTCCGATCCAGTCTGTTCCAGGGGAAGAGCAAGGGAGATAATGTAACGCCGGCGTAATCCTGGCAGTTTCTCGATGTGTACATTATAATGATCACCAGCCAGTTCCATCTCAAGATCATCATAATCCACCCTGCGAGTGCGCAGCTGATTGACGGCGTCGCTGATCTCGGGGAAGCAATCGGCAAGCTTTTCCAGATTACACCCGTTCTTAATCCGCTGAGCCAGATTGATGGCAGTACGATTGGCGAAGACTATGCGGGAGCGCGCATTGATCAGGATGAAGCCCGTGTAGCATTTGTTGGTCGCCACCACCAGTGCTTTATCGCGGTGCCGTAAAGAGATCATGGCCCGCACGATAATCGCCAGGAAGAACAAACTGATCCAGAAACCGTATGTTTCGATAAGACGATACAGGTACAAAAGATAGGAGATATGCGTCAGTTCATAAAAGCTGATCGTATCGTCCATCGACAACACCACCAGGGGATTGCTGTCCGCTCCAGTTTGCAGGAGTTCCACTCTGGGCACTCCCTTTCCGGCGAAGGGATTCCTCATTCCGGCAATTGCTTTGAGCCTGTTATCCAATAGCTGGATTTCGTCGTTGCTATTCATTACCAGCAATTCCTGAGCGCCATCCAGATTCACATCGCCCATATCAAAGAGGGTGTTTATCCCGATCGATCCGCTGATGACGGGGTTTAACAATTCGTCGTAGAGCTTCAGTCCAGATTGGACGTCATTTACCAGAATCTTACGCGCACTATTGCCATCGGATTTGAATAAGAACTCCTGGTAATTCAAGGACTCATGATTTCCGGACAGGATATGTTCCTTGTTCTTGATCAAACGCTTGCCATCAAAATCGTAATGCAGAATCCTGCTTTCGGTGCCCTCGCTCCCACGCTGCAAGGCCAAAACTACGACTTCGGGCTTGCCATCCTGATCCATATCCTCAGCAGCTACATTCACATCGCTGAGTCCAGTAAGCACTCTCTGAGTGTATATGAGCTTCCCGAAACGATCAATCACCAGCAGATGCCCATTGCGATCGTCCAATCCGTCGTAGCTAAGCTCTGTGTTTTTGAAGGATATGGATCCCAGCACAAATTCCCGATGCCCGTCCCCGTCAAAATCGTCAAAGACAGGGCCGCGCAGACTGATCGGAGTCCGAACAAACCATTTCAGTCTACCTGAGAGGTAATCGTATGCCATCAGTCCGCGGGGATTAGCGCTAAAGCCGTCCCACGCATTCACCACCAGTTCTAACCTGCCGTCTTCATCGATATCTTCCAGAAGCACTGCACTCATGATACCCGACCATTTGTAGGCCTGGATATGCATCAAATTGTCATCTCTGGGATAAGACTCAAAGACCTTGGTTTCCCGCTTCAAGGGGTATTCCCAGGTATACTTGACCGACATCAGATAGAGCTCGTTGCCCGTGTTTACGCTTATAAACATCACTCTGCTATGATCAAGGGGATTGCTGAGCACCACCACATTGTTGATCTCGCCAAGGGGGATGTTTATCTGCGATACTCTTCTGCCCTGAGGGGTCATGATCAACAGTCCGGATCCCTTCTGCTGCGGGAAGGTCATGATCATGAAATCGCTGTCCTCGCCCTTGACATCATGGAAATACCAGCGGCGCCCCTCCTGGTTGTATTTCATACTGGATTTGTGCCGAAACTCGTGGCTGTAAAAGGGTAAATCAAATGTGCAGCCTGACACCATGCAGATAATGCCCAGAATCAGGATCAGTCTTGCTTTCATAATGCTCCCTCAGGGTTTAGATAGTGCCTGTGCGCGTTCAATTAGATCGAGGATTTCGCTTTGAAACTCGTAGCCATCTTTACCGCCAGCGTCTCTCACCCAGTCTTTTAGCATGGGCCAGTCAAGAGCACCTTCTTCACTCCCCTGCAGCTTGAGCGCAAGACCCAATACTGAACTGGCCATGCGGAAGCTGGCAGATGCTTCCTCCAAACTGATACTCCTCTCTGGCGCATCATACTTATAGCTTTTATTACCTGTGCCCGCAGGATCCCGATATTGGTACCAGATCTCGGCAAGGCCTTTCCCCGGGGTGGGTTCTGCCATCCTCATTTCCGGTAAACCCGGAATCACTTCTTTGGAATCAAGAGGGATGATCTCAAACATAAAAATCCCGCTTTCCGATGCCCGGATGCTATGCCCCGGGTAGTTTGTTACTGCCCCTCTGGCAGCGTCAGCGCGACCATCTGAAAAGCCCAAGTATCTATATGCTTTCACTTTGTGTGGATTGAAACTGATCCCCATCTGAAGATCGCGGATCACCGGAAAGAGTCCGTTGTAATACAAGGCATAGAGCGTGTTCTGTACCTCCCGGGGATTATCGGCATAGGCATAACTGCCCTTGCCCGCGGCTGTCAGCCCCCGCAGATTGGGATCGTTGTAATGCCCGCTACCAAAGCCGATGGCCGAAATGCTGATGCCATACTCCGCAATATCTGCCACTGCGTCCAAAGTCTCCCTGCTGATGCCACCCTCGTCAAAAGCACCATCACCCAGGTAACAGATGCTGTTTATCCCCTTCCAGATGTAGTACTCTCTGGCCAGCACAAAGGCAAGATCAAAGGCAGCCTCGCCTTCATCTGTAGCCCCGGCGGACAGTTTATCTATCGCAGATGCGAGTCTATCCTTATCCAATCCGTCTCCCGTAGCCAGGAGCCAGGCTTTGCCGCGATCGTAGGCCAGGATGCTCACATGGTCTTTTTCTCCGATCTGGGCGAGCAGCTCTTGCAGCCCCTGCTTTACCAGAGGAAGCTTCTGCTGAGTAGCCATACTACCGGAAACATCCACCAGAAATACCAGATTGGAATTCTGTCGCTGCTCGCTGATCGTGTCCCTGGCTTTGAAACCGATCAGCAGCAAGTCCCGTTTCAGATTCCAGGGCAGAGGCGCGACTTCAGCGGTGATCCTGATGTCCTGATCTGACTCGGGCTTGGGAAAGCCATAATCAATGTAGTTGTAAATCTCATCTGGCCGGATGCTACTCGCCGGCGGCAAATGCCCATCCAGCAGATGTCGCCGCAGCAGCGGGTAGGCCGCCGTATCAATATCCAACCCCAGAGGTAGATAGCTATACTGCAGAGGACTTACCCAGCCTGGAGGAATCCCTGGCACATAAGCCTCCGGTTCGTAAGGCGGAGGCTGCGGAGCCACATACGCTCCGGAGACAGGGATGGGACGATGGATGAAGGTACTGCCCGGAGCGATATCCCAGGTGGGAGCATTGTGCCTTCCACCGTGATCGGAAGCGCTGTACAGGATGCGGAAATTGGCAATGCTGAGGCTATTTTCCCTGTGCCGCACCATCCGCCAGTAAAAGGGCTTATCGGGGGTCTGGTTCAAGACCAATACATACTCACCACCGGGAATCCCCTGGAAAAGGTAGCTGCCGTCGGTAGCACTGGCGCATCTGGAGATAAGCATTTGATCCTTGATCAGGCTTAGTATCTGCCCACCAACCGGCAGTCCGTCACTGTTCCGTACCACTCCGCTTATCTTACCTGTATGCATTCCGGTATCTGTGATGAGACTTTCCCCTTCTACCGTGATCTCAGAGGGTACGAAGCTCTCCGCGCTAAAATAGGGAGAGGATGTTCCAGCGGGCAGCGATGATTCCAAGACAGTCAGCTTTGCCCGCAAAGGCAGTATGCATAGCAGTATAACGGGGATCAGTAACAGCACTATTTTCCTCATGAGACCTCCAATATCTCTTGGGGCAATGTTTTCCATTTTGCGCAAAGGCGTCAAGCTAAAAAACAAAGGGGTGACACCGTAGATGGTCTCACCCCTTACAATCGTTTAGTACTTATCAGTGTTTTTCTTTGCAGAATTCGATCAGCACACCACTCGTAGATTTGGGATGCAGGAAGGCGATATCGGCACCATGTGCGCCGGGGCGCGGTTCCTTGTCGATCAGGCGAATGCCGTCTTCTTCGGTTTCTTTCAGGGCTTGAGGCAGGTCTTCCACCGCAAAAGCGATGTGTTGGATGCCTTCACCCTTCTTTTCGATGAACTTGGCGATCGGGCTCTCTTCGGAAGTCGGCGCCAATAGCTCGATTCTGGTATCTCCCACGGGGAAAAAGGCCACTTTCACCATTTGAGAGGGGACTTCTTCGGTACCTTCCAGCACCAGGCCCAGCTTTTGATAAAAGGCGATGCCTTCATCCAGGTCTTTTACGGCGATGCCGATATGGCTGATATGCTTAATCATACCTATAGTCCTATTTCTTGTAGTTCTTGGCCATGTCAAAGCCCAGTTTCATCGCTTTGAGATTCAGATCCACAAAGGCCGGCTTTACTGTTTCACGCAGGGAGGTTTCCAAAGCGTTTTCCGATACGATTCCGGTTACTTTCACCAAGAAGGCCAGAGACAGCACGTTGGTAGAAATCGGGCTGCCCAGCTTTTCCATGGCGATCTCTGTGAAGGGCAATTCATAGGTATTATCAGCCGCCAGGGCCAGATTCTTCACAAAGGTAGTATCGATGATCAGGATGCCTGTGTCTCTCAGGTCAAAGAGGTACTTATCGCAAGCTTCCTGAGTAAGAGCCAGCAGGCAGTTAAAGTTCGTGGCTTCAGGGAAATAGATCTCGCGGTCACTGATGATCACGTCCGCTCGGGAATAACCACCCCGGGATTCTGGACCGTAGCTCTGAGTCTGAGTAACCTTGTGTTTATCGATCACTGCCGCACGGGCAAGGATGATACCGGCAAGGATCAAACCCTGTCCACCACTACCGGATAGGCGGATTTCGTAGCTCTTATCCATTATTTACCTTCCTTGTCCTGCACTTTGGACATCAAGTCTGCATAGGCATTGCAGAATTCAGGACGGATCTCTTTACGCAGGATGCCGCGCTGGATCTTACCTTCCACCTGTTCCGGAGGCAGTTTTTCCACTGCGGTAAGCGGGATGGAATTGTCCCTGAATTCCTTCATCATCTTCGGTGCGCCGCCTTTTTTATTCAACCTGCCATAGATCACCGGGCAGGCAGATACCACTTCGATCAGCGAGAAACCGGGATGTTCCATCGCGCTCTGGAAGTAGTTTTGCATCTCCATCACATGGAAGGCAGTGGTTCTGGCCACAAAGCTGGCGCCGGCACCCAAAGCCAGATTACAGATATTGAAATCAGGCTCGATATTGCCGTAGGGGGCGGTGGTAGCGATGGCATCATGCGGGGTGGTGGGTGAGCACTGTCCGCCAGTCATGCCATAAATGTTGTTATTGATCAAGATCACGGTGAGGTCAATGTTTCTACGCGCAGCATGAATCAGGTGGTTGCCGCCGATGGCAGTGCAATCGCCATCTCCGGTTACCACGATCACTTTCATGTGCGGTTTGTGCAGTTTCACGCCCGTAGCAAAGGCAATCGCCCGGCCATGCAAGGTGTGCAGGGTATTCAGATCGATATATACCGGCATGCGTGAAGAGCAACCGATTCCAGAAACCATCACCACGTCGTCGCGGTTCACATTCATCGAAGCCAGGGCACGGATGATGGCACCCAAGACGATACCATTGCTGCATCCGGCGCACCAAACGTGCGGAAACTTCTTGTCATGACGCAGGTACTGATGTACCACTTTCTGAGGGATATTAGCCATTTTAACAAGCCTCCTTGATTTTGCGCAGGATATCATTTGGCGTGATTAACTGCCCGTTTACGCGCTGTATCGTGATTACGTCCCCGTCGCTCTTATCTTTGGTGAGGCGACGGATTTCGTGAATCAATTGTCCCTGATTGAGCTCCGGCACGATCACAGTATCCACGTCCCGCAGCATTTTACGCACTGCGTCATCGGGGAATGGCCAAATCGTCAAAGGACGCAGCAGCCCCACCTTGATGCCTTCATAGCGTGCCATGGCAATAGCGGCTTTGGCGGCACGGGCGGTGATTCCCGCTGTGAAGATGGCTATCTTGGCATCATCCATCTGATGGCTCTCGATCTGCACAAGGTCGCGGATGTTGTAAGATATCTTTTTACGTAAACGTTCCATCATCTCTGCGGCTTCGCTGGATTTGTTGGTAGGAAATCCATGCGCATCGTGAGTAAGACCGGTTACATGAAATCTGTAGCCTTCGCCGTAGCTGGCAAGGGGTGAGAGATACTTCTGGTTTTCGTCGTAGTGCTTGTACCAGTGTGGAGGAACGGTAGGTTTGATGCGGTTAATAACGCGTACATTCGCCATATCGGGAAGGCGTACTGATTCGCGCATATGCCCTATCACTTCGTCCATCAACAGGATAACGCAGGTACGGTATTTTTCAGACAGATTGACCGCTCTGATGGTAAGCTCGTATGCTTCTTTCACGCTATCAGGATACAGCACGATGGAAGGAGAATCGCCATGGGATCCCCATCTAGCCTGCATGATATCGCCCTGGGCAGGGCTGGTCGGCATACCGGTGGAGGGTCCAAGGCGTTGCACGTTTACCACCACGCATGGAGTTTCGGTGATCTTGGCAAAGCCAATGCCTTCCTGCATCAGGGAAAATCCCGGTCCGCTGGTAGCGGTAAGGGATTTGGCACCAGCCAGAGAAGCTCCGGTGATGGCACAAATGGAAGCTATCTCATCTTCCATCTGGACAAATACTCCACCACGTTTGGGCAGTTCGGCAGCCAATATCTCTGCCACTTCCGTGGATGGAGTTATCGGGTAACCGGCAAAGAAATTCACTCCGGCATCCAGCGCACCGTAGGCTACGGCTTCATTGCCTTGCATGATCACGGTCTTACGCTCGCGCGAGCTTTGCAATTCTTTGATCTTACTATCTTGTTTCACGCTCGCCTTTGTAGGGCTAGCTTTAGGTGATATTGCCTTGGTGCTTTCGCTTTTCTTGGTCTTTAGCATTATTTCTCCTTGGCTCCAGTGATCGCAAAATCAGGACACAAGCGGTCGCAGGTCTCGCAATGAATGCACTTCTCAGGTGCCTGCACGTAGGGCGAACCATCGTTCTTGAGCCCCAAGCAGCCTGTGGGACAAAAAGCTACGCAGATGCCGCACTTTTTGCACCAGTTGTAATAGATCAACACCGGGGAATCTTTGTCGCCGGGAGCCTTGACTTCAGTGAGTTCCACTTCCATCTTTTCCAGCGCATCTTCCTCTTTGATGATCATGCCCGCACGGTCTTTAATGACTTTGGTGGACATTGTTCCTCCAGTATTTATATATTGTTTACTTCTTGGCCAGGATGTCTTTGAAGAAATTGCCGAGGCGTTTTGCGCCTTCTTCGTTTTTCTCCAGGGTTTCATAGGAGAAGTTCAGACGCATGGTGTTTTGACCACCGCCATCGCAGTAGAAGGAAGTTCCAGCTACGTAGGCTACGTTTGCCTGTTTGATGCAATCCAGCAGCACAGCATTGGTATCTATCTGTTTGGGAGCATAAGCCATCATAAAGAGACCGCCCTCAGGCTTAGTCCAGCTGATTTCTTCAGGCATATAC
>JAGOKK010000141.1 GCA_017994635.1 Candidatus Cloacimonadota bacterium | reverse complement strand
GAAGTAAGGATAAAAGAAGCTCAGTTCATTCCAATAGCGAATCATCCCCGCCATCCAGTTGGCTGGATTGCTCCTGTCATCAAGATCAATCTTGGCGTAGCTCTTCTTTAGCTTGCTTAGTTTCCTGGGGGAAGCCTTGGGATAGGTGCCATTCTGGGCGCAGGGCAGCACCATGGGGAAACAGACGGACAGGCCGGGAATCAATGTTACATCCAGCACCTCGCCCCATTCCGGCTCTTCATCAAAGATTCTATCGATGATTCCGAGAGTATAGGGCAGATCGTTGCTGGATTTCTGCAACGCCAGTACCTGGTTCTTCTTGCTCTCGCGCTCCACATAGACATCAGAATTCTGGATCATGTAGTTATTAGCTGCAGTAATATTTACATTCATACCTTCTGGCAAGAACTGGGGAGTCCCCTGCTCAAAATCGGCTTCATATAGCAAGCTTGGGCCTGCGTCCCTGAGAATATCCACTCGCAGATCATCCAAATAGAGAGTGTCAAAATTCATCGCTACGATCCAGACCCCGAGCTCGGGAGCTTCCTCCAGCTTCAATGTGTGCCTCATCGTAACCCACTGATCGGCACTGAGTGTGTCTTCCACGCTGGACGTGCCACACCCGATGTAGATCGTGGAGACTAGGCTATCCTTCGCGGCTTTGCGGATGCGTAGGGATATCTCCAGTGAATCGCCCAGATTGAGCGGTTTTGTCAATTGGAGTTGTAACTGCGCCCAGGATGAATCATCCTTGGGATTCCTGGCAATCTTATGGGGACGGTTGGCACGAATGGACCGGTAAATACTGGGGTTCATGGTATTGTTCAATCCCTCGTACTGCCAGTAGGCTTTCTTCATCCCGGCATGGTTGTAGCGGGGCACAATGGGCTTTTGCTGAATGTAGAGCTGCAGATCAGGGACAATGGGCAGGAACAGCTCTTCCAGAGAGCGTTTCAGTTGCTTCATGTTCCTGGCCTTTTGCACTTTTTGGGAACCGAGAGCGGCAAAGCGGTCCCAATCTATTTCCTGCGCTTCGTCAGAGGGATAGAAGTGTTTTACATAGCCGTACAGCCGGGTAAAAGCACTCAGGTTTTGCACTTTGATATTCGTGCTGGTATCTGCGGCCAACAGCGATACTATGCGGAGTGCCAGAATGACGCTTAGCAGACTTCTTTTCATGATCCTTGTGTTCCTTGATCTCGTATTATTTTGAACAAGACTGTGAGTGTAACAACGGTTGAAACAGGGGATTGAGTGTCAAGAATTACTTAAAGGCAGGCATCTAAAGCAGATCAGCTCTCCCTGCTGCTACTCAGTAAGCCTGAGATTTTCATTGACAGAAAAGCCGCGTTGAAAAAAGGTGATGAAACAGTGTGCGCCCTTAGCTCAATTGGATAGAGCATCTGACTACGGATCAGAAGGTTAGGGGTTCGACTCCCTTAGGGCGTGCCACTTTTTTTCTTGCCAGCATCTGCTGGCTTTTTTTATTGGTGCAATTATGGATAGAAACGACAGCAAAGCCGGCAGCAAGATCATCCTGCTTTTCAGGATGATGCTACGCTATTGGCCTTATATGGTGGCCGGTCTGGTGGCGATGGGCTTGTTTGCCTTATTCAGCGGATTCAGCATTACGCTGATGGTACCGCTTTTTGACTATGTGTTCAATCCCAATAAACCGGAGATTCAATATCATACCAGCGCAGAGATCATCAACGCCATGCAGCAGCGCTGGACAGGATTTACCCAGGAACTCGGTTCAATCTGGCGGATAAACTCCATATCCGATCTTACTCCGTTTTGGGACAGCCTCAAAGAGCTGATGCTGGTTAGCGATTCCCTTTCTTTACTCTATCTGCTCTGCATGGTTATCGTGGTTTTGATACTGCTGAAAAATATCTGTTATTTCGCCAACCGATCATTCTTTGTGATGCTGAGGGGCAAGACCATCCGGGATCTGAGAAACTACATGTTTCGCCGCTACCTGAATCAAAGCTTGGAATTTTACGGCAAAAATCAGGTGGGCGACGCCATTGTGCGCATGGTGAACGACGTGGAGATCGTGTCCAATCAGTTCATCTTCGCTTTGTTCAATAGTATCCGGGACTTTTCCACCGTCATTGTATACATGTATATCGCGCTTTTCCTAAATGCGCGCCTATTTGCCTATAGTATCCTGGTGGTGCCCATCCTCACTTTTTCCCTGGGTTTTTTGGGCAAAAAGATCAAGAAGTATTCCCGCCGGATTCAGACCCAGATTTCCGCCATGTTCAGTGTGGTGGAGGAAGTGCTGAATTCCATCAAGATTGTAAAGGCCTTCCGCCGAGAGGATGATGAGTTTCAAGACTTTCAAAAGATCAACCACAAACATTTGAAACAGTGGCAACGCTCCCAGATTTACGCGGCGATGAACGTTCCGCTCTCGGAATTGAATACTACGATCACGGGAGTAGTAGTGGTGATCATCGGCGGAGGCATGATCCTGAACCCAGCGGCCGGATTCTCTCTGGGGGATTTTACTGCTTTCCTATTTGCTGTCTTTTCCATGCTGCATCCGCTCAAATCCATCACTCAGCTCTATACCGAAGTAAAGAAAGCAGGGGTATCCCTGGACCGTATTGCATTGGTGCTGAATCAGGTATCCAGTATTCAGGATGCCCCGGATGCTGTGCCCAAGCCTGATTTTGAGCAGGATATTGTGTTTGACCGGGTTGCATTCTACTATAAGCCGGGTAAATACGTGCTGCAGGACTTCTCACTCACCATTCACAAGGGACAAAAGATCGCCTTTGTGGGCGCCAGTGGAGGGGGCAAAACCACCGTTACAAACCTGATCAACCGCATGTACGATGTAAAGGAAGGCCACATTTTGATTGATGGCATCGACATCCGCAAGATCAAACTGGATGATCTGCGCAGCCTCTTTGGCGTGGTTACTCAGGATTCAGTGCTGTTTACCAAGACTGTGCGGGACAACATCGCCTACGGCAGCCGCAAGAGCGTGACTGATGAAGAGATACAGACTGCAGCCCGGATCGCCCACGCGGATGAGTATATCCAAAACCTGCCCGATAAGTACGATCAAATGCTGGATATCAAGGGCTTGAACCTATCCGGTGGACAGCGGCAACGGCTCTGCATCGCCCGCGCCATTGTGGGCAATCCCCCCATCTTGATCTTTGATGAAGCAACCTCGGCCCTGGATACCGAAAGCGAGCGTAAGGTGCAGGACGCCATCGACGAAGCTACCAAAAACCGTACCGTTCTTCTGGTGGCCCACAGGCTTTCCACTATCCTCAAGGCAGACAAGATCGTGGTTTTGGAAG
>JAGOKK010000140.1 GCA_017994635.1 Candidatus Cloacimonadota bacterium | reverse complement strand
GAGGTTGGTGACCCACATGGGGTAGGGATTTTCCCCGTCGATACGCCGGAGCTCTTTGAGGAACTCTTTACTCCGGCCCTGAGTGTGAGTCATGATGTGGCATTTATCACTCTGCAAACAATTTACCAATTGGCTTACCTGGGTGATCTTGCCCAGATCGATGCGGCGATTCTCGATGCGTTTGATACGGGTGGTGATGTTCGCTTCACCATCGCTGAGCGAAAAGAATATCCCCGTGGGGGTAACGAAGGATTCGCAATCGTCGTAGCCAAAACCCTCACAGACCTTGCGCATCATCAGCTCCACCCGGTTTGTGGCGCCGCCGCTTTGCAGAATGATGCGTCCGGTTTCCAGGGCTAGTTTGCTGCATTCCTGCAGGTTAATCTTATTCATCTTTAATCTCTTTGGCTCTTTGCGTGATCTGGGCAGGCAATCCCAGGGTCTGGGCGATGCGTATGGCTTCTAGGGGAGGGTTACTGCCCGGATCGGCTTCCACCAGGCTGTAATCCATCGCCGCTGCGAGAGCTTTGAGCCGGTCCTCCAGTAGAAATCCTAAATTATTGGTCTCGGTAAAGAAGCGATCCACGCCCTTGATCCGGTAATGCTTGATGCCGGAGAGGTGCGCAGGCTTGGTGTAATGCGTGGCAGCAAGGCAAAAATGCGGCGTACTGCGCAGGTAATCCAGCACTGCCGTAGCCAGAGCTTCACCCTCATAAGGATTGGTGCCGCGGGCAAATTCATCAAGCAAGAACAGCCCCTTGCCCTTCTGCCCCAAAGCTATACTGAAGGCCACCACTTCCTTTCCGAAAGACGAGAGATTGTCGTCCTCCTGCTCGTAATTGCAATAAACGAAATCAAATACAGGCAACACAGCACTATGGGCAGGCACCGGAATGCCGCGTCGCGCCAATTCGGCAAACTGCGCCACGCATCGAAGCAGACTGGATTTGCCGCCCATATTTGGCCCTGTGATCAGATTGATGGGGTGATCCAGGCGGATATCCAGGCTCTGATATGCTCGCTTTTGCTTTTGTAAACTGAGTTCCAGCGGCAAGTTTCGTGCGGAGCTAATCACTATCTCGTCCCTGGACTCGCACAGATCAGGAATGCAGCAGCCATACTTCAGGGCAAAATCTGCCAGCATATAGTCCCAGGCCAGTTCGCTGCACGTATCCACAGCAGAATTGATGAGTTTCCTGTGCTGATGTATTTCGCGGCTGAGCTCACTTCTAATCTGCTCTTCCTCGCATTCTATGAGGTCATTTAGTTTGGCAATCTCAGCTTTAATGGCATTGCTTTCGGCGGAATCAGCAAGGCTGTAGCTGAGATTCGCCACGCTCTGAGCGCTGAGGACAAAATGGGTGCTGCTGTTGAGTTTATTGATGAGATCCAGCTCATCCCGGGAGAGACAGAAGCTTTCCTTCAATTTTGGCAGCCCCAGTTCCACTTTTGCCGTTTCCAGTAAGCTTTGACGGACTTGTTGCAGCTTCATGTTGCATCCCTGGCGCTCTCTATCCAACCGAAGCAATTCCGGGCTAAACAGGGGGGAAAGCCGAAAGACCGGTAAACCTGACTTCTCAGGATCAAGAAGCGAGTATACAGGGGTCAGGTCGGGTAGGGGATAATGCTGCAAGTGCTGGTTCATCGCGTAGGTCCGCATGCTCTCGTAATGATAGATAAAGCTTTTTATCTCAAAGAGATCGGCCAGAGCGTACACTCGCAGTTGTTGATTGATGGTAAAGGGGGCTAGATGGGCAAGTAGATCCTGCCATTTATGCTGTCCGGATTGCTTCAGGCATGCGATCATATCTGCCCTGGCGGCGTATGCCTCGCGCGCCTGGAGGAGCGTAAGGCCATTTTGGGTAAGCTTCTTACGCTTCACAGTGGCAGTAAAACTGCCCAGGGGTTCGATTAAATCAAAAATCTCCATCATACCCGGGGATGCTGATTTAGGCTTCTTTGCCATGCACTGACCTCTCTGGATGCAAACTTAGTATGCGATATCAATTCCTGGATATGAGCTCTATTGTCAATCTTTTTGTGCTAAAGGACGGCTGATACTGCCTCCCGCAGTGGTCAGAACCTCCATGCCCGCCGCTCTCAAGCGCTGTAGAGTTTCCTGGTGTGGGAAGCCATAGACGTTACCGGCAGAACAGCTTATCCACGCTTCTTCAGCCCTCACAGCATCGAGAAAGGCAGCTGTGGAACTGCCGCGGGAACCGTGGTGCGGCACTTTGAGGACGTCGGCTGCTAGAAGATCAGGATAATTGACCAGGAGATAGCCTTCGGCCTCAGCCTCGATATCTCCGGTGAAGAGATAGCGCCGCATTGTATCATTAAAGCGGCACACGAGGGAGGCATTGTTTTCGTCTGTAGCAATGAAGTTCCTGTCGGGATGGACGATGGTGAGCGTTTGCGGTCCGAAATGCAGACTCATGGTATCAGCAAGGGCATGAACGCGGGTGCGGGACAGATCTATCGCGCTGCTTAGCATCTGCCAATCCCTGGAGCTGAGGGCTTGGTGGCTGATGAGGACATTCTTTACCCTCAGGTGTTTGCAGATGGCAGCCAAACCTCCGGCGTGATCACTGTGCAGATGCGTCAGGATCAAGTAGTCAATGGTCTTTACTCCGGTTCTTTGCAGGGCGGGAATCAGTTTCCTGCCGGCCCAGGAATCTCCCCCCAGAATGGTGGAATCAGCTAAAGCCGTCTCCGCCCTCTGCGTGCTGACCCCTCCCGTATCGATCATCACCGTGCTGCCATCAGAGGTGTGGATGATGCTGCAATCCGCCGTTCCGGCATTGTACAAAGTGATCCGGTTTCGCGCCCCACGCGGCCAAAAGAAGAGTCCTGCGGCGATCAAAAGCAAGGCCAGGACATACCTGAAGCGACCCTTTATACGGGCCTGCACCAAGAGCATGAGTGCTACAATCACCAGTCCCAACGCAATGCTCTGCCACGCCGAGAGCCAATGATCGCTAAGCTGGAAGGGCAGGCGAGCGCAAAACCCCAGCCACCATTGCCAGAGATTGGCTACGGCAGCGAAGGCCTGATAAAAAGGCCCGATGGGACAGATCAGGATAGTCAAAGCCAGGGCCAAAAGCGCAGAGATTAGCGGTAATCCCAGTAGAATGCCGATCACTCCATTCAGAGATGCCATGCCGAAATAGTACAGCGTCAAAGGCAGCATGCCAACACCTACTACCAGACTGAGCAGCATGTAGTTCAGCAAGCTGATGGAGCCATTTACCAGTGGTGATGCCTGCTTGATGCGGGGCAATTTGGGCAGGGCAAACACGATGATCGCGACTGCCGTAAATGATA
>JAGOKK010000046.1 GCA_017994635.1 Candidatus Cloacimonadota bacterium | reverse complement strand
TGGAATTGAGAATTGGGGGCACGCGGATTACACGGATCACACGGATTTAAAATGACAATCGGGGTTTCCATCTGAGCACCCTTCGCTGTTCATTCCACCCCGCAGCCGTTTTAGCATTAAATCCGCGTCATCCGAGTAATCCGCGTGAGATGAATCAGGCCATTCAGTTACCCAAGCACCTCCCCTCCGGATTTGGAGATTTTTCTTGACATGATAGTGGAGACCAATAAAAGTGACCCGCATGGTAGAGAAGCCCAAAAAGGGCTGATAAGTTGTTATGGTACCCGCAGTTGCGGTTTTGATAGCTACGTTGGTTAGCTATTTTTTTTGATGCAGATGCGCTATGCACACAGCGAATCAGGCGTCTGCCGGAACTTATCCGGCGCGCACTATTGTTTACCAAATAAGGACTAGAGGAAGAGAAAGTGGAATATTACCGAACTCAAGTGGAAGACATCGCCAAAAAGTTATGTGCGCAGATGCATCTGGCTTTGTATGATGTGGATGAAAAGATGTCCGGCAAGGGCCGCATCATCATCGTCTATCTCACCAAGATCGGTGGGGTTACTTTGGATGAGTGCGCCAAATTCAGCCGTAGCTTGAGCGACGAATTGGAAGCTTTCGATCTCATTCCGGAAAGGTATTTTCTGGAAGTATCCAGTCCCGGTTTGGAGCGTCCCCTAAAGCTGAAAAGCCACTGGGTGAGCGCCATCAATGAAAAGGTGGCGGTGCAGTGGAGCACGGACGAAGAGAAGCTTTCACACATGGGCACACTGGTGGAAGTGAATCAAGATACTATTGTTTTGGATGATCGGGGCACCCGAGTGGAGATCCCCTTGAAATCCATATCCCGGGCAAAAACCGTATTTTTAGGATTACCCAGAGGTGATGAAGATGAGCGTTAACATTCTGGACGCGGTGAATAAATTAGCCGTGATCAAGCAATTGGATGGCCATTTGATCCAGGAGATCGTGGTGGATTCCATCACAGGCACTTTGTCCAAAAAACTGGGCGAAGAGAACGAACTGGAAGTATTTATCGATGAGGCTTCCAGCGGCATCAAAGCGCGTTTCAAATGCCTGGTAGTGGAACTGGAAAGCTCCCTAGGCGAGATTTCTCTGTCTGAAGCACGGGCTGAATACAATCCCAAAGCACAACTAGGGGATTATATTCAGAAAGAGATGTCTCTGCACGAGTTTGAACCAAAGCTGGTGAAGACAGCACAACGCGCCATTGGTGACAGAATTCGCCATCTGGAAGACGAGAAGATTCAAAACGACTTCAACAAACAAAAGCACACCATCGTCTCCGGTAAGATCAAGACAATTGATGAAAACAATGGTGGCTATCGCATTGATCTGGGCTATACGGACGCACTCCTGCCCCTGGATGAGCAGATCGAGAACGAGTTTTACCGCGTTGGTGATAACATCAAAGCTTATGTGACGAATATCCGCAGCGGGGCGAACGGGGTCACGGTGATTCTTTCCCGCACCAATCCGGAATTTGTGAAGAAACTCTTTGAGGCTGAGATTCCTGCTATCTTCGCTGGTACCATCAAGATCCGCAAGATCGTTCGCGAACCCGGAATCCGCACCAAAGTGGAACTGGAAGCCGTGGATCCCAAGCTGGATCCGATCACCGAATGCGTGGGACCCAAGGGCACTCGCATCGATAGCATCCGTAAGGAATTGCACGGCGAACAGATCGACATCGTGGTATTTAGCGAAGATCCCGAAAAGATGATCGAAAATGCCCTTGGAATCAGCAGCGTGAAGCGCGTGATTATCGAACGCAATCGCGCCGCCAGCGTGATCGTGGACGAAGCAGACAAGGTGATGGCGATCGGCAAACAGGGTAAGAACGTGAAATTGGCGGCAAAACTGACCGGCCTGAAGATCGACATCTTCACTCTGGAAGAATTTGAAGAGAAGATGGCCAAAGAACGCCGGACTATCAGCCACATCACGGAACTTGACGGAGTGAGCCCCAAGATCGCGGAAGTGCTGCGAAATGCCGGCTACACCAGCGTTCAGGATATCTTTAGCGCCAGCGTGAGCGAGCTTGCTGCGCTGGAAGGTATGGGACATAAAACCGCTGAAAAGCTGAAGGAAAGCGCCAAGTATTTCTAATGCCAAACATGAATAGCTCCGCGGGCCATATTCCGATTCGCACCTGTGTGGTGTGCCGTCAGAAATGCGCCCAGAGCGAACTCCTGCCTTTCGTGCTCTTGCCCGCGGGGATCGCCTATGATCTATCCCGTAGGCTGCAGTGCCGCAAATACTATCATTGCTCCACTTGCCTGGACGGTGTGTCCAAATGGGTGAAGCGTAAATTCAAAGGCAGGACAGTGTGAATAACGAAGCCAGGATCATAAATCTGATGCAATTTGCCCGCAAAGCCGGGAAACTGAGCACAGGCGTGGATGCCTGCATGCGCGAACTGCATCATAAGCATATACATCTTATTGTGATCGCGTCGGATACCGCTGAACGTACAGCAAACCGGGTGAAGCACGAACTGCGCGAACTAAACAGCCGGATCATGACGATCAGCATTAGCTCGCAGTCAGAATTGAGCGCAGCCCTGGGTTTGCCCCTCACCGGCGTGTTCGGTATCAGCGATAAAAACTTTGCTGCCAAGATGATTGAATATTGGCAGTCCTGAAGTGGAGGAACCTTGCAAATACGAGTACATGAATTAGCCAAGGAACTCAAGATCAGTACAATGGCTCTAAAAAAGCATCTTACGGATCTTGGTGTGATTACCAAAAGCCACATGAGCATCATTGATGAGGAAGTGGCAAACAAGATCAGGGAAAAATACAACGAACAAGTGGATGCCGAAAAAAGAGCGGAAAAAGATCGTAAAAAACTGATCGAACTGCGCCATCAAGCCAAGAAAAGCACTGAAGGTCCCTTCAAGAATATCGAAGCGGAGATCGCTCCCGAAGCCAAAGTGACGGAGAAACAGGAAGAACCTGCGGCCAAAGAAAGCCCTGCCAAATCATCTGTCAAGAAGGAAAAAGCTCAAAAAACCACAGCTCACAAGGACATGGCTGATATTGTAGAACCAGAAGCAGAACCCGTGGTAGAAGCAACTCCTGAGCCTGTGGAAGAAAGCCCGGCTCCGGATAAACTGCCTTCCTTCTTCGAACAGCAAGAGCAAGCGGCCAAAGAAGAAGCCAGGAAGCATCGCGAAAAGCTGGATATCAGAGTTCCCTACCAACAGGCTACTCCGCCTCAGCGCAAGAGTGAACCTCGTAAGCCCGCTCCCGAACGTCCCCGAAAATCCCAAAGCAGTCGCAGTACTATGCCCGCTCCTCCTCCACCTCCGCCTGTATTGCCTGAGAAGAAAGATCTCGACAAGAAGTTTGGCAAAACCAAACCGGTACATGAAGATCTGGGCGATAAGAGCAAACATAAAAAAGCTATTATCAGCAGTACCAAAAAGGGTAAGACCAAGGCCGTGGAAACCATCGAAGTGGATGAAGCCGCCATCTCCCGAAGCATCAAAAAAGTGATGCAAAAGACTACCAAGCGCAAGAAATATCACCGTGAAGCGCAGAATGTGGTCGATCGGGGCAATGAGATCGTGATTCGCGAGTTTACGTCCGTTTCAGAATTGGCCAAGATCATGAACGTGCCCGCAGGAGAGATCATCTCAAAGTTTTTCATGATGGGACAATTGGTTACCATGAACCAGCGTCTGGACAAGGACTCGCTGGAAATGATCTGCGACGAATTCAAGGTGGAATTTCGCTTTGAAGATGAATATGGGACGGACATCATCGAGCAGGAACTGGAGCAGTATTCCGAAGTGGCAGATGAACCCCGCCCCCCCGTGGTTACCATCATGGGACACGTGGATCACGGGAAAACATCGATCCTGGACTATATCCGCAATGAAAACATTGTGGCAGGAGAATCAGGCGGCATTACCCAGCACATCGGCGCTTATCAGATAGAAGTGAATAAACATAAAATCACCTTCCTGGATACCCCGGGACACGAGGCTTTCACAGCCATGCGTGCCCGTGGTGCGAATGTTACCGATATTGCAGTGATCGTGGTGGCTGCCACAGAAGGCGTAAAACCTCAAACCAAGGAAGCTATCGATCATGCCAAGGCTGCTGGTGTATCCCTGATCTTTGCCATCAATAAAGTGGATTTACCCGAAGCAAACGTAGATAAAACTATCGCTGAAATCCTGGAACAGGGAGTTTATCTGGAACAGTACGGCGGCGAAGTGCCATGGTGCCGTACCTCTTCTGTGACCGGAGAAGGTATCTTGAATCTGATCGAGATCATCCTGATCACTGCCGAAATGATGGAGCTTACCGCCAAACGCGAAGTGCCCGGTGAAGCCATCGTGGTGGAATCCCGGCTGGATACCCGCATGGGTTCCGTGGCCACCATCCTGATGCGTCAGGGTGCTCTCAAACGCGGTGACATCGTAGTTTGCGGTGCTGTGAGCGGAAGAATCCGTCGCATGGAAAACGAACGTGGAGTGGAGATCAAAGAGCTGGGTCCCAGCGATGTGGCCAGAATCTACGGCCTCTCCGGGGTGCCCAAAGCCGGTGACGTGCTCAATCAGGTGGATAGCGAAAAAACCGCCCGTGCAATCTCCACCGAACGCCAACAGATTCGTTTGGAACGCGAGAAATACCAGAATAAATCGAGCTTGCAAAACATCTTTGCCCGCATCAAAGAAGATAAGATCAATACTCTAAACGTGATCCTCAAAACCGATACTGACGGCTCCGCCGAAGCCATTGCTGACAGCTTTGAAAAGCTCAGCAATGAGGAAGTATCGGTGAATATCATCCATAAAAGCGTGGGTGGCATCAGTGAAGCCGACGTTTCGTTGGCCTCCGCCAGCGATGCCATCATCATCGGTTTCCATGTACGTGCGGCTCAGATTGCCAAGAAAATGGCTGAGGACGATGGAGTACAGATCAAGCTGTATCAAGTGATCTACGACGCCATCGACGACATCCGCTCTGCCCTGGAAGGGATGCTAGCTCCGACCATCGAAGAACAAAGCATCGGCTCCGCCACTGTGAAGCAGGTATTCAAGATCAAGAAGATCGGTACCATCGCCGGTTGCCAAGTGGATCGTGGCGTCATCCAAAGTAATTGCCTCATTCGCCTCTATCGCAACGACGTTTTGGTAACCGAGGACAAACTCAGTTCCCTGAAGCATTATGCCAACGACGTCAAGGAAGTGCGTGCCGGTACCGAATGCGGTCTTTCACTGGTCAGCTTCACTGACATCAAAGAAGGGGACGTGCTGGAAGCCTATATCGAGCAAGAGGTTGCCAAGAAGCTTACATGAAAAATTATCGCATTCCCAGATTGCAGGAAGAGCTAAAAAAGATCTTCAATACCACGCTGACTAGCAAGGTAAACGATCCCGCTCTGGCCTGGGTGACAATCACGGATGTGGTGCTATCCAAGGATCTGCGCTACGCCAAGCTGTATTTTTCACATTATAACAACCCTGCTCCCCACGAAGAGATTCTGGAGCGCTTAATAGTAACATCAGGCTTTTTAAAGAAACAAATAGCAGGAGCACATATCATGAGAACCATCCCCGAACTGTCATTCTTCTATGACGATACTGAAGACCGCGCCCAGAAGCTGGAAGCGCTGCTGGCATCTGTCAAAGACGATTATGATGATGATGACGATTATGATCCGGATATCGATATCGACGATTATCTGGACGATGATGATTATTACGATTTCGATGAGGATGAAGACGAGGATTACGAAGACTTCGATGATGATGACGAAGACGACGACGAGTAAGACTGTCCCCTTGATTTGAAAACAGGCTTTACTGTAATCACTATCGTGCCCGCAAGGGTGGAAATCATAACCCGGGGTTACTACGCCCCGGGTTACTTGCTGATATCCCCCAATGTGCGATAACCCTAAATTGTACGAATATTAAACCCCGGTAGCAGCAATATGAAGATATCAGATTTGTACTCAGACATGATGGCCATCCTGGAGCCTGGCTTGTCCATCGCCATTACCACTCATGTGGAATCCGATGGGGACGGCATGGTGGCTGCCTTTGCCCTGCAACACCTTTTGGAACTGGATGGACTGAAAGCCCCCATCATCAGCGATGGGGAAGAGCTGATCCAGTACAGCTTTTTAGGATCCAAAGCCAGAGTGGTGACATACACTGATCAGATGAGTTTTGATGCGCTGATCGTGCTGGATTGCAATAGCATGGACCGCCTTGGCAACAGAGCAGAGCTGGTGAATAAAGCCAATCACGTGATAGTGATTGATCACCATGTCCTGGAGCATAATCCCATTCCCGCTTCCCTGCAGTATATCGACACTTCTTTTAGCTCGGTGGGAGCGTTGCTCTATACCATGTATGAATCCCGCATCGATTCGCTATCCTCCGCTGATCGGGTTTATATCGCGGAGTGCATCTACACTACTTTGCTAAATGATACGAATAACTTCGTGAATGCCAATACCGACGCTGAGGTCTTCGACATGGCGGCAAAGCTGGTGCGCCACGGGGCAAATCCTCACCGGCTGTATTTTAAGTTTCTGCAAAACAACTCCATCAATGAAATGGCTTACATCGGTGACGCGTTATCCCACATCGAAGTGCATGAAGGAAATATCTTGTTTTTACACTCGGATTATGCTGCCAAGCAGCGTCTGCAGGTGAATCCCGAGGATTTCAAGCAGGCTACCCGTTATGTGCAAGGAGTACGTGGTCTTACTGCTCTGGTTTACTTTCGCGAGGATGAGCCTGGCCAATGGAAGGTCAGTCTGCGCGCTCTCCATCTGGATGTGCAAAAGATAGCTGCACTACACAAAGGGGGTGGACACCGTCAGGCCGCCGGCTGTAAGCTGCAGGGTTCTCTGGAGGAAGTAAAAGCCACCATCCTGCAGGATATACAGAGGGCACGCGAAGCTCAATGAACGCTTTTGTATTGGTCGATAAAAAGGCGGGAGTATCCTCCTTCGACGTCATCCGTGAGCTGCGCAAGCTTACTGGAATCCGGAAGATCGGGCATGCCGGCACTCTCGATCCCTTTGCTACCGGACTCCTGATCTGCGCCATCGGGCAATACACCAGACTGCTCAGTTTTGCCGAAGCCCGGGACAAAAGCTATGAAGCCACGCTTGTGCTGGGCAAAAAGAGCAGTACCGGCGATCCGGAGGGTGAGATCACAGAGCAGCGTGATCCCGATCTCTCGGCAATCGATCCCCTGGTGCTAAGAGAACGGGCGCTAGCGCTCCAAGAACTACCCCTACCCATCTATTCAGCCATCAAGGTAAATGGTAAGAGAGCCTATCAGTATGCTCGCGCGGGAGTGGAGCTGACCCTCCCCGTCCGCGGAGTTGAGATTCACGATTTTGAGGTAATAGGACAGCAGAATGAGTCGATCACTTACCGCGTAAAGGTATCCAAGGGGACATATATCCGCAGTTTCAGTGAGTGGCTGGCGGAACAGACCGGTAATGTCGGGATGACTCTCGATCTGCGCCGCACTGCCATTGGTGGTCTAAATGTAGATTCCGCCTGTCCTTTTGAGGAGCTGGCGCAGTGGCAAAGATACATCTGCCATCCCCGCCAGGTGTTGGATGGACTGCAGGAATACCGGGTCACTCCGGAGCAGTCCAGCTTCCTTACAAACGGGCGCGCACTCATCATTGATGGATTGATCGATGGGCAATATGCGGTTTATACTACGGATGATGTTTTACAGGCAATTGCCCATGCGAAGAGCGGCGAACTCATTCCCGCACACGTTTTTGATACAAAGGATATGGAACATTGAGCGTACTAAGCATCGGTACTTTCGACGGCATCCATCTGGGGCACCGTAAACTGATAGCCAGAGTAATAGAACTCAGCCAAGAAAAGCACTTACATAGCGTGATCGTAAGCTACAACGATCATCCTGCCTTTGTCCTGAGACAGAAGGCGGAGCCAAAGATGCTTTGTCCCTCTCAGATCAAACGGGAGGAACTCCTCCGCCTTGGGATCCAGGAAGTGGCAATGCTCAGTTTTACCGAAGCCCTGGCACAGATGAGCGCTCTGGACTTTCTGGAAGATGTACTCATCCCCCGCTGGCGTCCTCGCTATATCGTGGTTGGTTACGATTCTCATTTTGGCCGTGGACGCGAGGGAAACCGGGACTTTTTGAAGAAACATGCTCTTCAGCATCACTTTGAAGTAGTCTATGTCCAACCCTTGATGGATGGCGGACTTCCCGTTAGCAGCAGCCGCATTCGCGAGCATTTGCAGGAAGGTAACCTGCCGGAGGCTAACCGGCTTCTAGGGCGTCCCTATCGTCTTTTGGGAAGGGTAACAACCGGTCTGGCTAGAGGGCGTCAATTTGGCTTCCCCACTGCCAATCTGACCCTTGGCAATCCGCACCAGCTAATCCCCAGAGATGGCATCTATCTCAGCAGAGTGCTTTTGGGCGACAAAGTCTATTTTGGCTTGACGAATATCGGCTCGTCACCCACCGTGAAACACACGGGAATAATCGAGATCGAGACCTTCCTGATCGATTTTGAGGGTGATCTCTATGGCCAGGGGATGCAAGTGGAATTGCTAAAGTACCTGCGGGAGGAAAAGATGTTTGCCAATACTGACGAACTGGTAAGTGCCATGCAAGCCGATCTGGCTGAGGCGAGGGCTTTGATCGGGCAAGGTGAATATTGCATATGAAACGCCTGTTGCTGCTTCTACTCCTGATCGCGGTTATCTTCACTGGCTTGGACGCCATCGAATGCATCCTTGCGGATGGAAGCGCCATTCCCGCGGATAGCCGTCAGTATCACTTCCGTCATCACAATTCCAGTGTGGATTTCCACTTTTTTGGCTCCAATAAATGGGTCGTGCGCTTCGATATCCAAAGTGCCTACCCCACCCTGAGCGGCGTTAGTTTCAATGTACAGGGGGTTCGGCTGTTTTTTCCCAATCCCGGGGATTCGGTTACTGTAGAGCTTTACACCGACCAGGATGGTCAGCCGGGATCGCCAGTCCGCACCGCCAGGGCTCAGATTGATCAATCGCTGCTGGACATCAGTTTCAGCGAAGTTTACAATGCCGAAACTGTATGGCTGATGATATCTTACCCTACCACTGTAAGCAATCGGTGGGTCTCAGCCTCTCGTGGTGGAGGTGACCACAGCTATTTTCTGAATGCCGTGGGGGATGTGCAAGTGTTATCTTCCTTTGCTGCGGCAGGATTTGGTGCGGAGCTGCTCTTCGGACTTCTGGGTGAGTTTGTACTGCCGGAGCCGGATCTTCAGCTTTGCAGCTTTGATCTGCAGGGGGACTTGATCCCCGGCAATAGTGTGATACCGGCATTTTCCGTTTACAATCACGGTGATCAGAGCATCAGCTCTGCCAATCTGCAACTCACCCTATCCAGGCCAGGTGCACCGGCTTTTGCCACGCACAATATCGCAATTCCGGATGAGATCTCATCCCACACTCTGATGCTGTTTGATAGCCAAACCAGCTGGCTGCAAAGCATCAGTCTGCCAGATTCCGCCACACAGATAAGCGTGGTGGCCAGGCTGACTGGCGAGCATCCGGAAAACGACACTTTACTCGTAAACAACACCATTACCAAGGCATTTTCAGTATTTACCGATGAACTGCCCATCCTGCTGATGGAAAACCTCTTGCATCAGGATGAAAGCGCTGTGATCAATGCCATTCAGGACACATACCCGGATTCCCGGATGCACCGGCTGCATTACTTCCCCATACTTTCAGACAGTCTGGCGAATCTGGCCTCACAACGCAGGTTCTTCTGGTATGGACTGAATTCTTTGCCCGTCACGATTGGGATGGGAAAGGGCAGGATTAACGGCTTCCGCGATGATTACGGCTCATTGTATGCTGATCTGATCGAGAGCATGGACGGTTTGCACACTTTTGTAAGCTCGTCTTCCTGCAGCGCCGGTTCTCAGGAAGGCACTGAGAGTGTGATCGTAAACCTCGAATTGCATAATGCCCGAACCAGGATATATACCTCGGGCACACAAAGCATTATGAACGGATCCCGGGTCTTTGTCGCCCTGGCCAGGAAGTTTGCCTATGATGGCGTCGACCGCTACTATCTCGATCGTTTTGTGGCCTTTGCCGATACCACGTCGGCTACTCTGGCGATGGGCACCTCCCTGACCAAAACTTACAGCTTCACGATCAGCGGGATCACATCCGGCGAGTTAGTGGCAAATTACCGACTTTACTACTGGATTCAGGGCAATGACGGAAGCGCCATCCATTTCGTGAATTACATGGATTTCGAGCCAGACAATTTTGTGACGAACCAGGATATCGTGAACCAGGTACCCGCTCTACGAGTGGGGCCAAACCCTGCTGTAAAGGGTCAACGCATCAGCGTGACGGCAAAAAGCGGCGGCAGGATCAGCATTTATAACCTTCGGGGTCAATTGATCCTGCGGGAAAACGAGTTTAAAGGCACGCTTGATCTGCCAAACTCCGTGTTTCCTGTGTCTGGTATTTACCTGCTTCGCTTCGAAGGCAAGGGGAATACCCCAGTTACCCGCAAAATCAGCATTATAAAGTGAGAATTATGGAACACATTTACATATCAGACCTACACCAATATGAAAACAAGGAAATCAACGGATTCTATCTGGCAGGAGAAAAGGAACTACGGGAAGGCAAGGGCGGGCAGTACCTACGACTGCGTCTGATCGACCGCAGTGGCCAGATCTCTGGCAATGTGTGGAAAGACGCAGCCAAATATGCCAGTCACTTCAAAGCGGGAGATATCATCCATCTCAAAGCGACGGTGGTGAACTTCAAGGGACAGATTCAGCTCTCGGTTACCGATCTCCGTTTTGCCGATAAAAGTGAGTATGACATAGCCCTGTTCAGCGCGCGCAGCAAGTTTGAACCGGAGTTTCTCGCAGAGCGTTTCTGGGGCTTTGTAGATGGGGTGACGGACGAGTATCTGAACAAGCTGCTACACCTGATCTTTGAAGACAAAGCTTTCTTTGCCAAATACTTGGATGCCCCTGCCGCCAAGGGCTGGCATCACAACTATATGCACGGCCTCATTGAACACAGTGTAGCTGTGGCGGCCTTATGCGAGTTTTGCAGCACTCAATATCCCGTGTCCTACGATCTCTTGATCACCGGGGCATTGTTGCATGACGTAGCCAAAGTCTGGGAATACTCAGGGCAGGGGGTTTACGATTTTACCGATGTTGGACGCCTGATCGGCCATCTCAGCATGAGCGATCAACTGGTTTACACCACTGCGAATAGCATCCCCGGCTTTCCTGAGGACTTGCTGCTGAACCTGCGGCACCTCATTCTCTCTCATCACGGTGAATACGAAAAAGCCTCCGTACGACTGCCACAGACTCTGGAAGCCATTGTGCTGCACTTCTGTGACAATCTGGACGCCCAATCTGCCGGGGTGGCTCAATTGGTGACGGCCGCGCCTCCGGATGCCGTGTGGAGCGAATTTGACAAATTGAACAACCGCTATTATCGCATAGTCCGCGTATAGGCTCGCCAGTTCTCCATGTTTCAAACATCCGTTTTGGCCAGCGGCAGCAAGGGCAATGCCATTTTGGTACGCTCCAAAAGCACTTCCATCATTGTGGATGCCGGGATCAGTATGAGGCGCATCTTATCTGCCCTCGACCAGCTCAAAGTACCCCCCGCCAGCGTCAAGGCAGTGATCGTATCTCACGAGCATTCCGACCACACTAGGGGAGCGGGAGCTTTGTCCCGCACCCTCAAAATCCCGGTGTACATCAGCCCTGATACTTACGCATACAGCATGCACAAACTGGGGAGTCTGCACGATCGCCTGATCTATTTTGAAAATGGTGCTGCTTTTGAAGTGGGGGACATCCTCATCCAGCCGTTCAGTTCATCTCACGACGCTGCCGACAGCAGTAATTTCTGTTTTGAACATGATGAGCGCAGGCTTGGCCTGGCCACCGACCTGGGCTACCCTACCCGGCTCACAGTGCAAAAGCTGGGCGATGTCCACAGCTTGATCCTGGAGAGCAATCATGACCTCACAATGCTGATGGAAGGCCCGTATGAATGGTCGCTAAAAATGCGGGTGAAGAGCAACAAGGGACATCTCTCCAATGAACAAGCCGTCGGCTTGATCTCACAGATTCTGCATCCGGGACTACAGAATATCATACTCGCCCATCTCTCGGAAACCAACAACCTGCCTGATCTGGCCGATAAACTGATGCGGCAATATCTGGAATCCATCCGCAGTGAGGTGAAACTGCTGGTGGCATCACAGGATTGTCACACGCCTCTGGTGGATGTGTAAAGCAGATCTCATTTTCGGTGGCATGTCTGGAGAACTTGTTTTATGACGATCACTACTTATCCTCACAAAGAGAAGCATAAGGAGCAAATGAAATGATTGAAACCAAGACCGCCCCGGTAGTCCTGATCAAGAAAGCCTCAGGGCAAACGGAAGCTTTTGACATCACGAAGCTGCAAACCTCTCTACTCAATGCCGGAGCTGATGAAGCTGCCATTTCCCATATAGCTGCCGATATCACCAATTGGGTCTATCCAGGGGCATCTACCGCCAAGATATATAGCCGCGCCTTCAAGATTCTCAAGCGGCTAAAATCATCGGGAGCTTCACTTTATAAGCTCAAAAAGGCCATTTCGGAGATTGGTCCCAGCGGCTATCCCTTTGAGCATTTTATCGGGGAGATCTACAAACGCCGGGGTTTTGATGTGGAAGTTGGGATTGTGATCGAAGGCGCATCGGTGGGCCACGAGATGGATGTGGTGGCCTCTCAGGGAAAGATCCAGATCTTGGGGGAATGCAAGTATTCTGTCAATCAGGGCTTTAGCGTTGGTATCCAGGTGCCTCTTTACGTTCACTCACGGGTAAACGACATCATCGAAAAATGGGAGCAGGAGCCTCAGCATAAAGGAAAGAACTACCAGACCTGGATCTTTACCAATGGCCGCTTCTCGGCAGACTCCATCCGGTATAGCAAACACACAGGGATCCATCTAATGGGGTGGGATTACCCGTATGATGCGTCATTGAAGCTGATCATTCAAAGAGAAAAGCTATATCCCATCACGATCCTCACCAATCTGACCAATGACGACAAAAAGCATATCCTGTCTCGAGGGATCGTCACCTGCGTGCAGTTGCAGGAAAATCCCGGCATTCTGGATAGGATGGATATTCCTTCCCGCAGGAAGCGCTACCTGTATGAGGAACTGGATTCTCTGATGAATATGCCGGGCAATCCGGGTTGAGGTTTCCGACATAGCTATTGACAAAAATGCTTCGGTGCCCCACCGTAACCACATGAAGTTTTACAAGGTATTTCTTCCCCTGGGTTTTACCCATGATCTCACTTATTGCAGCACTGAGGTTGTTCCCTGCGGGGCAAGGGTACTGGTCCCGCTCAATAACAAACTGATGCTGGGCATCTGCGACAATGAAACCAAGCCGGAGAGCTTTGCCTGCAGAGAGATTGCCGAGATCCTGGACGATGAGGGTGTGCTAAGTGCTGAGCTGATCGCCCTGGCCAAATGGATGGCCTCCTATTATCACAGTTCGGTGGGTAAAGCGCTGTTTGCCATGCTCCCCGCCAAATTGCAGGCGGATGTGGATGCTACTGCCACCTGGATCGGCAACGAAGTGCCTGCGCCATTTGAAGCACTGAGCAGAGCTTTGAACGGGCAGGATAAAGTAGCGCTCAAAGAGCTGAAACGCCTGCTACCCGCTTATCCCGTGTATAAAATGGCTTATCTGGCGGAGGAACAAGGTCTACTAACCTTGGATACCAGGGTGAAACACAAGGATAAGGACAAGGTGGCGAACTACATCGAGATTGTAGATAGCGACTTTGATCCCGATAGCTTGCCGCTAAAACAGCGTGAGGCTTGGGAAATCTTTGTCACCTACGGGGCGGCATTCCCCATGGCTGAGGTAAGCAACCGTGTGTCCTATAGTTGCATCAAGGCCATGGTTAAAAAGGGGATCATCAGCATTCAAGCCCGCAAGGTGGAGAACAAGCAACTGTTTTGGGAACCGTCCACTTCTCAACGCAATATCATTCTCAATCCAGCCCAGGAAAAAGTGGTGCGGGACATTCTGGTCGAGCAGGGCAAGTTTGGTGTACATCTGCTCTATGGGATCACCGGAAGCGGCAAGACCGAAGTTTATATCGAACTGATCCGTAGCTATTTACTTGATGATAAAGGGGTTATCTTCCTGATTCCTGAGATCGCGCTCACCCCTCAGATGGTGGATCGTTTCGACAGCAGTTTTGGGGATGAACTGGCTATCCAGCATTCCCAGCTTAGCGGCGCACAACGTTTTGCGCAATGGCAGAGGATCAGAAGCGGCAAGTGCCGCATCATCATCGGTGCCCGCAGCGCCATCTTCGCCCCGGTACCCAATCTGGGGCTCATCATCGTGGATGAGGAGCACGAGCAATCCTACAAACAGGATAATGCCCCTCGTTACCAGGCCAGAGACCTTGCGGTGGTGCGTGCGCAGATGGAAAATGCCCAGATCGTCCTGGGTTCTGCTACTCCCGCGCTGGAAAGCTGGTACAATGCTCAAACCGGGAAATACACGCTACATACCCTGCCCCAAAGACCGCTAAACTACACTTTGCCGGCGGTAAAAATCGTGAATCTCTGCGATCAGGAGGCTCAGGAGCTCTTGTCCGATGAACTGGTGAAAGCCATCATCGACCGTCTGGACAGGCAGGAGCAGATCATCCTCTTTCAAAATCGCCGTGGCTTCTCTTCCTTTGTGCAATGCCTGAAGTGTGGCAAACTGATCACCTGCCCCAATTGCGAGATCAGCATGTATTACCATCGTGACCGCGAAGAGATGCAATGTCACTATTGCGGACACTTTTTCCCCATGCCCCGCAAGTGTCCATCCTGCAATTCATTCAGCTTTTCCTATGGTTCGCCTGGCACTCAGAAAGTGGAACAGACCTTAAAACTGCTCTTTCCTACCGCCCGGCTTTTACGTCTGGATTCGGATAGTTCCCGCCTCAGCAGTAAATCCATGTATCAACGCATGAAAAAGGGCGAAGTAGACATTCTGCTGGGCACACAGATGATTTCCAAGGGGCTGGATTTCCCCAATGTGACTCTGGTTGGCATCATCAATGCCGATATCAGCCTCAATATCCCGGATTTCCGCGCTGCCGAACGCAGCTTTCAACTGCTCACCCAAGTCGCGGGACGTAGCGGCAGGGCAGAAAAGAAAGGCGAAGTGATCATCCAGACTTACAATCCTGAGCATTATGCCATCGTAAATGCCAGCAATCAAGATTTTGAGGCGTTTACCAGAGAAGAGCTCAGCTATCGCAAGCGTCTGCATTATCCCCCCTATTCTCGGCTGGCCAGAATGCTCTATCTGGGGATTGATCTGCAGCAATTGCAGAGCTTTCTGCATTTACTGGAGCCGGTTTGCCAGCAATTGCAGGATTCCCACACCCAGATATTGGGACCCAATCCCGCCCCCTTCGCCAGGATCAATCAGCAATTCCGTTATCACATCATCATTAAAAGCGAAAGCGCCAACCACTGCAAAGAAACCATCCAGACCATCCAAAACGCGTTCAAATGCCCCAAAGGGATTAGTCTGCAGATCGACGTTGATCCCGCGTCTTTGTTCTAAGCTTTCTTCCGCATATCTTTGCCCCCTCTGATGACCTGAACTCCACTCATAGGCCACCTGAACCCCACCCGAACTGGATTCAAGAGGAGTTCAGGAAGGGTTCGAGAGGAATTCGTGCTGAAAGTGGGCACCACTCAACCCTGATGTAGAGACACAAACACA
>JAGOKK010000045.1 GCA_017994635.1 Candidatus Cloacimonadota bacterium | reverse complement strand
AGTGGATCCTGTATAAGAAGTAACGCCGGGGTGACAAAACGCGAAAACCTTTGACAATTCCCAGGACGAGCCAGACATCTTCCCCATTACCCAGATGTACTCCACTTGAAACCCACTTGAACTCCACCTGAACCCAGTTCAGGAGGGATTCAAGTGGAGTTCGGGTAAAGTACGGGGCAGCAGGGGGCGAGGTGTAACGGGCAGTGACAAGTGGGTCTTATATTACTCAAACGCCCAGTTTCTGGCACGCCAGCCTAGCCGCTTCTTGATGCGCTGTCTTTTTGGTATTGCCTTTTCCTACGCAGCTAATCTTATCTCCCACACGTACCTCCACCACAAAGGTCTTCTGGTGTTCCGGGCCTTCTTCAGCGATGGTGACATACTTGGGAGGATCCTGATTGCGGCCCTGCAAGTATTCCTGCAGGATAGATTTGTAATTCACCAGTTCGTCGCGGGTGACAGTTTCCTCATAATCCACCAGGATCTGGCTTTTGATGAATCGAGTAGCCGCGGCGATCCCGCTATCCAGGTAGATGGCGCAAATCAAGGCTTCCACGCTGTCTGATAGTATGGACGGCTTGGCTGCTCCACCCGAAGCAGCTTCTTCTGGACTGAGCAGCAGATACTTACCCAGCTCCAGATTGCTAGCCTTTAGAGTGAGATAGGTCTCGCTAACGATCTTTGATTTCAGTTTGGAGAGTTTTCCCTCCTGTTCTTCCGGATGGCGCGCAAAGAGTTCTTTGGATACCACAAAGCCCAAAATGCTATCGCCCAGAAACTCCATGCGTTCAAAGGGAGATGGGGCCTGATGATCTCCAAAGTGACGACGCAGATAGGATTTGTGGGTGAGAGCAGCCTTGAGCAGCGTGATATCGTGAAACGTGTAGTCAAATCTCTTTTGCAATTGACCCAGGCTTTTTTCCCATTTGGGATAGGGTTCCGGCATGCGTTTGCCGTTGAAGTAGTCCAGTATTTGGGTAATTATCTTTTTCAATCTAGCACTCATTGCTTCTCTTTCAAAAAGCTCCCGCCGAATACTGGATCCGGCGGGATAATAGTGGTTATGGTATTAGCTTGTATAGCGTTTAATCACGATTGCGCTGTTGTGTCCCCCAAATCCCAGTGAATTCGAGAGCGCAGCGTTTACAGTGTGTTTCACTGAGCAGCCCGCAGTGTAATCCAGATCGCAATCAGGATCAGGATTCACCAGATTAATCGTGGGATGGATGATGCCGGTTTCGATGGTTTTTACGCAGACGATGGCTTCAATGCCTGCTGCAGCGCCCAACATATGACCCACCATGGACTTGGTGGAGTTTATCTTCATCTTGTACGCGCGCGCGCCAAAGGCACGCTTGATGGACATGGTTTCGCCCTTGTCGTTCAATGGGGTAGAAGTGCCGTGCGCATTCACATAATCAATGTCATCGGGGCTCAGTGAGGCATCTTTGATCGCCATCAGGATTGCCCTGGTGCTGCCTTCTCCATCTTCAGTGGGGGCAGTAATGTGGTAAGCGTCTCCGCTGGCTCCATACCCTACCAGCTCGGCGTATATGTGGGCTCCACGCGTTTTGGCGTGCTCCAGTTCCTCTAGCACGAGGAATGCCGCACCTTCACTCATTACGAATCCATCACGTTCCTTGTCAAAGGGACGCGACGCTGTTTGTGGATCATCGTTTCGGGTGGAAAGTGCGCGCATGGAAGTAAAACCACCCACAGCCAGAGGGGTTACTGCTGCTTCCGTACCCCCGGATACGATGATATCTGCATCGCCATATTGGATGGAGCGGAATGCCGTGCCAAGCGCATGATTGGCACTGGCACAGGCACTCATCACGTTAAAATTGATCCCCTTAAAGTTATGCTCGATGCTAATGTGCGCTGCCGCGATGTTACCGATCATCTTTGGGATGAAGAAGGGGCTGATTCTGCGCGGACCCGCGGTATGGCATTTGATGCATTCTTCCTCGAAGGTTAGAATGCCGCCAATGCCAGCGCCGGAGATGACCCCAGTACGCTCCGGATCAAACTGTCCTTCGCTGAGATTGGCATCTTTCACTGCTTCACGCGCCGCGATCATGGCATATTGGGTATAGATATCAAGTTTCTTTACTTCTTTATGGTCAAAGTGATCTTCGGGATTGTAGTTTTTGATCTCTGCCGCAATCTGTACCGGGAGGTTTTCAGCATTGAAGTTGCTGATTCGTCCTACTCCGGATACACCGTTGATCAGACTTTGCCAGGTTTGCGCTACATTGTGCCCCACAGGAGTGAATGCGCCCATTCCGGTGATAACTACACGTCGTTTATTCATATCTTCCTCTTTCGTTCAGCTCATAGGCACTGCCTTGGTCTGAAACATCGCTTCCTCGGCGAAAACTCAGATGAAAGCAGCGTGGGCATCTATGATAAGTGGAACCAATCCTGATATCAATGGTATCAGGATTGATTCCTTGATTGGCACGATTAACCGAGTTTTCCTTTCAGGTAATCGATGGCTTGACCAACGGTACGAAGTTTATCCTGATCTTCATCAGGAATCGTCAGACCAAACTCATCCTCAAATGCCATTACCAGCTCCACTGTATCCAGGGAATCGGCACGCAAATCCTCGATGAAGTTTGCTTCAGGAACGATCTGAGCTTCTTCTACGCCCAGTTTGTCCATCACGATCTGTTTTACTTTGGCTTCAATATCCATTGTTCCTCCTATGGTATTGATAGGTTTATTCTTTTTACTGTTTGGGTCTCTATAATGTTATTTGTGTATCAGTGCATGGTCAGACCACCGTCCACGGCAATGGTCTGTCCGGTGATGTAACTGCTTTCTTCAGAAGCCAGAAAGAGGCATAGCTTTGCAACATCGGCGGGAGTTCCCATCTTGCTCATGGGGATCACTTTGGCATACTCAGCTCTGATCTCATCGCTCAGAGTGGCTGTCATTTCCGTTTCTATGAAACCGGGGGCAATCGCATTGACGCGAATGCCACGGGATGCAAATTCTTTGGCACAGCTTTTGGTAAAGGCGATCATTCCGCCCTTGGATGCGGCGTAATTTGCCTGACCGCTGTTTCCCATGATCCCGATTACGCTGGAGATGTTGATAATGCTGCCACTACGCGCCTTCATCATGTGCTTAAAGACCTTCTGTGTACAGATGAAAGTGCCTTTGAGATTGATGTTTAGCACCAGATCCCATTCTTCTTCCTTCATGCGGATCATCAGGTTATCGCGAGTCACACCGGCATTATTGATCAAAACGTCGATCCTGCCATGTTCACTCACGATACGGGCAAACAGCTCTTCCACTCCTTTGGTGTCGGTGACATTTGCCACATATCCAAAGGCATTACCACCCTGTCCACGCAGCTTGGCAACGGCATTATCTACCGCTTCCTGGGCCAGGTCCAGGATCAAAACCAGGGCTTGCTCATGGGCAAAACGCTCCGCAATAGTAAAACCAATGCCACGGGCAGATCCGGTAATCAGCACCACTTTATCTTTGAGATCGTACATCATAATATCCTTTACTAGTTTAGCATCCATATACTGACTGATGTTCAGGATATAAGTTCCTGCAGTGCAGCAATATCTTCAATGTGGTCTACATTTAAGCAACGCACATCTTTGTCAATACTCTTTATCATCCCGCTCAGCACCTTCTGAGGGCCAAACTCGATAAAGAGCTCCACACCAGCATCGATCATGTAACGAGCGCAATCCACCCAGCGTACCGCTGAAATGATCTGCTTGCCAAGCTTCACTCTGGCTTCGTCACCGATCAGTGAAGCCCTGGCGTCCAGGTTTGAGACCACCGGCACAGTGCCATTCACAAACTCAACCCTGGCCATCTCTTCGCTCAACCACAAGCTGGCTTTATCGATCAGAGGTGTGTGAAATGGGCCACCCACCACAAGAGGTAGTACTCTTTTGGCTCCCCGTGCTTTAGCAAGTTCACCGGCCTTGGCTACACCACCATCGGTACCCGATATCACGGTCTGGATTGGGGTATTGAAGTTTACGGCTTGTACCAATCCTTCACGGGACGCCTCTTCACAGATGGCGGCCACAGTAGCGGAATCCAATCCGATCACAGCCGCCATGGCGAAGGGTATATCGCCCACGGCTTTGATCATAAACTCGCCACGTTTGTGTACCAGATGCATGGCTTGCCTAATGTCCAGGATGCCCGAGGCGACCAATGCGCTAAACTCGCCCAAAGAATGACCTGCCACAAAATCCGGCTGGAGGGAAAAGTGCTTCTGAAACTCCTGAAGTGCGCAGATGCTGTGAAAGAGAATGGCGGGCTGTGTGAGGTGTGTCTGTTTCAACAAGTCTTCGGGACCTTCCGCCATCGCTTTTGCGAGTGGAGTCCCGTGATCACGGTCAAATTGCTCCAGGATTGCGGTATATTCTGGGGATTGGGCCAGGTAATCCTGCGCCATGCCTATGTATTGAGCTCCCTGTCCGGGGAATATAAAAGCTGTCTTCATAATGTAATAGCTCCTAGTACCGCGCCAGGATGCTGCCCCAGGTCAAGCCAGCGCCAAACGAAGTGAGCAGCAGAATGTCGCCTCTTCGGATCTTTTTCCCTCGGATAGCTTCATCCAGTGCCAGGGGTACTGTGGCCGAAGAGGTGTTGCCATATTTATGGATATTCACGATCACTTTGTTCATCGGGACTTTCATTTTCTCGGCCAGTGCTTCGATGATGCGCAGATTTGCCTGATGTGGGATCACCCAATCGATATCGAGCGCGCTCAAGTGATTGCGACGCAGTAGTTCATCGGAAGATGCGTACATGCTTTTGACCGCGTTTTTAAAGATGCGATTCCCTTCCATATATACAGTGTGTTGATTGGCGTCCACCGTTTCATGGCTGGCGGGAAGTCGCGATCCACCTGCAGCTTGTACCAGAAAATCGCCCTGGCTGCCATCGGCGTCAATCTTGGTGTCAATGATCCGGGATATGTCACTGGGTTCTGCCCGGGACATCACGCAAGCACCTGAAGCATCGCCAAATAGCACGCATGTATTGCGATCTGTCCAGTTTGTGATCTTGGTCAGTACTTCTACTCCGACCACCAGGATGTGCTTCGCTGCACCATTTTCGATGTACTGGCGGGCAATGTCGCAGGCATAGATAAAGCCTGTACAGCCGGCTGAGACGTCAAAAGCGGGTATGTTTTTCAGCCCCAGTTTCTTCTGTATGATGCATGCTGTCGAGGGGAAGGCATGATCTCCGGAAATGGTAGCCACAATGATGAGATCTATCTCTTTATATTTTACCTTTGAGGCTTCGATGGCATTCACCGCGGCCTGATAGGCAAGATCACTGGCGGCTTCTTCGGCAGACGCGATGTGACGCTCCACCATTCCAGTACGGGTACGGATCCATTCATCCGATGTATCCACCATTCTTTCCAGATCCTGATTGGTCAGAATCTTTTTTGGGGCATAGCTTCCAAAAGCGGAAAACTTGGCAAAGTATTGTCCCATTACAACCTCTCAAAGTATTCTCTGGTGTGCTCCACAAATCCAGACTCGGCAATGCGGGCGCCGAAACGGATAGCGTTCTTAATCGCCTTGGCATTGCTGCGACCGTGTGAAACTACGGATATACCGTTCAGACCTACCAGAAGTGCTCCTCCATATTCGGTGTGATCAAGCTTTTTCTTGATGTAGCTGTATACTGGATAGGACAGGATGGCGCCGATTTTGGCCACCCAGTCCTTGTTTATCTGTTCTTTCAAAATGGAAAAGATGGAAAAGCCCACGCCTTCTACAGTCTTCAACATCACATTACCCACAAAACCATCGCAGACGATCACATCCGTAACTCCGGAGATCACGTCCTTACCCTCGATATTGCCTGCGAAGTTGATATCTTTGCTGGAAGCCATCAATTGATGTGCCTCTTTGGACATGCTGTTACCCTTGGCACTTTCTTCGCCGATATTGAGTAGCGATACGCGCGGATTGGATTCCTTGAAGAAGTACTCATAGTATTTGGAGCCCAACACTGCAAACTGCAGGAGATGCTGAGCCTCGCAATCTACATTCGCACCCACATCGAGGATGATCTCCGGGCCGCTCTGGGTAGGGAATAGCACCGCGATCGCGGGCCTGAGTACATTCTTCATCCGCCCCAGAGTTAGCAGGGAAGCGCTCATCATGGCTCCGGTGTTCCCTGCGGAAACTGCCACATCAGCTTTGCCATCCCGATGCAAAGAAATCGCGCGTACCATGGAAGAATCGCGTTTGTTGCGTACTGAAGCTGCGGCGCTATCGCCCATTTCAATACGTTGGGATGCATTTTCAATCTTGATGCGGGATGTGTCGTAAAAAAACTTGCCAAGCTCGGTTGCGATGATCTCCTGGTCACCCACAAGGATCACCTCATCGCAGAGATCTTCCTTTATCGCCAATACGGCACCCTCGATTTCGGGATACGGTGCCGCGTCGCTGCCAAAGGCGTCCAGCGCTACCCGCAAATTTATTCCTTAACGTCTAGGATCTGTCTGCCGTTATAAGTGCCGCACTTTTCACATACATGATGCGCACGGGCCGGCTCGTTGCACTTTGAGCAAGTGCTGAAGCTCGGAGCGGTAAGGGCATCATGAGTTCTGCGCTTATCTCTACGGGTCTTTGAGGTCTTTCTTTTTGGTACTGCCATTTTCTTGTATCTCCTTATCGGCAAAAAATCAGTGAACCGAGTTCAATCCAGAGTTATAAGTATATTCAATTATGGATTCTTAAGTTCACTTACACTACTATTGTATATGAATTAGGACATGGACTCATATCACGGTTTTTTTGTCAACATAAAAAAGGGTAGTAACCTGCTAATTACCCACCCCTTAGTCTGTTATGCTTCCCATTATGAGTCTCCACAAACCCTCACTGAATCCAGCCGTTGTGAAAGCGATCGATGGGTTGATTGGAGTTTGTAGAGGCTTAGGAACAGTTCGTGGCGGCTATCCGATGATGGATAGCCGTCTCGAATGATGGTTGCAGGCAGCCGGGTTGGCTTACTTGCCGGAGATCGTAGCTCCGCCGAATCTCATATATGGCATGATCATTTCGCCAGCGTTATGCGTTTCGCGGCTGAAATCCACGATACTATTCATTGCTTCGATCAGGTTGAAGGAGATCATGGTTTCTTTCACTGGGCAGACGATCTTGCCATCTTTGATGTAATAGCTGTTCTTGGCCACGGTGGACATATCTCCCTGCGCACTGGGTTTTCCGTGAGATGCTCTCATGCAGAGGATTCCCTGTTTGGTGTGGGCGATCATCTCTGCCAAAGACAGCTCTCCCGGCGCGATCACGAGGTTGTAGGGATGACATTTGGCCACGGGCTTTCCGGTCTTATTGGCAGCATAGGTCGCTATAGGATATGCCTTTAACACGCCTTTGTCGATGATTGCTTCTTCGCGGGCCAGGTAGCCATCCGATGTGATGAAATGCTTCACTGCCTGATGTGGATCCCGGGGACGGCTCGTGATGGTGAGCTTCTCGCTGAAGAGCTTTTGCCCCAGATGGTCTGGATACAGGCTGAGATTACTGATTAGCGCATTATCGCTAAAATGGCTTTGGATCAGAGTTTGAATCAGGTCTCCCAGCACAAAGGGAGCCAGAATCACCTCACCCACAAATTTCTGAGGAATCGTGCCCGGATGAGTCTGCTCCACGATCTGTCGGATCAGTTCTCTGCTTTGGTTGATCTCCATGCAGGGTCGGTCCAGATTGGATGCTCGGAAATAGGCGAAGTTCATGGAGCTCATCTTACCGCCTTTTTTGGCAGTGAACATCGTGGAAAACTCGTAGTAACCACGCTCGATTGACACATCTACGCCGTTGGAATTCATGAACCTGGTCTGAGAATGGGTATGGCTTATAGTGGCATCAAAAAGCACGTCCGGGTACATATCCTTCATCTCTTGAGCAAATTCAGCAAGACGGCTGACAATCAGTTCGCTATCCGGCACCAGTACTCCATCGGTAAAGACTGCCGGCTCTTGATACTCGGCAATATCAAAGGCGGGATCGGGATTGCTTTCTGCTACAGTCTGCATCAGTTCAGTGATGGCTTCCTCGAGTGAGGCTTCATCGATCTGGTTGATCGATTTGATGGCGCGTTTATCATCTTTGTAAACGTTGATGGTTATGTCGCTGGATTCCAGGGAACGCAGGAGGTTTAGCTCTTTGTATATCAGGTTGAACTCGCTGGACTCGGATTGGGTGAATATCACCAGGGCTTTATCGGCCCCCAGCTCCAACAGACGGTCTATCAGTTTTTTGCAGATCTTTTCCATTACTTACCCCCCAGATTGACGCGGCATTTGATGGCGGGACCGCCCATGCCGACCTGGATGCTCTGTTTCTTTCCACACATTCCAGATGCGGTCCAATACATATCGTCCGAGACCATTGTAACCGTTTTGAGCAGATCAAAAGCCACTCCACTCATGGTGGTACTCTTGATGGCTTTGCCTAGCTTGCCGTTCTTTACTTCGTAGCCCAGGGCAATGCCAAACATAAATTCGCTGGTGGCATCGGCTTGGCCGTTATTGGATTCCACCAGATAGTAGCCCTCTTCGATGGAAGCGATCATCTCTGCCAGCTTATCTTTGCCTGGCACAATCATTGTGTTCCGCATGCGGATCAGAGGTTCATCGTAAAAACAGTGTCCTCGGGCATTCCCGGTGAGCTGCATACCCAGCATGGCGGCAGATTCCTTGTTGTGCATAAAGCTTTTCAGGATGCCTTTGTCTATTATCACGCAGTCTTCTGCCAAAGTTCCTTCATCATCGATAAATACAGGAACTGGGCAGATAGTATCGGCGTAAGTGTGGGCAACGTCGATCAGACTCACCAAAGGTGAAGCAACAGCCTGATTCAGATAGTCTCCGGCAATGGATCCGTTCAGCACAAAGTCTGCCTCAGTGGTATGACCCACTGCTTCATGCGCCAGGATACCGGCCAGTCGTGAATCCAGCACGCAATCGAAGCTTCCGGCCTGGGCATAGACTGTATCCTTCATATCCTGGGTTTCTTGATAGACCTTCTCGAGCTCTTCATACACCTCTTTGGGGTCGCTGTAGATATCTTCAAACTGACCAAATCCGCCCAGAGCACGATAGCCTTGAACCGGGCCGTCGGGACCCTTATCCACCATCAATACATAGAGGAAAGAGCGGGGGATCATCACGTGCATTTCTCCACCATCCGAAGTGATGATGTGCTTCTCGGTCTCGTCCTGACGGATACCCAGTTGACGCGTGCTGAGGCCGGGATACTTGGTATGGATGTAGTTATCCAGATCTTGCACGAAATCTCGTCTCTGGGCAAAGCTCCAAGGCTGTTTCTTGGTATAAAAGAGATACTCACCCCTTGCTGGATTGGAGGGGAGCAGTATTTGTTTACCTGTGCGGTGCCTGGCAAGTAGGGCCGCATTGGAAGCTGCTTTGCTGCAGATTCTTCCAAGAGTGGGTGAGTCTGCCAGAGCACTGGAGGCCAAGCCCCAGGCTCCACTTTGGTAAGCTCGGCACATCATCCCGGAAGAAGAACTCCGGTTGTTATGTATCATATTGCCATTCAGGAAGAAGACCATCTGTTCACGGTTTTCCTGCTGCTTGATCTCCCAATAGTCCAGCCCTGCGGGAAGGCTCTGCTTCATTTCAAACATTCTCATAGATACTCCTAAGTCAATAGTCCCAGTCTATCTGCCGGGAATCAGTTTCATAGTAAAAGAAAGACGGGCAGAATTGTGCATTCCACCCGTTTATGTGATAAGACCTAATTGGCTTCTTCGTATGTTATCCCAGCTCTGGATACAGGGGGAATCGCTTGGTCAAGGCTTGAACTTCCAGCTTGATCTTAGCGAGTTCTGCCTCGTTTTCATAGTTATCGCGAACCTTGCCAATGAGGGCAGCAATGGTCTTCATTTCGGGGATGCCCATACCACGAGTGGTGACGGATGGGGTGCCCAAACGAATCCCGGAAGCCACAAAAGGGCTGCGGGTATCAAAGGGAACAGTATTTTTATTGGCGGTGATGCCGGCTAGATCAAGGGCTTCTTCCATCTTCTTGCCGCTGGGGCCGCCTTTATCTTCGGGACCCAGATCGATCAGCATAAGGTGTGTATCGGTACCTCCGGAGACCAGGTCAAATCCTTCGCTCTTCAGGGCTGTGGCCAGCGCGGCGGCATTCTCTACCACCTGCTTCATATAGCTTTTAAACTCAGGTTGCAGCGCTTCCTGGAATGCCACAGCTTTACCGGCGATAGCGTGCATCAGGGGGCCGCCTTGAATGCCGGGGAAGACCTTGCCATCGATATCTTTGGCATACTGCTCTTTGCAGAGAATGAGGCCGGCACGCGGTCCGCGCAGGGTTTTATGAGTAGTGGTAGTTACCACATCTGCGTAAGGGACGGGATTCTCGTGCAGACCGGCAGCCACCAGACCTGCGATGTGCGCCATATCCACCATAAACTTCGCGCCCACTTTGTCAGCGATGTCGCGGAAGCGTTTGAAATCTATCTTGCGAGGATAGGCAGAGGCTCCAGTGAGAATCATTTTGGGCTGATGCAGGGTGGCTAGACGCTCGATCTCTTCATAATCAAACTGCTGGGTATCCTTGGCAACGTTATAATGAATGATGTTATAAAACTGTCCACTGAAGGATAGGGGATGGCCATGAGTGAGGTGGCCGCCGTGCGCCAGTTCCAGTGTGAGTACGGTATCACCGGGATTGACCAGGGCGAAATAAGCTGCCATATTGGCTTGCGAACCGCTGTGAGGTTGCACGTTGGCGTGTTCGGCACCAAAGAGTTGCTTGGCACGTTCGATGGCGAGGCGTTCCACGTCGTCGATGTATTCGCAACCACCGTAGTAGCGTCCGTAGAGGCTATAATTTACCTTGCCAGTCTTTTTGCTCCAGCGATAGGGGTAGCCCTCGGCGTATTTGTTGGTGAGGACGCTACCCTGGGCTTCCATCACTGCCAGTGAAGTGAAGTTTTCACTGGCGATGAGCTCCAGATTTTCCTGTTGCCGCTTCAACTCATTGGTGATGGCAGCATAGATTTCGGGATCCTGTTTTTGGATGTGTTTCACTTTGGTTCTCCTTGATGTATTTTATTTATTCTTTTTTCGTGTCTGCCCCCATCAAAGGGGGTTTCCAGCCATGCCTTCACGATTTCGATGGCGTAGGCAGTGGCGGTAAAGCGCCCGGCCAGCACCAGGATATTGGCGTTGTTGTGCATACGCGAAAGCCGGGCGACATCGGTAATATTACAAAGTGCAGCGCGGATGCCAGGAACTTTATTGGCCGTGATACTCATTCCGATGCCACTGCCACAGATCAGAATGCCAAGCTCGCAGCTGCCATCGGCTACTGCTCTTGCAGCAGGATATCCGGTATCGGGGTAGTCCATGCTGCTTTCGCTATTAGCACCAAAATCCTGGAACTCATGCTGCGGGAAAGCGGCTTTCAGCTCTTCCTTAAGCTGATATCCCGCGTGATCACTGGCGATGGCGATCTTCATTGTCCCTCCGCCATCAGGCAGGCCAGGGCGATGCAGTAGTACTTGGAGTTTTCGCTTTCGCTGCGACTCATTACCACCACGGGTTTGATCGTCCCCTGGATCAGTCCGGCCAATTCACCTCCGGCAAAGAGCATCAGCCCTTTGTAAAACGCATTGGCGGTTTCCAGATTTGGGAATATGAGGATGTCGGCATCCCCGCCGATTGGAGTAGGCACCCCTTTGATCTCGATGCTGGCCGGATCGCAAGCCAGAAAAACGTCCAGAGGGCCATCCACAACGCAGCCTTTGATCTGACCCCGCTCAGCCATCTTGCTGATGAGCGCGTAGTCTATGGTGTTTGGCATGCCGGGGGAGACCTTCTCCGTGGCAGTGATCAGGGCTACTTTGGGTGTCTTGATGCCCAAAGTGTGTGCCATCTTTACGCTGTAGTTCAACATGGCAATCTTTTGATCCAGATCGGGATTGGGTAATACCGCTGTGTCAGAAACGAGCAGCAGCTTATGATAGCGGGGCAGCTCCAGAGCGCAGGTGTAGCTCATTACGGCTTTGGGGGGCAGCAGACCGCGTTCCTTGTTCAATACTTGTTTCAGGAACTTATCGGTGCCCACCAGACCTTTCATCAGCACGTCGGCAGATCCTTCTTTGACCATGCGAACGGCTTCCCTGGTGGCACTCTCGGGATCGGAGATATCGACTACCTGGTAAGCATCGGGAGCTAGATCATGATCCTCCAGCAGGGCTTTGATGCGGGCTTCACTGCCGATTAGGATGGGCATTACAAAGCCGTCTTTGGCGGCTCTGCAGATAGCTCCGATGGTATTGGCGTCTTCCGCCGCGGCAACGGCCACACGGGTCTTTTTGCCGCTGGCAATGGCTTTTTCAGCCAGTTCAATCAGCTTTTTCATCTTTCCTTAGGCCAGCATCGCCGCCAGGGCGATGGAATAGAGTTTGGAGCGCTCGCTATCTCCGCGGGAAGTAAGCACGCAGGGTACGCGGGCACCCATCACGATGGCGCAAAGATCGCTCTTGAGAAGCTTTACGACCGTCTTGTAAAAAGCGTTTCCGGCTTCGATATTGGGGAAAAGGATGCAATCGGCATCGCCGCATACTTCGCTCTTCATACCCTTGATCACGGCGCTTTCGGAATCGATGATGAGATCCATTCCCAGAGGGCCTTCGATCATCGCGCCTTTGATCTGGCCGCGTTCAGCCATTTTGGCGATGATGGCGGCATCGGCGCAGGAGGGAATCTTGGGCAGAGTCTGCTCGCTGGCTGCTTGCAGGCCTACCTTGGGGTTTTCGATACCCAGAAGCTGAGCTACGCGTATCAGGTAATTGGTGATGGCGATCTTTTGGTTCAGATCGGGCAGGGGGATGATCGCGACATCGCCAAAAATGAGCAATTTGTGATAGGTTTTGGGCTCGGCAACCGTTACGTGAGACAGGATAGCCCCCGGATTCATCAGGCCTTTCTCTTTGTTCAGTATGGCGCGCATGTAACGGTCGGTGGAGAGCAGACCTTTCATCAGGAAGTCTCCTTCTCCGGCATTGATCATGTCCACCGCTTTGGCGGCGGCCGTCAGATCGTTGTCACAATGAACTATCTTGAAGAGACCGGGATCAATCTTGTGTTCGGTACAGACCTGTTTGATGCGCGCTTCATCGCCCACTAGGATACCTTCGATGATCCCCTTGTTTACTGCTTGGGCTACTGCTTCTATGGTATGAGCGTCGATCGCCCATGCTGCTACAAGACGTTTTTTGGTACGTGATGCCAGAACTTCAAACATCTGGTCGAGTTTGCGAATTTCCATTTATGACTCCATATTTTGTTTATATCACAGCAACACATGAGCTAGAGATACCAGCTCTGCAAAAGATTGGGTTTATCTGCGCGTACTTCCACGCTCTTGACCTGGCTGTGGATCAGATTTCCGGCAGGGGAATAGAATTCCAGGCGTATCTCATGAATCCCTTCACTGAGGGGCAATTCTGCAATTCTGGCCTCACCAGGGAAAAATTGGGAAAGCCGCAGATCGGCATTCTCACTAAAGAAGACCGCGGCATCAGCGGCGATACTGAGCAGGACAGAGGCAAGGGAGGAATTGCGGCGCGAAGCTTTTTCTTTGGCGTGCTCAGCGGCCAAACCCTTGATCACGCTGCGGGAGACGCTTTTGAAGAAGATCAATGGCTCCTTGATCTCGTAAGTGTGCTTTGCCACCAGAGACACATCCTCCAGCTTTTGCAGGGGAAAACGTCTGCCATCGGGGCTTACAGCCACCACCTGACCCACTTGGGGCGGCCGTGGCTCCAGATGCGGTAAGGCAAACTTGAAGTAATATCCTTCCTCGATATCCGGCCAATAGATGGTGGATACATTCACCTCGCTATCCACGCTGCCGATCAGCAGCATGTCTTTCGAGGTATGGATGTGCATTTCGTGGGAGGTTTTCTTAGGAGCGCGGTTTGAAAAGGCGATCACGCGTAAAAGAGGCTGATTCTTGCGCTGCAGGGGATGCTGGATCTCAGGCATGGCAAAGGGATACAGCTCTGCCTGACTCTCAAAGGCAAAGCGGATATTATCAAAATCGATCCGTGCGGCATCACGATCGCCGATGGATTCATACATCATCAGGCTGAGATAGCGGGCAAGCGCGGAAGAGTGAAACTTGTTGCTGCCGCTCTTTACCTCGCTGCTGCCCTTGGTATTGCTGCTCATTTCCTTGGCCATGTCGGCGTATTTCTGCTCCAGATAACTAAGTTTGTCGTCGATACGGCGAACTTCTACGAAAGCGGCTTCGGGATCATTTAGATTCAAGTAGTTTAGGGCTTTGAAGACGTTGATATAGACGTCCTCATAATCTTCTCCGGAGTAATCCAGAGCATTATCGTTCAGCAGCATGGAAGTGGCGGCTTTACTCAGACTTTTGGTGGTGAGCTCCACGATGGCGTCTTCCGCGAGCTGCAGGAGTTCGTTGCTTATTTCCCAATCACCGTTGTAATAATGCAGCATTCCGGCATCCAGGAAGTAGAGGACTCGATCCTTGCCCTTTTTCATTTTGGGGTTATCCACCAGCTTCAGCGCGGTGTTGATATCCTTGGAAGAGATCGCAGCGTCCAGATCCTTGCCTCGGGCCTGAGTGGTGTAAAAGCTGGCGCATGAAGCGCTTAACAGCAAAAGACAGATCAGACTGCAGAGGTAGAGGTATTTTACCGGCATAGCGGAGCCGGGAACGCTGCTATGAGCGCTCGAACGGGACTGGTCACCAATCTTCACAGTCGACGCCAAAAGGGGCATGATTTACAAGCGGAAGCGGCTGCTCTCTACGATTTTCTTGATCTCTTTACTGCCGATCCAGACGGTTTCGCTGGTTTCGACATCCACAAGCTGCAGATCTACCTGGTAAAACTTGGCTTGAGTATTGTCCACCTTGTCCATTATGGTCTTCACAGAGCCTTGGAGCATATAATCTGCACCTACTTCCTGCGCCATGCGTTTGGCTGTTTCCTCAGACGCGAAATACTGCTGATCAGCGCGTTCATCGCGGACTTCATCGCGATCGTCGCGGGAGGCAATAAAGCGTACCAGGCCGCTATTCAATAGCTCGCGGGAAATATCCTTGGCGAAAGTCTGCATCTCGATGTGTTCGCTGGAGAGATTGCGCATGGTGCCGATGATCATTACCGGCGCCCGGCCTTCGTTTTGCGAAAATCTACTCATCCAGGGCCGGCTGAGCATATCGCGCACCATCTCTTCCGAGATCAGACGGCTGTCCGTGTCGTTCCATTTACCGCTGAGATCTGTGGCGGTATCCGCAGGGATGCGTTGTACTTTCACGCTGGGGCCACAGGCGGTGAGCAGTAAAAGTAGGCTGAGCGCCACTATAAACAGTATCTTGTTCATCATTCCTCCCCCGTCCGCGGGCAACAAACCCTCATCCGGGTATATATTCTTGCTATTTATGAATACTGCCCATGGTGCCAAAACCGTCATAAATTCTATACTACAAATCGTCGGCAAAGGCTGGAGGCAGTTCCTTAACTAACTGACATAAGCCTTTGGCAAGCGGGATTTTGTCAAGATAAAAAGCGGCATTATGGTAAATTGCGAATTGAGAATTGACAATTGAGATGACATTGGGGCATAGAAACCTGTCTTTTGGCACGCGGAATACGCGGATTTATTTCAAAGTTAACAAGGAACTGTGCGGGGAAATGGATTGTGAAAAGGAAAAATGGGGGGGGTCTGCGCTCACTAAGGGAGCAGGCGGAGTGACCCCCTCAAATATTTCCCTTGCCAAGATCTTTAAACCCGGAAATCATGCGCTATAAGTAAAGTTACGTGGAGGTATCATGTTGCCGA
>JAGOKK010000139.1 GCA_017994635.1 Candidatus Cloacimonadota bacterium | reverse complement strand
AACCACCATCGTAGCATTGTTGATATAATCTGTTTGCCTCCATATAGCTTGGTTGTAAGTCAATGACAAAGTAGTAAAGAGGACCACTGCCATCAGTGCTAAAAACATTTCCATCATATTCATCTTTTCTAATCCTCAGAAGTTACATACAATACTTCTGTCATATCCGTTAGCCCTTCCCGCATGCGGTCCACACCGCTATCGCGCATGGAGAGCATGCCGTGTTTTTCGGCGATCTTGCGGATCCGATCTTCGTCGATATCGCTTACCGATTTCACGATTTCCTGGCGAATTTCCGGATAGAAATACAGGGCTTCCGCCACATTTATACGGCCTTTATAGCCGTTATGGCATTTGGGGCAGCCCACGGGTTCATAGATCTTCCCGGCTTCCAGCTCTTCCCTGGTAAGGCCAAGTTGCATCGCTGCTTCCCAATGCTCTTTGGAGAGCGGCCGGCGGCAATGCACACAGAGCTTGCGTACCAGGCGCTGGGCAATGATGATGTTGATGGAATATGCCAGCAGGAAGGTCTCAATCCCCATCTTGTACAAACGCGAAACCGCTGAGGGCGCGTCGTTGGTATGCAGGGTACTAAAGGTCAGGTGACCGGTATTGGCCAGTTTCACCGCCGTTTCAGCAGTAATCTTATCACGAATCTCACCCACCATCACGATGTCAGGGTCATGACGCAAAATGGAGCGAATGGCCTGTTCAAAGCTCATTTTGTGCCCAATCTTCAATTGTCGCGCGCCACGGATCACATATTCCACCGGGTCTTCGCAGGTAAGTACGTTTACCCCGGGGTGGATCACCTGGTGCAGCGCCGCCATCAAAGTGGTGGACTTTCCGCTACCAGTGGGGCCAGTGACGATCACGATGCCCTTTGAGGTATTGATGGATTTTAAAAATTCCTTTTCTGCTTGTTCCTGGAAACCCAGCTTGCGAAAGTCCGTGATTACCTTGCGGTCGTCGATCACGCGGATCACCACGCTTTCAAAACGACGTTCATATTCCTGGGACACGATTGGCAGAATGGATATACGGTAACGGATCAGATGATCATCTACCACGCGCTGGGCAAAGCCGTCCTGCGCGGTATCGCGCTCAAAACGGTCCACGCCGTTGGAGCGGTCTTTCACCACCGCGGTCAGAGCTTCCGGGGCCGTATTTTCCTGTCGTAGCCAAAGCTGCAATTTCCCGTCTATCCTGAAATAGATATCCACCGTGCTCTTTCCATTGGGAATGATGTGGATATCACTGGCATCCTTGCGCACGGCCTCGATCAGGCAGCCTTCAAAGAGGTTCACCAGCAGGCTTTTATTGATCTCTTCATCCAGAGTCTGCTCGTCCAGTACTTCAGTTTCCTTGTCTTCGATATCGGCCAGCACCTGCCCCGCTTCTTCCAGAAGCTGCAGAAACTCGTTCTTCTGCGGAGCGACCCTGGCGATTATCTCCTCAATGGTCTTCAGCGGTGCCCAGTATATTTCCAAGCGCCGATACGGGGTGCGCGTGGTGATCTCCTGAATCACCTTGTTGGTAGGGTCACTGGTTAACACCCGCAGGAGATCACGATTGGTTTTGTGTACAGCAAAGGGCAGGATCTTGTGAAAGAGCAGTTTGCGCTTAAAGTCTTCATCGCTGTCCCGGCGCAGACTGTCCAATACCTGCTTGCAACCGTCGATCTGACTATCCGGGATTTCCTCGATGCTCTTTTTGTAGGTGGGGAAAGCGTAGTGTACGGAAAGCGCTTCATACACGGAGTCGTGCGCTGCGCCAAATTCTATCTCCAATACGCGCGCCAAAGCACTGGCGGATGTGCCGCCATATTCTTCCATCTTGGCTTCGGCTTTGCTTACTGTCTCGTCATCAAAGTAACCGTTACGAACCAGAAACTGCGCGAACTTGCTGCTAACCATTAGTTATCTATCCTCGACCCTAGAATGTGGGGGGTGAAATGGTGGCGATTTCTGCCGATACCACAGTGAGGAAGGTGATGGCAATAGCGATCACCAGCCCGACCAGGGTCTGAATGTATTCAATCAGGTTATTCATCTTGTAAGTAGTTTCAGCCTCGTAAAACGTAGCGATCTGTTGGGCAGATTGCAATAGATTACCGGTTTCCTGTCCGGTCTTTAGTCGCGTTAGCGTAGTCCTGGTGAAGACTTCTGCCGCGGTCATGGCCTCTACGAAGCCCAGACCATCCTTCAGCATCAGGGGAATGGTGGTTTTCTTGATCCGATCTTCCATCCAGGCATTACGGCAGGCTTCGGCAGAGGTTTTAATGGTCTCAATGTTGTCTCCCGCACCGCCATATATGGTGCCAAAGACGCGAAAATAGATCTCAATGGAGGATTTGTGAATCAAGTGCCCCACCAAAGGCAGCTTCACCAAGTGCTTATCCTTCCATATCTTGCCTGCTGGAGTGCTCCACCATCGCCACAAAACTATTGCCGGAACTGCTACAACAAGCAGAATAAGCCACCAATAGGCACCCAACCAATCGCTGGCGGCGAGGGTCTTTTTGGTCAGATTGGGCAACGGCATGTCGTACTTCAGGAAAAGCTCGGCAGTAGAGGGGAAAATATCTACGATGTAGTAGATGGTGGCACCAAAGGTGGCAAGTAAGGCAAACATGGGTGAGATCACCGCTTTCTTGATGTTCTTCTGGATCTCCATATCGCGTTCGATAAACTTCGCCGTGGCGTCAAACACCTCCGCCATGTTACCGCTTCGGGTGGCCAGACCCAGCATGTACGATGGAAACTTACCAAAGACGTGTTGATAGCGGTTAAACACCTCACGTCCCTCAGCCCCGGCCTTGAGCTGGCTCTCGATCTGCTGCAAGGCTTCACGGAAACCGCGGTTGGGTTGCTCTTCCGCCAGCATCTCCAGGATCTTGCCAAAGCTCATCTTGTCACGCAGCATGGTGGAGGAAAGCTTAATGAACATCATGATATCAGGCAGAGAAGGCTTGGAAGGGAGATCAAAAAGAACGGGAGATACCGAAAACTTGGTATAGCCCATTTTGCGAAGAGCATTTGCTACTTCTTCCTTGGTGTAGGCACTTTGGCGGCCGTCAAACTTCTTCTTCCCGGGTAATTGGACCTTATACAGCCAATCGCGTTTCTTCTCAAAAGATTGAATTCTGAGCTTATAACGCAGAGAGAGCTGCGCCAGCTGTGCCTTGGCAGCCTTGGGGCTATCCGCCATGAAGGTGCCCTGTACCAGTTTCCCTTCCGGATTCACTCCCTTGAATCTGTATTCCTTAGTCATCCAAACTCCAACCTCTATTTTTTCCCTAACTTACAAATGGCAGAAGTGCCCAAAATGGTCAAGCTTTTTTTTCGCGTTTGAGAGTGGCTAAAAGGCTTTGGATCATTCCATAGATTCTTAACTATCCCATTACCAATACTAT
>JAGOKK010000138.1 GCA_017994635.1 Candidatus Cloacimonadota bacterium | reverse complement strand
GTATAATGATATCTTTATCACTAAATCTGATCCGAACGGCAACTGGCTCTGGGTAAAGCATGCCGGTGGGACAGATTATGATTATGGCCATGACATTGCCACAGATGCCAACGGAAACAGCTATGTGGTAGGGTCTTTCAATGGAAATGCCTCTTTTAACAGCACTACCCTCACTAGCAATGGCTTTGAAGATATCTTTGTCGCAAAAATTGGTCCTATCGAACCCACTGCTATTTTCAATGCAGACATGAACTCTGGATTGCATCCTTTTACGGTGCAGTTTACTGATCAGTCCACCCCTGGTACGGGCACTATTACTACCTGGGGTTGGGAATTTGGCAATGGGGATACGTCCGCCTTGCAGCATCCCCTCTACGTGTATGAAGAACCGGGGGTGTATTCGGTTACACTAACTGTAAGCAATTCAGCTGGTTTGAGTAACAGCGTCACATATAATGACTACATCACAGTTATGCCTCGTTTCCCGCTGATTGGCACGAATCCCGTGGCAAGAATGGATTTTGGCACTGTGTATCTGGGGTGGGCATCGGAGCCCCAGCCGCTGTGGATAAAGAACCCCGGCACGGCAAGCCTGGTGGTTAATGCGCTAAGCCAATATCTGGCAAATAGTCCCTTTGCGGTGCAGGAACAGCAATTGCCCTACAGCATCCCCGCGGGGGACAGCCTCTCTATCCATCTGGTTTTCACTCCGCAAGTTATAGGAACTGTGGTGGACAGCCTCTATATCCATAACAATTCCGCCAACCTGCCGATATATGGTTTGGAGCTGAGAGGCAGCGGCGAATACGTTCCGCCCCTGCCACCGGAAAATGTGGCGGTGGTCATGGATGGCTATAATGCAGTGATCACTTGGGATGCGGTAACGCAAACTATCTACAATACACCCTTTACACCGGATGGGTATCTGGTCTTTTACGACGGCTTGCCAGATCCCGAAGCACCATATTACTTTTTGGCCATGACTCCCGGACTCACCTACACGCATCTGCAAGTGGGCGAATTTGCGGAATATATGTTCTACCGGGTGATCGCCTACCGCAATTACGGAAGAGACGGATTTGACATCAACAGTCTTAACCTTGTACAGGGGATGCCGGAAGCAGAGGTAATGAAAATCCTTGGAGCGATGAATTAGGGCTCACTTACAAAATAAGTGAGTGACCATTAAAGTAATCAGCCCGTCATCCCTGCGACCGGGATCCCCGACAGATAACTTGTTGGCAGTTGGGGTGAGAAGGCAGGGATCCAGATGATTGTACCACAAAGATTTATAAAGAACTGGATTCCAGCCTGCGCTGGAATGACGGCAGCTGTGGGAAAGACGGCGGGTTTATACTCCCGATATAGTTTGAAAGATAGCCATTCATAAATCCGGATGGACAAAAGGTGGTTGTCGCCAAATTTCCACACTGAACTTGATATTATCGCCGGATTTGGCTTGACATTTAATGCTACAGCGGCTTTAATTCCTCATTCGATATTGTTTTGACTGAGCTGATATAGATATACATCCTGTGATTTTAGGATCTGAGGCAGGATGGAGGAGAATCATGATGTCAAAAGATACGCCTTTGGTAAGTTGGGCATGGTTTCACAGCGGAGCGGCGGATCTGGTTACCAGCCTCACTCTGATAATCCTGGGAATGCTGCACGTGGTTTCACCGGGGACTTGGTCTTTATCTTCCAGCCCCATAATTACGAACTTCATCGCCGGAATGATCTACCTCGGGTTCTGGATGGCATTCTATCTAATCGCCAAGCCGATGATCAGGAGCCGATGAAGGTGATTTCACCACCCTCTCCGGCCTGGGAATCCCCGAAAACGTCATCATTACTGTGGTCGGCGCCAATGTCGAAATCAGTTGGGATGAAGTGGCCGGTGCCACAGGTTACTACGTATATGGATCGAACGACCCTACAGGAATCATGCCTTGGGGTACCCCCCTGCAAACGATTGCCGCTCCGCTTACCAGTGTAACCCTAAGCCCTGCTGCCCAATATCAGTTCTACTATGTAACTGCATATCAATAAGCAGAATATAGCATGCACCCCGAAACTATCCGGGGAGTATGCACGCTAAACCTAATGAGAGGCTTCCCTAGGGAGGCCTCTCTGCTTTTGGAGGCAAAGGGTACTACCTGGATTGCAAACGTCCCCGTTTGCAAAGCGACGCAGTCGCTTGTTATGCTGAGTTGATAAAGTTCTGTGTTCACCTGTGCGAAACTGCGCTAAAGCTCGATACGAGGACGTGTCGAATCCTGGGGGCTTTGCACTTTCCTGGCTACTGGTTCACCATGCGCTGCCCATGCGACCACCATGCAATTGCCCGGGCATCACACGGGCATCTCATGGTAAAGAATTATGCAGCATCAGGTTACTGGCTGATTGGAGTTCAAAGTGCTTGGACATAATATACGCTTATATCTATGTATAATAGCGCTTTGGACTTCAAACAGCAGCAACTACGGCATGAAGTCCAAGCGGCTCTAAAAGTTCTGAGTAAAGGTAATAGCTTCTTCAGCCGCTTGAACTCCATTCCTGATCCCTTATCGCTGACCTTTGTCACCGCAATATAAAAAAAAAGCTGAGAGGGTTGCTCTCAGCTTGGATATTGGTGATAACTTGGCCTATGCTCCCAGAGTTGCCACCATCACGGCTTTGATGGTATGCATGCGATTCTCGGCTTCATCGAAAACCACGGAATTGGGGCCTTCGAAAACTTCATCGCTCACTTCCATTTCTTTCAGGCCGAATTTTTCGAAGATATCTTTGCCCACTTTGGTCTTCAGGTCGTGGAAAGCAGGCAGGCAATGCATGAAGAGGGTGGTGGCTTTGCCGGTAAGCTTCATCATTCTGGCATTCACCTGGTAGGGCTTCAGCAGCTTGATACGGCTGGCCCAAACGCTATCCGGCTCGCCCATGGAAACCCATACGTCGGTATAGATCACGTCCGCACCTTTCACGCCCTTGGCGATATCGTCGGTTACGGTGATTTTAGCGCCGGTTTCCTTGGCCACGGCTTTGCACTTATCCAGCAGTTTCTTTTCGGGGAAAAGGGATTTGGGGGCGACAATGCGGAAATCCATACCGGTTTTGGCGGCACCGATCATCAGGGCATTGGCCACGTTATTGCGTCCATCGCCGGAATATACGAAGGTCATCTCGTGGGTAGGCTTGTTCAGATGTTCGATGGCAGTGAGGAAATCGGCCAGCACCTGGGTGGGGTGATCCTGATCGGTAAGTCCGTTCCATACGGGCACGCCGGCGTATTTGGCCAGTTCTTCCACGATCTCCTGTCCGTATCCGCGGTATTCGATGCCGTCATACATGCGTCCCAAAACTCTGGCAGTATCGGCGATGGATTCTTTTTTACCCATCTGGCTGCCGGTGGGGCCCAGATAAGTAACGTGAGCACCTTGATCC
>JAGOKK010000001.1 GCA_017994635.1 Candidatus Cloacimonadota bacterium | reverse complement strand
TCCTGGAAGGGATTTTTGCCCTGTACTATCCTGAATTGCTGGAGCTTTCGGATCTCAAGATCTTCGTAGATACAGACGCAGATATCCGCTTGGCGCGGAGGATGGCTCGGGATATCGTGGACCGCGGTAGAACGGCTGACAGCGTGTTGGAACAGTACCTGGGTACGGTAAAGCCATCTCACACGGCATTCATCGAGCCCAGCAAAAAGAACGCCGATGTCATTATTCCCGGAGACAAGGAATTTGATAAGGTGCTGTATATGCTGAATGGCTATCTTCTATATGAACTGGTAAGTAAGACACGAGATGCCAGACGGGAGCATAAAAAACAGGTAAACTGAGCAGATCAGGTTAAGAGCTTCAACCTTTCCTGCAGTAGTCTGAGCACCGATCCCGGGCGTTTCACGTGTTTCTTGGCCATATCAAGATATCTGGTAGCAGCGCTGTAATTGCCCTGATCCATATAGATCTTGATGATTTCCACCCATGGCTCACTCATCATTGGATGGCGATGGATATTTCTTTCGTAGATTTTAATGGCTGTCTGCCACAACCCACATTCCAGAGCTGCTCTGGCGTATTTGTTTACATGGTCAGTATGGCTTAACGGCGAGAGTTGATCCGCTTTACGATAGAAATCATACGCCATTAAATATTGCTTGCGATCCGCGTAGATGATGCCCCCGAGGGTGTACATCTGAGCATTTATGGCAGAGTTCTTTTTTGAGAGGTCGATGTATTGTATTGCCGTATCCAAATCGCCCAAATAGTAGTACTGCTCCACCAGAATGTAGTAGATGAAGGGATGGTTTGGAAAGTGGGGCAGGATTTTGAGCAGGGTGTCAATGCATTCCTGGTGTTTACCTAAAAAAGCCTGGGTGATCGCAGTATTGTAGATAATATCATCAGTGGGATCCAGGATTTTCTGATAATATGCTAGCGCGAGGCGATACTCGCCGGTGGAGAGGTATGAATTTGCGATCATGGCAGTGACCTGTTGATCGGAGGGATCCAGTGACAGAGCAATCAGATAATGTTGAAGGGCCTTTTCATAAGACGCCCGGCTGGCAAAGATGTCAGCGATGGCGATTTGATATTTGGCTTCCCTGGGATTCTCATCGGCAGCTTCCCGGAGGATATGCAGCGCATGAATCCAATTACTGCTTTGGAGATCCATGGCTCGCCTGATGGTGATATTGGGATCTTTCATCATTGTAGCTCCTTGAGTAGTTCCTTCACTGCTCTTTCCAATTGCGCGTCTTTATTCTGCAAGAGGTCATTGAGGGTGTTTTCCACGATTATATCAGGCATTGCACCTGTTCCTTCCATGTTTGTGCCATCCATTTTGTACCATCCGGAACCTGGCATCCTCATGCTGGAGCCATCAATCAGGGAGTATTCCCAAGTACCGATTACCGCTCCGCTGGAAGGATATCCCACCACTTTACCCAAACCGAGCTCCTTATATACGATGGGGAAGATCTCGCCATCAGAGAAGGATCTTTCGTCCACCAGAACGATCGTAGGTACCTTGATGCCGCGCAGTGGTTCTGGACGGCGCTCCAGAGAGTAACGACGACTGGAGGAGTAAGCGTAAGTATCTTTGATCAAGAGCGATATGATCATATCGTGAATGCGGCCACCGGTATTGCCGCGAAAGTCCAGAACAAGAGCTTCTTTATCGTGATTATCCCGGAAGACGTCCCGGTAAAACTTATCGTAGTCGCTATTGCCCATTGACGGGACGTGGATATAGCCCAGCCTTCCTCCAGATAGAGTTTCCACCCGCTCCCGGTTTCTGTTTACCTTGTATTCATACCATAGGTTATAAGCATCACGGTAGTTCAGGGCGGTAATCTGGGCTTCAATCTCTTTTTCTCCAGAGCTGATGCTCAGCTTTACTTGCTTTCCAGCCTTTCCAGCCAGCAGTGAATCAAGCGGAGTACTATTGGTGATCTTGATCCCATCCAGATGGGTGATCAGATCGCCAGACTCTACCTTATAAAATGATGCCAGCCTGGTGTTTGGATATACTCTGGCGATGCGGATACCTTCGAAAGGACGCTCGGTATAATCCAGATCAAGACCCAGGTATGCAGTGGGTTTGTAAGGTATCCCTTCCTCGCGGCGGGGGTAAAACCCCGTATGTGAGGCATTTACGTCGCCGATCATCTCGTCTATGATTGTTCCGATTTCGTTAATATTGCGCGCCTTATCGGCATAAGGACGGTATCTTTCGTATATCTGATTCCAGTTTAAACCATGCATTCCGGGATCGTAGAAATTGTCGCCAAATGCGCCCCAGGCCTGCTCGAATACCCTTTTGTTGAGTTCTTTGGTGTCGTAGCTGTAATCGGTGGTGATCTTGATATCCTGTTTGCGGTTGCCGGAGGTATTGAAGGATTTCAGGCGGCTGGATTGCTGATAGTAGAGGTTTGTGCCTATTAGTTTCAGGTTCCTGGCTTCGCGCCCAAGATTGAACACCTCTTTGCTACCCTTGCCATATATATCCCCCTTCTTTAGGAACCATTCACCCGAAGCATCGTTCCAATGAGGCTGATCGATGTACATGAAGGTGGAGTCACTTAATGTGATCAGAGCTCTCAGGCTCCTGCCCGAGCTGGCATAAATGGGGTACATGCGTTTATCTATGCCTTCCCACACGATCTCGAACACGGGATCCGCAATGATTGCTTTCTTTTGTGTATCGTTTGCGGTATCAGATACATCGATTACAAAGAGGTAATCCTCCTCGTTATCTTCCTTACTCTTGTTTTCCAGAGAATCAGGCCCTGCCTTGGTATCTTTGAGCTTGGTGCTATCTTCAAAGACCTCCAGCCAGTGATCCGTCTCGTATTCAAACTCGTCGCGGGGGACCAGATCCAGACGGTAGAGTTCGCTATTCCGGGTAAAGATCAATGAGCGCTCATCCTCGCTCCACATGATGTTCGAGATGTAGTTATCGTCAGTAAGTATCTTTTGATGCCGGTCCTGCCCAAAATCATACAGATACAATTCGCGCATGTAGTTATCATCACGAAGGATGGCATATACCGCATGAGTGCCAGCTTTGTTTAGAGCGAAGTTCGAAGTAACCACCCAGGGAGTGTTCAATGGGCGCAGATTGACAAATCCGGAATCCGCCACAGCGATCCTGCCGCTGCGGGAGTAATCCCCATAATGGATTTGCCAGCGTCCCTGGCTGTCTTTACTGATCCGTTCCACCACCAGGCTGTCTTTGCCAAACCAGTCCAGCGGAGTGAGCTGCATCAGGGAATCTATCTCAACGGTAAACAAGCTTTCCTTACCCTTGTGCAGTTTGCTGATCAGTAGCTTACGGTCGGTGATAAAGTGCAGACCGGAGTAGCCACTGTGGTCAAAGGTAAGCTGTCGTGACAGCCCGCCCTTGCGGGGTACCAAAAAGCTGTCATACATAAAGTTATAGGCTACCAGCAGTTCATTGTCTGATACGTTGTAATCATCCATTTCGCCCTGCATACTGGTTTCCTTTCTGGTATTGTGCCAGGTATCTTCAGCTACATCGAAATCCAGACGGCTGACCTTGTTTTTGGCTTTAGAATCCGGATCATAGCGATAGATTTCGTCAAAGTGCTCGAAGACGATGCGGTCATTTGCCCGGGCGATCGAGATATCGCGTACGCTGAAGAAGGGTAGGTTGCTCAGCTTATCAGCCCGGGAGAATTTCTCCTTGTCGGCCCGGAATAGCTGATAGCGCTTGCCATCGGAATACGCATAGTATAGCGCGTCTTTGGTATGGGAATATCTGGGATAGCGCTCAGTAAATTCGGTTTTGGTAAGCCGGGTATACTTCTTTGATGCAATATCCAGTTTCCATAAGTCGCCGTTCAAACTGCCAGTGTAGGCTTCGCGGTGGGCATCTCCATAACGGGCAAACACAATGCTTCGGTTATCCGGAGAAAGCGAGGCAAAGGCTGCGCCGAACTCGCCGATCAGGGTGGCCCTGCTACCGTCTATGGGCAGTTTGTAAAAGGATGAACCCCATTCGAAGCCGCTTCGCAGCACCAGCAGGTGTTTCCCATCTTTGAACCAATCAGTGATGCTATAGCTTTCTCGGATTATTGCTTTGGCTTCTCCACCTTTTGCAGAAATGAGATAGGGGTAGGTTTGTCCTTCCCGGTTGGAATTGAATGCGATCCAGTTCCCATCTGGAGACCACTGCGGACTCCACTCTGCAGAAGGAGTATTGGTAATGCGGTGGGCAGTGCCTCCGCTAAAGGGTACCAGCCACAAATCTTCATCCAAAACAAAACAAACCTGTTTCCCATCAGGAGAAATGGCAGGATCTTTGGCAAATCCGGGAACCTGGGCACCCACCTGAGTCCATACGAGCATCAGAGCAGCAAGTGACATGAGCAATCCGAGTTTCATAGCAAATCTGGACAAGTTTTATTCCTTTTCAAATAGTTCTATGCCCCTTTGGGCGTTCTTTATCGGATACACATGCTTCAGGATGCGAAACACGGTCTTGGGATATACCTTAGTGGAGACCAATACTCTCTTTTTATCGTTGGGATCTCTCTGTAAAAAAGCGTTCAACTGCTTGTCCAATTCTGCTTCGCAGCGGTTGATTCGTTCCTGTAGTTCCGCAATCGCCTGATCCTCGTTCTCGTCTCGCAAGCGAACCAGTTCCTTGGTCATCTGCATCAGCATTGCCCGGTAAAAGGGGCTGATGGCGATCTCAATCTCTGTATCCGAATCTCCACCTGCTATGCCAATCCTGATATCATTGGCTGCCTGGCAAACACTACCGCTGATATTTGATTCCTCAGTAAGACCGGTGATCGAACCATCCAGAGCTAGAGTGGAATCATTGATACTATCCCGGAATCTGACATCATGGCGCACGAGTACCCGGGATTTGATGATGCTGCATACCTGCAGATCTCCCAAGACCTGAATGCCGGGATTCACGCAACCGATAATACTGCCTTCCACCAACAGGTCTTTTTCGCAGAATACGCTGCAATCCTTGATGTTACCGGTTACTTTCAGTGTGTTTGCCACCGCGATGTTACAATTCTCGATATCGCCGATAATCTCCAGAGCCAGGGGGCTGCGGATGGCTTCATCTGCATCGCAACAATCAGCCTTGATCGTGAGTGAGTCCAGGATGCAGATTTGTCCGTCATCATCCAGATAGGGATATCCAGTGGCCAGGGCAATATACTCACCAGCTTCATAGCCAACCTTTGTTCCTGCCAGTCTCTGCGCCTGTTCGTCGTCTACTGCCATGGGGCTGATCAGCTCACCGAAGATATCGTAGATACTGCCCTCCCGCTCGAAGATGTTATCAGAGTAAGCAGCCAGACAATCGCCTTTATTGGCGTAGGATAGTTTGGCCAGATCCTTTAGTCCGAGGATAGATATCTGTCCTTTTGTCAGAGTGGCATCAAAGTGATAATGCAGCTTCAATTCGTGGGAGCTGTCTTCATTGTGGCTCACTGCGATGGGAAAGGGGATGTCAAAATCCTTTTCCAGACCGCGTTCACGCATCATTTGGATTGCCTCACTGAAGCCAGTCTTGATGCCAGCTTCTTCGAGCAGATCCAGGATATCCTGTTCATCCACCAACCGGTCACTGCGCTTGATCGTCAGCCATGCGGATGCACTCTCTTTGCGCAATTCCAGGATCAGGTTTCCGCTTTTGTTCTTTAATATCTTATTCATCGATGATCCCGATTATGTTTATCTGACGGTTATTGGTCCCATTCCGGCGATAGGAAAAGTAGCCGGTATCTTCATAAGTACAGACGTGGACGTTTTCAATATTGATAAACCGCAGCCCCGCCCGGATGAGCTGTTGAAAAATCGTAGTTCTGATGTTCAAATGCCTGTGAATATTGGTGCAAGGGCTAAAGCCCTCACTGATCAAGCTGGCATTGAACTCCTCATACATTGCCTCACTAACCTCATAATGCGCTTCACAAATGCCGGCTCCGATATGGGCAACAATATCAGCAGGGTTGCAGCCATAATGGCCGATCATGGCATTTACACAAGCTCCGGCGATATTCTTACGCGTGCCCTCACGACCGCTGTGCACTGCTGCCACTACCACCCGCTTTGGATCGATGAGTATGATTGGCGTGCAATCTGCAGTTCTGATCAACAGGTATTGATGGGGAATGTCGGTGATCAGAGCATCTACCACAGGGATCTGCTGATGTGTGCCAAATCCGGCCCCGCAATCCTCTTCCCGGCATAGATGTACTACTGCAGAATGGGTTTGATCGGCGATCACGGTGCGATCTGCTGGAATGCTGCGTCCCGCTACTTCAAAATCAGTATGCCGCTTCATAATACCCCGATAATCAGGATCCATTGCTCCTAGATGGAAGAATACACTTTTCATGAGTTCAACCTCAGCTTGGGAGCACGGTAAGCCGCGCTGTTCGAATTTGACACCAGCATCTTCAGCATATCCCTGGTAAAGCGGGGAACCAGACGTAAACTATTCAGGCTCCAGAGGAAGCATATCGACGCGCAGATCAACAGCGCTGTTTGAGCCCCCAAACGCGAGGACAGGCTTCCTGCCAGCAGTCCACCAAAAGGCGTCATACTCATGAAGCTCATAGTGTATGCGCTTAACACCCGGGTTCGCATATCATCGGAGACGATGGACTGGAGCAAGGTGTTGGTAGTGGCCGTATTCATCATGATCCCAAAACCGATAAAGAGCATCATAAGCATGGATATAGCCAATACACTACTTCTGGAAAATATGATCAATCCTGTGCTGGCAATCAACCCCACCACAATCAGCCTGATTTGCAGCCCCCTGATGCTGGATTTGGAGGCCAGGATAATGGCTCCAACCAATGCTCCTATTCCCGCGGTGGACATCAAAAGCCCCTGAGTTCCGCTATTCCCGCCCAAAATGTCGCGGGCGAAGATGGGGATCAAGGTGGAATAACTATAACCAAACAGGGTGTAGATCGCCAGATTCGCGATCAAGAAGCGGATGGGAAAGCTGTGGTACACATAGACCCATCCGGCAGCAATCTTCTGTAGTATGGGTTGCGGGGATTTTGGTACCTTGGGGTAGCTAACCTTTATGAATTGTAAAGAAACAATGATGGGAAGGTATGATGCTGCGTTGATGGCAAAGCAGACACCCTCACTGAACAGGATGATCAGGAGTCCCCCCACAGCAGGCCCCACCAGCCTGGCGCCGTTAAACATGGCGCTATTGGTGGCGATCGCGTTTGGGATCATCTTTTTATCCCCCACCAGATCGATCAGCAAGGCCTGGCGCGTGGGGGAATCCACCGCCTCAATGATACCTTGCATCAAGGCCAGCAACAATATTGGGTAGGTGAGGTTCTCATTGATTACATTGGTCAGCACCAGCACTGCGAGGATGGTGTTTTGCACCAAAAAAGCTATCTGCGTGTAGATTATCGTCCGATGCCTATTCCAGCCGTCTGCCAAAGCTCCCACAAAAGGAGATACGAAAACGGAGGGTATCATAGATAGAAAGGTAACCAGACCAAGGATCATGGCGGAATTGGTAAGACGATAGACAAACCAGCTCATGGTGGTCCTTTGGATCCAGGTTCCGATCAGGGATAAGATCTGTCCGCTGAAAAAGAGCCGGTAGTTCCTTATGGACAAAGAGATGAAAGTCTTTTTGATAAAGTCTATCATTAGAGGATAAAGCGCGAGAGATCCTCACTCTCGATCACCGGTCCGAGCCGTTTAATTACGATGCTTTTACTGATTTTTACTTCATTCAATTGTAGGGAAGGCATTTCAAACAGGTAGTCGTCCAAAAGAGTATTTAGAATGGTGTGTAGTCTACGAGCTCCGATATCCTCCATCCGCTCGTTGGCAATGGCCGCGTAGTGCGCGATTTCCGAGATAGCTCCGCCACTAAAGCTCAAATCCACAGCTTCGGTTTTAAACAGCTCGGTATACTGCTTGGTAAGTGCATTCTCTGGTTCTTTTAGAATGCGGGTAAAATCATCTTCTGTAAGGCTATTCAGCTCTACCCGGATGGGGAATCTGCCCTGCAGTTCTGGGATCAAATCGCTTGGTTTGGCGATGGAAAAGGCTCCCGCTGCGATGAATAGGATATGTGAGGTATCGATCGGGCCATATTTGGTAGGTACGCTGCTGCCTTCCACAATGGGCAGCAAATCTCTCTGAACGCCACTGCGTGATACGTCGATGCCTCCTTTGTTGTCTGTGCTGGCTATCTTATCGATTTCATCGATGAAGACGATCCCGTTCTCCTCCACAGCCTGTCTCGCTGCTTCCACCACCTTTTCCCGGGGGATCAATTTGTTTATCTCACGTTCAGTATAGCGGCGAAGGGCTTCCTTCACGTTATGACGCTGCTTTTTGCCGGTCATCCGGGTAGGCAGGATATTGGCCAGCATATCTGTCATATCAAAATCTATGGCTTCCAGGGAGAAATTGCTCATGATCTCAAAACTGGGAGCGCCTTCATCTCCGATCTCGATCTCGATTTCCCGATCGTCCAGCAGGCCTTGTTGCAGTTTGTCCCGCATCTTTTCCCTGCTCCGTTCGGATCTGGCCAGTTCATCCTCGCTTAAACTGCTGTTCTTATTCTTGCGTTTTGGCATCAGGATATCCAGAATGGCGTTTTCGGCCAAAGCGCGGGCATTGTCTTTCACTTCTTCCACCATCTGTTGCCTTGTAATGGCCACTGCGTGATTCATCAGCTCCCGGATCATCGATTCCACATCACGTCCCACATAGCCCACTTCAGTAAACTTGGAGGCTTCCACTTTGATGAAGGGAGCATTTACCAGACGCGCGATTCTTCTGGCAATCTCGGTTTTACCAACCCCCGTAGGGCCGATCATGATGATATTATTGGGCACAATCTCACGCCCCAACTCGCCGCCTATCTGTTGTCGCCGCCATCTGTTACGCAGAGCGATGGCAACGCTGCGTTTTGCCGCGGCTTGGCCAATGATGTATTTATCCAATTCTGCCACGATTCGACGAGGGGTTAAAATCTTGGGATCCAGCACTCTACAGCACCTCCACAATGCACTGGTTGTTTGTGTAAACACAGATTTCTCCGGCAATGCGCAACGATTCGCTCACTATCTGTTCCACCGACATATTGGTATTGGCTGCCAAAGCCCGAGCAGCAGCCAGGGCATAGTTCCCTCCGCTACCGATGGCGATCAATCCGTCATCTGGCTCCATCACGTCACCTACTCCGCTGATCATCAATATCCCGCTTTTGTCACCGGCTATCAGCATCGCTTCCAAACGGCGCAAATACTTGTCTTGACGCCAGTCTTTGGCAAGATCGACAGCAGCTTTACGCAGGTTTCCCTTGTTTGCTTTCAGCTTCTCTTCAAACTTTTCGAACAAAGTGAAAGCATCAGCGGTAGCCCCAGCAAATCCAATGATCACCTTGCCATCATAAATCCTGCGGATCTTTACTGCCTTGGCTTTGACCACTGTATCACCCAAAGTTACCTGTCCGTCTCCGCAAATGGCTGTTTTGCCCTCACGGTGAAATCCCAGGATCGTAGTACCATGCATTACTTTCTCAGGCACCGGGCTGCTCCTCTTTGTTATCATCGAGTTCCACGCTGGTGTCAACTTCCGCGATCTCTTCCTGACTGTGTTCAAAGCGCATTTCACGTGCGCGAGCGAACTTTTTGTCCACCATTGCTCTATCCTCATCGCCCAGATCTTCCATGATCAGCTGGAATATATCTTCTGTGCCCAGAGTTTCCTTCTCTTGCAGCACTTGCGACAGTTTATCCAGGAGAGGACGGTGGCGGTTCAGGATATCGGTGGCTTTTTGATGGGCTTCGTTGATAATGGCGCGAATCTCACTATCCACCAGGCGTGAGGTCTCATCGCTGTATATATCGCGGGAAAGGATTTCCTTGCCCAGATACACTTCACCCTGATCCTTGCCTATAGTCATGGGACCCACTTTTTCACTCATACCCCAGGCGCAGACCATCTTTTTGGCTATATCCGTTGTGCGTTCCAGGTCATTGCCAGCTCCAGTGGTTAATTCTCCAAATACCACTTCTTCCGCCGCTCTGCCTCCCAAAAGGGTAACCAGAAACTGCTGCAGGTAGGTCTTGGAATATCCCGTCTTGTCGCTTTGCAGATAATGCGTGGCGCCGCCAGTAAAACCTCGCGGAATAATGCTGACCTTATGCACTGGCTCCACCATATCCTGAAAAATGCTAGTGAGCACATGCCCAATCTCATGATAAGCTGTGAGGCGCTTATCATCTTCGGGAATCACACGGCTCTTCTTTTCTTTGCCCAGAGTAAGCTTATCCTTCGCTTCTTCAAAATCCACCATTTCTATCTTGCTTTTGCCCTTGCTGGCAGCGATCAGTGCAGCTTCATTCACTAGATTTGCCAGGTCTGCACCGCTAAAACCGGGTGTACCCCGAGCGATTAGCTCCAATAGTACATCTGCGCAAAGAGGGACTTTGGCAGCGTGCACCCTCAGAATTTCAGTTCGGCCTTTTATATCCGGTAAATCAACTGTGACCTGACGATCGAATCTACCGGGACGCAGAAGTGCCGGATCCAGGATATCAGGACGATTGGTGGCGGCAATGATGATCACCGCTTCATTTGGCTCAAAACCATCCATCTCCACTAAAAGCTGATTCAGAGTCTGTTCTCTTTCGTCATGACCTCCGCCCAGCCCCGTACCGCGATGCCTGCCCACGGCGTCGATTTCATCGATAAAGGTAATGCAGGGAGAATTTTTCTTGGCCTGTTCAAAGAGGTCACGTACTCTCGCTGCGCCCACGCCTACGAACATCTCTACAAAATCCGAGCCAGAGATGGAAAAGAAAGGTACTCCAGCTTCACCGGAAACAGCTTTGGCCAATAGGGTCTTACCTGTTCCGGGACGTCCCACCAGGAGCACACCACGGGGAATTCGTCCCCCCAACCTTTGAAACTTGGCGGGATCTTTCAAGAATTCCACTATTTCCTGCAGCTCTTCTTTGGCCTCGTCCACTCCGGCCACGTCTTTGAAGGTGACCTTGGATTTACTGGCTTCATGCAGGCGGGCTTTGCTCTTGCCAAAGCTAAAGGCCTTGGAATTTTGGCTATTCATTCCCCGCATCAAAAAAACATAGAAAAAGATCAAGACGATGAAGGGAAGAGCATAGGAGATTAGTCCCGTCCAACGCGGCGGTTTGGCAGTGGATACTTTGATCCCGCGTACTAAAAGACTATCCACCAGACGCGCGTCGTCAAAGGGGATGCTGCTGATGTATTTCTTGCCGGAAAGATCGGCATAGATGATATCGCGTTCGGTAAATTGCACCGAGGTGAGGCTGCCATTGTGCATCCGCGCTACGAAATTGCTGTAGCCTTCTTTGGTGACAGTATCTTTGCTACTGCTGTAGGTATGCCAAAACACTATGCCCAGCATGATCAGAATGAACACCAGAGGCATGGATAGAAAAGATTTTTTGGCCGGTAAAGGGGCTTTGGGATCCTTGATAGAAGACTGGGTAGGTGGGTTTACCTTGCGTTTGATCAACCATATCCGAACCAGGCCGATCACGGAGATCAGGATGATGGCGTAGATAAACCATTGCAGCATATTGCCAAAGCTTTCCATCACTTCCGGTATCTGATCAGAGACCACCGACAGACTATCGTTTAAAACCTGTGCCCCTAGCGCGAAACTGAGGACGGTCAGGATGATACTGAGCACGATTTTCATGAATAGCACTCTTCCTTGAGGATGCCGATGTAAGGCAGATTCCGGTATCTTTCGCCAAAATCGAGTCCGTAGCCAACCACAAACTCATTGCCTACTTCAAATCCCACATACTCAAAAGAGGTTTCGATCTTGTGCGCGTTGGGTTTATCCAATAGTACACAGGTACGAAGACTCGCTGGTTTATGCTTCCAGATGTAATCCTTTATGTATTGTAATGAGAGGCCGCTATCCACGATGTCTTCCACGATGATTACGTCTCTTTCGTTCAAGTCGATATCGATATCTTTGCGTATCTTTACCACTCCACTGCTGGAAGTGCCCGCACCATAGCTGGAGATGGCCAGAAAGTCGATCTCTACGTGGATCGTGACCGCGCGCACCAGGTCGCTTAAAAACATGAATCCGCCCTTTAGTACGCCGATGATCACCGGAACCTTGCCTTCATAATCCGTATTGATTTGTTGGCCTATCTCACGAATGCGATGTTGAATACGCCGTTCGTCAAACAGTACTGCCGATATATCACAATTCATCAAATTCATCAGTTCCTCTCTTTATTCTGCTTGCCGCCCGTTTGGGCTTGCTGGTTACGGGTTCTGCCTGTATCATCAGAAAGCGGGAGCTACTTTGATCCACCTTTACGCGCTCGTCAATCCGATGACCGCAAACCCAGATAAGCTTCTCCCCGTCCGTAAAAATGGGGATCAAATCCCTATCGTATTTAGCTACTTTTTCGTCAATGAAAAAGTCTTTCAGCTTCTTCAAACCCTTCATGCCGAGGGGGATAAAACGATCTCCTTCGCGTCTCGATCTGATGCAGATGTCGCCGGTCAGCTTGTCTACGTCGATCATCGCGTGGTTCCTATCCTGTTCTTTGTAATTGTGGGGCAATACTTTCAGATATTTAAAGCTAAAGCGGTGATCCATATGTACGGCTCTGGCGCGTTCCGGCTCGATGATCAATTCTTCGCTGGCCTCAGGATGCAATTCCTGACTCTGTGTGCTGAAGATTAGCTCCTGATATTGCTTTATCACGTACACACTGTGCGGCAGGGAAACGTATTTACAGCCCTTTGCGTTCATTATTGTCTTTACCTCACGCAAGTGTACGCCCAGAAAATCCAGCTCAATATTGGCCAGAGTTTGATAGGCAAAGCGAAGGATATAATACTGCTCAATGTCTGGAGCCTTGAGAATATCTGGTAAACTGAGGATCAAGCGCTCCTTGGTGACATCCAGTAGTAGCTTGCGGTACTTGCGCAATGCTCGCTCCTTGATGTAGGTGTCTGCTTCGCTGATGATGCGGGCTTCATCACAGAGTTTTTCCTTGATCTGGGGATTGTACTCAGCTTGAAGCTTGGGGATGAGATCGTTGCGCAAACGATTGCGTGTAAAGTGATTGTGCATGTTTGTGGCATCCTCACGCCAGAAAAGTTTCTGCTCCTGTAGCATCTGTTTCAGCTCGTCTGGGCTAAAGATCAAGAGCGGATGACACACATCCCCTTGCAAAGCCTTTATCCCTCCCAATCCGGACAGACCGGATCCCCGCATCATGTTTAGTAACACAGTTTCCGCTTGATCCCATTTGTGATGTCCCAAAACGATCTTGTGAAAGCGGTAGCTTTGGAGTACGCTCCGAAACGCCTCAAAACGAGCTCCACGTGCTCTATTTTCCAAATCCGCACCTGGCTCCAAGGTTATCCGACGTATTATCAGGGCTACATTCAGGTGCACGCAGAGTTCCTTCACATGCTTCTCGTCCAAATCGCTGTCTTCAGCTCTCAACTGATGATTCACATGCACTGCCAGAAGCGAGAGATTGTGGTGATATCGCAAACGGGAAAACAGATACAAAAGAGCTGAAGAATCCGCACCTCCGGAAATACCCAGAAGCAGCTTATCTCCATTTGTAACAAGGCCTCTGCCAATCACGTGTTCTTCCAGCCGGGACAGGATTTCTGTGCTGATACTCATGCTAAACCTTCAAAAATAGTCCTTTTGTCCACCATCGTAAAGTGCTATAGACTGTCAATGGCTTTTTTTATGGCATTCTCACCATTTTTCAATCCAGTCTTATTTTCATTTGCCATTGATCACGTCTGGCCTGGATGTTATGCCTTCGTTTGTATTGAACGATCATGCCCATGAGGGTATTTAGGACGTTGATGAAGTCATTTGTAGCCCGGAGGGTGACGCTATTCATGGATAAACTTGACGGAACTGAATTGAGAAATGGGGGCACGCGGATTAAGAAGAGAATTGAGAATTGAGAATTGAGAGTATACCTTCAGTGATGAAGACAGGTTCTTTGGCACGCGGATTACGCGGATTTAACATATGATTGGCTACGCTGAGGGAACGGACAACGAAGGGTGCTATGATGGAAAACTGACTGGACTGACGGAACTGACTCTCCTGATAAGCGTCACACGGAGATGCAACACATCACTACAAAGCCCAATCCGGGGTTCAGGATGTTGACAAATCCAGTCGTGGTGCTAGCCATGTTTACAATAAGTCTTTATTGTATTCACAGGCTACGCGCCATTATCGCTGGCTGTTACATACACCACCAGGGCGAAGCTGATCCAGATGATAAAAGGTAAAGTCATCTTCAGGAGCACGTTCTGAATCCCATTCCACTTGTAGGGCAGTAATACATACACAATGAAGGTTAGTCCTGCGCCAAGGTAAAGTGATAGCATCAAGCGTGTCCAATTAATCCTCTTTTTCATAACTCCTCTTGATCGGACACCTTTCTTTGGGGCACTTATATGTCAAGAACGTTGTCCAGAGGATTGCAGGCCCTACAGAAATAATACTAGAAGAGAGGCATTTGTAAATGGCTAAGATGAAATGATTTAAGACTTATCATCAGCCATGTGGAAAAACATCAACAGCCTTAACATAGTAAAAACATCTTGACAGAATGTAAGGTATGAATTACATTGTGTCTGGTGAACATTACAAAGGCTGATGCTTCGCGGGGCTTAAACTACTGCGAAAATAAAAGATGGCCGGTTCACAAAGAGGAGTTTGACTAATGTCAGTACAACAAAAAGAAGCTCTCTACACGCTGTTCTGCAGCATTGTGTATTTCATTGTCCTGCTGTTTGTTCCATGCCTATTCACAGCGATCAGTTCCGAAGCTGTGTTGCTCATCTTTTTGATGTTTATCCTCAGCTTGTGGTTGATCCGCAAAAGTAGTGGCTGCAAATACCGGGAGATGGACGAAATGGATAGAACCATCCGTTTACAATCGGCGATCATCGCTACTCATGCTTTTGGATTAACTGTAGCTCTGTATGCAATAGTGCTTTATTTATTGCATCGGGGACAGGGCTTTGCCCCCGTTCATCAGGTATTGCTCCTGGCGCTGCATAGCTGGCTTTCGCTCTATGCTTTTTGGTCGGCATCCATTCTCATCCTTTACAAGAAGGGAGCTTTGAATGTTTAAGCCGGAACACAAGATCAGCAACAACATCCGCAAGCTTCGCTTTGAAGCTGGTGAAATGACGCAGGAGCAATTGGCAGAGAAAGTGGGAGTGACGCGTCAAACCATTATAGCGCTCGAAGCGGGCAAGTATCTGCCGTCTCTTTACCTTGCTTTGAAGCTGGCCCGAGTCTTTGAAACGAAGGTGGAAGATGTGTTCAATGTCGATTGATTATGCTTCCCTACTCGCATCACAGACTCCACTTGAAATCCACCTGAACTCCTCCTGAACCCAGTTCAGGTGGATTTCGAGTGGGATTCGTGTGGAGTGCAAGGTACTAGAGAGCACAGACCTGAATATTCCTCATTTCTGAGTACGCAATAGGTTTATCATCGCTTCAATGATGCAGCAGCCTCAAGTGTGGATTAGTACTGAGATTGAGTGTTCAAACCTGTAGCTACGACTTGAGATCACCCAAAGGAAGAAAACCGGCGTGAGTGCTGCAAAAGATGGTGAGGTAGGATAAGGGCAGAAACTACTTGACAAATCTTCGTATCTATATAGAATCGATAGCGTCAGGTGGAATATAATTATTTCCTACAGGACAAGGGAGAAAGACATTGCTGTTACAGAAGTATTTTGAGACCAGAATGCAGATGATAGATGAGGGATTGGAGCGCGCTTTGGAATTTGACAAGCGCCACGCACTCAGCCTCAAAGAAGCCATGCGTAAGGCCGTGATTCCCGGTGGGAAAAGATGGCGTCCCTTGCTGTTGATTTCCATCTTTGAGATGCTCACTGGGCTGAAGAAAAACAACAAACAGCTTCCCGACGCTGTGTTTGCTGCTTGCGCGGTGGAATTGATCCACAACGCCGCCCTGGTACATGACGATCTTCCCAGCGTGATGAACCGCAAGGAACGGAGAGGGCAGCCCGCCATTCATCAGGAATACGGCAATGCCATAGCCATATTGGCAGCCGATGCTTTGTACACACTGGCTTTTGAACAAATGGGGCAGATCAAAGACGCCACTAAGGCCAATCTGGCCATCCGTAGTCTGGCGATCAGCAGCAAGAGTTACGGTCTGATCGGCGGCCAGGCCATCGATCTGGCAAATAAACGCAAAATAATGAAGATCAATACACTACGATATATAGATATGAAGAAGGTGGGCTCACTCTTGACTGCTTGCGCTGATCTGGCCTGCATCCTGGCCGGAGCTGATGACAACACGCGTCAGATCATGTCCTCTTACGCTGTGAACCTGGGAATGGCTTATCAGATGATCGATGATATCGAAGCGGATTATGCCAGAGGAAGCGAAGGACTGGATTTCTCGGACGACTACGTCCCTGTTTCCAAAGCCAGTTACACGGGTTTATTGGGCTTTGATAAGGCTCGTAAGCAAGTGGAGAGTTTGCTGGATGAATGCAGCCGGGGTATCAAGCCCTACCCCAATAACGACGTATTGATGGAGTTCATTCAAATGATCAATGAGAGGTTACCATAAGTAGGCATGATCGACATCCACTGTCACCTGTTACCGAACATCGATGATGGATCGGACGACCTCGGTAAGAGCATCGAGCAACTGAGGCAAATGGAAGAGGGCGGAGTAAGCGAAGTGTATCTGACTTCGCATTATTTCCGTGGGCATTATCACTATCCCCGCCAGGATTATGACGCAAAACTGGCTACTTTGCGGGAAGCTGCGGAGAATGCAGGGCTCAAGATCAAGCTGCACAGCGGCTTCGAGGTCTTCATTCAGCCCGGCATCGTAGAGGATATCAAAGAAAAGAGGCTCACTCTGGGCGAAAGTAATTATGTGCTGATTGAGAGTGAATTGAATGGCCTGCCAACCGATTTTTATCAGAATGTGTACCCTCTGTTGAGAGCGGGATTCAAACCCATTTTAGCGCATGGCGAACGCTATGTAAGCATCATGAAAAAACCCTCCAAGGCCCGAGAATTGAACGATCGGGACATCTATATCCAGACCAATGCCGGCGCGCTGCTGGGGCATTATGGCGAAAAAGTACGCCAGACGGCCTGGGTGCTGGTCGACAACGGCTGGACTCATTTTTTGGCTTCGGACGATCATGTGCGCATGGATTATGGAGCATATTTCGATGCCTGCAGACTGATCACGGAACGCATCGACGACAACGCGGCGTATTTGTTGTGTCAGGGGCATCCATCTGCCATTGGGAACCACGACAAAATACCATACAAGTACGTGATAGTGAAGCATTCTCACCACAGAGAGCATAAGCGGGGCTTGCTGGAGAGAATCTTTGGCTAAGATCCTCATCACCGGGATTACCGGCTTTATCGGCGGTAGCGTAGCCACAGCCCTGTTACCTCTGGGACATGAGATCACTGCTCTGGTGAGGCCCGGAGGTTCACATGACCGTATAGCGAAGTATCAAAATGTGATCAAGCTGGTGTATGTAAGCTTGAGCGATATTTCCGGATTGAAAGCCTATCTGGAAAGCGCTGATTTTGATACGGTGATCCATATCGGAGCGCTGAGGGGCGGCCGCAAAGCCAATAGGGAAGAGTATTACCGCAGCAATGTGTCTAGCACAGAGCAATTTGTGGCTTACTGCGTGAAAAGCGGTGCTCGTTTGATCTTTTGCAGTTCCGTGGGCATCTGGGGAGCGATACCTTCTGAGCTCCCTGCCAATCAGCAAACCCAGAAGAATCCCGATAACTACTATCATTATACCAAGATCGAATCCGAAAAGATCATCTCCAGAGCTGTGTTGCACGGTCTGAAAGCGATGATCATCCGTCCCAGCATCACCTATGGCAAGGGCGATCACGGCTTTCCCTATCAAATGGTCAAGTTGGTCGCCAGGCATCACTTCCCGCTCATTAAAAAGCGGATATGGATCCATTTGTGTCATATTGAAACCTTGGTGGAAGCTTTTCTATGGGCGCTCAGCCACGACTGGGATTCCGGACTGGCGATCAATGTAGCAGATCGGGAACCAGTTCAGCTAAGTTCCTTGGTGGATTTTATTTCCAGGCAGCTACATGGGAAGAATTACCCTGCCTGGCTGGGTGTGGACCGTAGGTTCTTTGCCATGGGGGAGAGCGTGTCTCGCCTGCTGAAGAATGAACTCTTTATCTCCCGCTTCGAACTGATCTCCAAGAGCTGGTTTTATGATGTTCAAAAGTATTACGAATTGATGCAGGAAAAAGGCATTCAGCCGCATTTCACAATCCCCGGCATCCAAATCGTGATTGATTACTATTTGGGTAAGTGATGGCCATTCCGATCATAAATAGCTGGCAAAAGTACTATCCGGTAGCCCATGAAGGCTTGGGATCATCTTATGAGCGCATCGTACTCAATCGTCTGCTGAATAGACTGAAGCGGGATTATGGCTTTATCCGGGTGTTGGAAGCTCCCTGCTTTGGGTTTACCGGAATCACCGGTATCAATCTGGTTGCCATGGCTCAAGCTGGCTGCGACGTATATCTGGAAGATGATAACGAACAGCGCCTGAAACTGATCGAAAGCACCTGGAGGGATCTGGGGTTATCTGTATCATTGAGGCGAAATACTGGTTTTTCCATGCTGGATTATCCAGATGCTTTTTTCGATTTTGCCTTCAATTTTTCAGCCCTTTGGTTCGTAGCCAATCTCGACTCGTTCCTCAGTGAGCTGTGCAGAGTGGTAAGTGGACCCATTTTGCTCTGTGTCCCCAATCAGGATGGCCTGGGGTTCAAGGGGCAATTGAAGGGCTACAACCGATCCCGTTATCCCTTTTTGCAGCCATCATTTATCGATCATCATAATATTATCTTTCTTATGAAAAGAATAGGCTTTCGCTTGCTCGAAACGGATTATATTGATTGCCCGCCCTGGCCGGATATTGGGATGACCAAAGAGGACTTTACTTCCAAGCTTCTGGGAAGAGAGCCTGGGCCGGAACGAATGCCCAATCCCGATAATGCCTTGTCCATACTGCCATTTTACAAGGGTGAAGATCCTGGTTTCGAAAAGCGTATGCTGCTCCTGTCCGGCCTGGAAAGATACGCTCCCCAGAGCTTCAAACGCTATTGGGCTCATCACCGCTACCTCCTTTTCCATCGTGACCAAGCGCAATAGCCTCATCCTCATCATCGGCAGTATCGCCGGGATAGTACTGATCTATCTGTGGCAGAAACACATCCCCCTGCAGGAACTTGGGGAGTACTTCCGTGCTCTGGATCTACGTTATGTACTGATCGCGTCAATCGTGTATCTCAGTGCGTATTTTGTGCGTTCCTTGCGGTGGAATCTGTTATTGGCACAGAATGTAAAGATATCCCCTGGGCGGAGCTGGATGTACGCGATGGCAGGTAATCTGTTAAATTACATGATCCCGATCCGGGCCGGAGAACTGGTAAAGGCATGGTTTGTAAAGCGCAACCATGGTCAGGCCATCGTGCATACCCTACCTTCCATCTTCATCGACAAGAGCTTTGATACGCTGGCGATTCTGGCTGTCCTGATTCTGATTCCCTTTTTGGCGATCCGGCTCAGTTTACCATTGATTCTCCTTTTGGGTGTTTTAGCGCTGATATTCGTCATTTCGGCGGGGATTATCCTCTTGGCTGCTTTTCAGAAAGACAGGACAGTGGGCATCTTGAAGCTGTTCTTTTCCTGGCTGCCCAGAAAGCTGAGAAGTAAAGTTAATAGGTTCCTGATTCTCTTTGTTCAGGGTCTCAATCTCTTTGAACATCATCCTGCCAAACTCGTAGGAGCTACTCTGCTTACTATACTGGGCATAGCTTTGGACGGATTGTACTTTTACCTGCTCTTTGTAGCCTTTGGTGTAGCCTTTCCTTTCTTGCTGGCACTGTTTGGATATACCTTGATAAATATGAGTTACGCATTGCCGCAGCCACCTGCTCAATTGGGCAGCAATGAATGGATGATGATCGTGATATTTAGCCTGGGATTTGGATTGACAAAGTCCGAGGCCTCGGCAATCATGGCCTTCGCGCATATTCTTACTGCATTACTGATGCTGGCGGTGGGTCTGCCGGCCTTTGCCGTATCTGGAATTGAAGTATTGAAATTGATCTTTAAAGGAGAACACCTAGATGCAAAATCTACCTGATCAGATCCGGGATCTGAAGCAAACCAGCCAAAACCTGAAACGCGAGATGGCCAAAGCCATCATTGGTCAGGATGAAGTGATTACACACCTGCTTACAGCCCTTTTTGCCGGAGGTCACGTCTTGATCGAAGGTGTGCCGGGCTTGGCGAAGACCCTTATGATATCAGGATTGGCGCAGTGCCTGTCTCTTTCCTTCAGCCGTATCCAATTTACTCCCGACCTGATGCCATCCGATATTACCGGTACGGACATCCTTGTATCCAATCAAACGACCGGAACCAAAGGCTTTGAATACCTGAAGGGTCCAGTCTTTGCCAATATGATTCTGGCGGATGAAATCAACCGCACCCCACCCAAAACTCAATCTGCCCTCCTACAAGCCATGCAGGAAAATACCATCACCAGTGGTAATAAGACATGGACGCTGGATAAACCTTTCATTGTGATGGCGACGCAGAATCCCATAGAGCAGGAAGGAACCTATCCCTTGCCGGAAGCGCAGTTGGACCGCTTCATGTTTTACATCAGTATCTCATATCCGACTTACGATGAAGAACTGAAGATCGTGCAAAGCACTACGGGGATAGAGATTCCCGATCTCAAACCGCAGATGAGTGGGGCAGATATCATCGCCATGCAAAACGCCATCCGGGCTCTGCCGGTGAGCGACCATGTGTTGAAATACGCAGTGGATCTCGTACGCCGCAGCCGCCCATCGGCGGAAGATGCGGATCCCGAGATCAAGAAATGGGTCAGCTGGGGCGCAGGGCCTCGCGCTTCACAATACCTGATCCTGGGCGCGAAAGCTGTCGCTGCCCTGGATGGAAGGCTTTCTCCAGCGGAAGAAGACGTGCGCAGTGTGGCCCAGATTGTATTACGTCACCGCATTCTGGTGTCATTTGCCGCAGAAGCCGAAGGTGTAAATTCTGCGCAGATCGTATCAATGCTGCTAAACAAGAGGTGACCTGATCTGAAGGGGAGGACCCTTTGAAAAGAACGCTGCTGATCATGATAATGCTGGCAGGCATACTGCTGGCAGTGGATAATCGCTTTGTCCACCCCCTGGCACAAATCAAAAATGTCCAGGCCTACTCCATCGATGTGGATTCCGGTAACGTCTTGGTGCACAATCAGTACCAGATGTGGATATACAGCACTTTCAATGCCTGGCAACCCCGTTTGGAGGGATCATTTAGCTCCCTCCATCCCATTGAGGACGTGAATATACAGGGCGGTAACTATCTGTATGTGTCCAGCCACGAGCCCACAAACACCGTCACTGTGATCGATTCACTCAGTCTGTACGGTAAGATATTCTTTGTGAATACCATCATAGGGGATAAGCTAACTCGCGAAGGCAGCACTCTTTACGTGGCAGATCGCTTTCGGGGTATTGATATCATAAATGTCGGTCGCGGGGGTGGGGGGGATTTGCTCGCCAACTTCGCAGAGAAGTGGGGCATTCGAGATTTTACCGCAGAATATCCCTATCTCTACGCGCTCAACGACTTCGGAGTGGTAACGGTAGATGTAACCATGCAGGACTTTCCTCTTGGGATCGCCACCAATTATCAGATTGCCAACGCCACAAAACTGGTCAAGGACAAGGACTACCTGTATGTGGCAGCGGGTAAAGACCTGCAAGTGATTTCTGTGAGGGATATCAACCAACCTACTCTAGTGGCCCAAATTCGCCTGGCCAACGAAGTACAGGGGATGGCAGTGAAAGACCAACGTCTGTTACTGGCTTTGGGACAGGGTGGTATTAAAATCTTCGATATCTCGATCTCCAGTCGTCCGGAGGATATTAACACTTTCTATCCCCCCTTTGCGGTTCACGATATCGCAGTGGAGAATGATTACATCTATGTGGCCATGGGACGTGAAGGCTGGATGATCTACGAGTATCGCTAAAAGACTAGATCCCGGATGGTTTGGCGGTTCTCAGCTTGTGACCCACTGAGCATGGTCTGCTTGCCGTATCTACTTCGCCGCTCATCAAAGCGCTGTTCCGATGCCAGAGTAGCTTCCTTCCAAGCCTGGTGATCCAGCTTGATTCCAGGAAGGTAGCCAAGCAGTAATTGCTTCAATCTATCTCTGAATGATGCGGGGTGAAACTCTGCCGCCCAAAACAACAAGAGATGGCTGATGTCTTCTTCTGGGCGGCCAAACCTACTGTCTGAGAAATCTATGAACCAATAACCCGTACTTGCCAGAAGGATATTCTGGGGTTGATTGTCGATGTGACATAGACAGGATCCATCTTCACGATGGCTGGCTAAGTGAAACTCAGATAGTGCTTTGCCTAGTTCAATAGCATTGAAGTCTTGGAGATCGAGGTAGGGCTCTCCCAGTATCCGCTGGATGCGGATATAGAATCCATGCTGACCGTAGTCTTCTCTCGGAGCAGCTTCTGCATCATTGACGCAGGCTGAAATGGAAAGTGCCTTGCCGTGGTCAAAAAGATGGGGCACGTGCGGCAAGGCACTCTGGTATACTGCCAGTTCCCTTAAGTATTCATCCTCACGCAGAAAGTATTTCTGCACTGCTTCGGCATCAATACTTACAGCTGGGGGCATTTAATCCAGTTTTATCCGCTGTATCTTGTTACTCGTTAGCAGCGGAACAATCAACTCATTGGTGGGCAGGTGGTAATACATGTCTGCTGCGCCTTTGATACCTTCCTGATATGCGATGAAGCGATTTTGTTCCTGAGGAATCTGCACGATCATCTCTTCATTCCAGGAACTGATAAAGATCCTGCCTGGATCGTCGATGGCAATGCCATCGAGATTGGAATAGACACTGTCCATGAATATACTCAGCTTTCTATCCCTGATATCCAGCGATAAGATGGGGGAGCGCTCAGCGTTGTTCACGATAAACATCTGCCAGCGGGGACGATCATACACGATGCCATTTGGCGCTTTTAGCAGGGGATTGAGCACCTTGTATTGGGTTTTGGCCGCGGGATCATATATATATACGCAGTCACCGCCCATATCGGTGATGTAGAGCAATCCATTTTCATCGATGGCTATGTCATTCAGGCCCACCGCACCCTCAATCTCATAGGTGTCCATGATCTTGGCTTCCCTTACATCCACCACGTGAATCTTGGTGGGGTCGGTGACATACAACATGTCATCTCTGAGGAAAAGCCCTTTCGGGGCCTCAAAGGCTTTGGGCATGTATTTGTGAAACTTGCCGTTCTCATCCATGGCCACAATGCTGCCACTGCCCACGTTGGAGATCAGGAATCGGTTTCCCACGGGGTCGAAAGCCACGCTTTCTGGTTTGTTCAATCTAACTCCGCCAAAGATAAAGATCTTCAGCAGCACCAGGATCGCCACTATCGCGATTATGATGATCAGTATTTGTTTTTGATTCTTTTTCATTGTTTCCTCAATGTCCATGTGCTACCTTCGGGACCGTCCTTGATCTCAATGCCCAGAGTCATCAGATCATCTCTGATCTTGTCTGAGGCAGCCCATTGTTTGGCAGCTCTGGCTTCTTTCCGGTAGTCTAAGATGAGTTCGATCAGCTTCTTACTGATGTCTGGCATTTCCGCTTCCTTGCGGGCAGGTTCAAGCTCAAAGAAACCCAGTACCTTACCCAGTTTCAACAGCAGAGCCGCTGCCGCTTCCTGCTCGGTCCGGTTGAGCGATTGATCCTTGCATTTGCGGCTGAGATCAAACATCAGTGCGATAGCCTTGGCGGTGTTGAAGTCGTCATCCATCGCTTCTCGAAACTGCATTTCCACCTCCGGCATCCCGGCAGCCGTGCTTGGCCTTTGCCCCAGCGCTTTTACATCAAAGGCTTCCAGCGCTTTATGGAAGTTTTGTACAGCTCGATGTGACTCCTCGATCAATTCTCTAGTGAAGTCGATAGGGGAGCGGTAATGCTTGGATAGGAAGAAGAAGCGGATGGCCTCTTTGTCATACTCTTTCAGGATATCTCTGGCAGTGAAGAAGTTCTTCAAGCTCTTGCTCATCTTCTCTCCGTCAATATTCAGAAAGCCATTGTGCATCCAATAGCGGGCGAGGGGTTTACCGGTGAGAGCCATGGCCTGGGCGTTCTCGTTTTCATGATGAGGGAATACGAGGTCGATCCCGCCGCCATGGATATCAAAGCTTTCACCCAGATAGTGTTGACTCATCACCACACATTCGGTATGCCATCCGGGCCTGCCTTCGCCCCATGGGCTCTGCCAGATGGGCTCACCAGGTTTGCTCTTTTTCCACAGAGTAAAATCCGCGGAATGCTTTTTATTCAGGTTTTCTGCTACTCTAGCGCCCGCCATCTGCTCCTCAATCTGTTTGCCGGAAAGGCTCCCATATTCCTGCAGAGCAGAGGTATCGAAGTAAACATCCCCGCCGGATTCGTAGGCGTATCCTTTCTTGACCAGGGTGTCGATCAGCTCGATTATCTGGGGCATCACTTCGGTGGCACGGGGCTGGACGTGGGGTTTCTTGATGCCCAAAGCGGCACAATCCTCCAAAAAAGCGGTAGCGTATTTATCTGCGATTTCGGAAAAGTTCCTGCCTTCGGTGATAGCCTTCTCGATGATCTTATCATCGATATCCGTGATGTTTTGCACATAGGTTACCTCGTAATCAAGGTACTCGAAATAACGACGTACGACATCAAAGAAGATGAAAGCGCGAGCGTTTCCGATGTGAAAATAGTCATATACGGTAGGTCCGCAGGCATAGAGCTTCAGCTTTCCCTGTTCCAGGGGGGTAAAGTCTTCTTTCTTGCGGCTTTGGGTATTATAGAGTTTCATCTTGTTGTCCACTTATTTATAGATTACCAGTCGTTCTTGCTTTTCCACTGTCTTACCGTTCTGATTTCTTGCTTTCAGACGGATAAAATAAGTGTTGTTGGCCAGTTTGGCCCCCATCTCATCACGTCCGTCAAAGGGGATTTTGTTAAAACCTGCTGGTACGCTTTGTTCGATTCTGCGAATGCGGCGTCCGCTCATGGTGAATATATCGAGGGTTATGTCCGCCGCTTCAGAAATCATGAAGGTCACGTACCCATCAGATTTGATTGGATTGGGATATATCAGCAACTGATTCAGGGTTATCGCAGAGGATTTTCTGGTTACGAAAGAAACGGTCTGCACTGAGGGCATGTTATAGTTATCAAAGGCGATAAGCTGCACACTATGAGGTCCATCGCCCAACTCCTCCATGGGATACACCACACTGCCCGCTGTATAGGAATCCTTATCGTAATTGAAGTAACTCGTGATGGGAACAGGTTGGAGGGAGTTATCCAACACCACTATGATGTTGTGACCCGCGCTCCCGGTCAGGTTGATTCCATTGGCATCGTTTATCCTGGCATACAGAGTGGGGGAACTGCTCACGGTATCACCTTCTCTGAAGTCGTAGGAATCCAAATATAGGGATATCTGCGGTGCACCATCATTGTCTGGTGCTCCAGGCAGTACTTCATCAGAGAGGGATAATGGGCTGAAATAGGACAAGTAATCCCTCTTGGTGGCTGCATCCCAAGTGTAGGCTGTTACGACTCCAGTACTACCGGGGATCAAATCATCTGGGATGAAAAATCCTGCTTGATAATCTGAGTTTACCACACTGGCTTCGCCCGCAAAGATGCGATTGCCGCTTCTAGTTACAGCGATGCCACGTATCACATCACTAGTTTTGGCGTCATAGGCTTGCACCAGGGCACTCCCTTGTAATCCTTGAGCGCTGAGAGTTCCGTTAACTCGCACCAGATCGCGGGAATGAGCTTGATTTGTGGGCGCTCCGGCGGAGGAGAAGACCATCGAACTATCTCTGGCGGGAGGGGTGATTCTCAGGTGTGGATCGCCCAGAATTACGAACATCTCATTGTTGTTTCTACTGCCGGGATTGCGCATCTTGGCAGCCATCATAGCATATCCCAGGGGGTTGCGATTGTTTAGCATACCAGGTACGAAGTAAGACATCAGGGCCAAATTGGGAGTGGGAAAGCTTTTCCTGGTGCAGCCCACAGATGCGATTGCACCCCGGTTATCCAGTAATACACTTTTTTGACTCAGGCTCTCATAGGCCCAATGATCGAACCATGATACTTCACAGGAAGCTGTTATGAATAGTGGTAACATGTCCGTATTTTGGAAGCGTCCCATGTCTGTAGAACCGGTTATGTAGTTCTGCATTCCCAGTACATCGAAGGATCCGTGTCCCACATAGTAAAAGAGCAGTTTCCCTTCATTGATTTGTTTAAATACTTCGTCCCTAACCTTGGGTTTGTTTAGAAACTGGTCATAATCGTAATCTTCAGCAAACATCTTTGCGTTTGAAATGGAGGGGTGAATCAGATTGGAGAGAGATTGCAGATCATATGTATGCTGAAAGTCATTGGTATTGTCCCCGTTCATAAAATCGTCGGCCAGAGTGACTATGCTATTGCGCCAGTGTCCCGGCTTGGGATTCTGAGTATGGTTTTGGAAGTTACTTAGCATTGTGGTAAGTTCCGTTGTATTCTTCACGGGATACCTGCCGACCATGATCTCTGGGTAGTTAATGGTACTGATCATGGCAAAATAATCATCAGACACATTGGGAGTAGACGAAAAGGGTGTCTGATAGACCATAATCTGGTTTTTGGGAGTTGCAATGCCGGAGTAGTTGCGCCAATCCAGGGTACCCAGTCCCAGCAGCACCAGAGATTGTATCTTGGGTGCGGGAGCATTGTAATAAAGGTATCTCACATACTGCCTGATGGCAGCGGGATCAGGATGTCCACCGGTGAAATGGTTGAATACATCTTCTTGCAGCACCACTTTTGTACTCAGAGACCAATTTTGCTCATACATCTGTGCCAATTGTTCCGCTTGCGCTCTGAATGCCTGGGGAGTTACTATAACCGTCTGGATGGGCGTTGTGGGATTTGTCAGGACGGCGGGAGTAACCCTCTGCACTCGAGTAGGAGTGTACAATTCCTCGACTCTGCTAACGTAAAAGTTTCGTGCTGCCGCATCTGCCGCGATAAAACTAAAGCCTCCATTCGTAGCTTCGTAGGGCAGCATACTTACACTGTAATCGTTACGCACACTATAAATGCTCAGGTTATCGCTTGCTCCATTGAAAACATACTTCTGATAGGGGCTTGAGAAGCTGTTTACCCGGTATTGTGCATTGGTCTTTACCAGTTTTCTGTTGTAGGTAATCCGGTAGTAGTCAAGTAGTAGATTGTCCTGAGTGTTATTCCTCACTATCCGAAACGTGATGCGATTGGTTCCCGCTGTAAATGCCGTGGAATCAATTGTGGCTTCATATACAGAAGTGGAGTACCAGGTGAAATCATGGCTATGATCGGGTGCGTTTTGCGGAACGTCATTCACCAGTACATTCATTCTGTGCATTAGATCGGAGCTTAAGCTTTCCTGCTTCATCCTGATTGCCATGGTGTTTTCCGGAGATGGCAGTAAATCGGGCAGGTTCACTTCCATGCTGTAGTCTGTAGTAGTTCTTCCTGACATCAGGGTCATATACCACAGCAAACCTATCTGTTCTCGGCGATGACTCTCCTCTTCCACATGTACTACTTCCCGATGATAGTAGTACTCCGTATCCCAGTTTTGGGCAGCACTTTCGGTGATCATGCGCAGGGGATTCCCGGGAAAGTCTCCAGCGAATGTGAGCCAATACACCCGGTTGTGAGAATACGGATTATGATATATCGTATTTGGTTGTGTGGGATGCTCGAACTGATACTGGAGCCCATCGTTATATTCCCAACCCGTGCGATCGGCACCGTAAAATACCACATAATCACCAGAGTCAAAGCTGCCATCCGCTTCTCCGACTACCTGAATGGGGATTTCCTGAAACTCATGACCGGGATTGGGGGTAAAGTCTACTGTTGCGCCAGTGGTGCAAAACATCCGGATGCTTCGGGGATCAATTTCCGCCAGAGGGAATCCGTTCAAGTGCGATTGATTGATGCGATACATACCCGGCTTGTCGGTTTCGACCTTTAGCCACCAGGGAGAGAGACTGAAATCTGCATGATTCACTAGCGAGCGTTGCTGTTCCTGCCAGTAACGGGCGTCGTCACCATTTAGCATCTGGTCCAGGACTATTTGAGTCATGGGATCGGATGTGGGGGGACTTTTTTGGTGAGTATTTCCCTTCAGTGTGATCTTGATCAGAGCGGATGTAGTCAATCTAATCTGATTCATACCGTCGTAGCTGAAGGGATGGATCATTATTGAGATGAATGGGTGGGAGCGGAAAACATGTTTTCCCTGGCTGCTTAGCAATTGCTCTGCAGAGGTTTTATACAGCGATTCATCGGCTTCATAGCGATAAGCCGATATGCCATCCCCGTTTTCCGGGTATGGTACTGGCTCGATGCGCTTATTTAGAGTGATGTCCTTGGTCGTGGATGTTAACACGTTGTATGATGCATCCCCATCAGGTGGCACACCAATCTTAAACTCATAAGATGGCAGGGATGGAGCCCCAGACTGGTCGGGGTACCCGGCTCCAGTCAGGATCACACGTGTGAAGTCTTCAGACTCCACCAGCTCATAATCATCTATCAGGAATTCGACAGTCAGACTATTACCGTTATGTTCGATAACTCGGACTTCCGCGGACAGCCACAACGCCACCATAAGCAGCGCTGATATCACTATCGCGCGCCTCATTGATCGCTCTTAGGTGTAAAAATCTTCTCTAGTGAATAGATTAAAGCGTAGAATATCCCCATGAATATGAATATTCCAAGCATGCCCTGGCCCATTATCCAGAGCGAGTACTGCACGTCGATGGCACTGAGTAAACTTATGTGTAACATATCTTCCTCATTCAAATGTGGTAACTGCGACCACTTGCTATCATCATGGCCCTGTATAGCTGTTCGATCAGGATCAGGCGAGCCATGCGGTGGGTGAAAGTAAAGCGTGACAGACTCAAACATAGATCGGCACGCTGTTTGATCTCTTCTGACGTGCCGTACACTCCGCCTATCACAAATACGACTCTTTTCCCATTGTGTATATTAGTCAGATACCGGGCAAACTCAAGTGAGTTTTTTTCCTCCCCTTTTTCGTCCAACAATACTACCAAATCGTCCTGTTCCAGCTTTGCCAGGATCAGGGCACTTTCTTTTTCTATCACCTTTCCGGATGTTCCAGTTTGCTTGATGCTAACATCCGGCAGTTGCAATATATCCAGCTTACAAAAAGGTCCCAGTCGTTTGACATATTCATCTATCCCCGCGCTGAGCCAGGCATCTTTATCCTTGCCGAGACAGATGATTCTTAGGTTCATTTACTGCATAGTGACCAATGCTAGCGCCATGCAGAGCATCTTGGTCTCCCCATCATCCGCTCTGGATGGGATCAGGATGGGGGCTTTGGTTCCCATCACCACATGCGCCACGCGATACTTACAATAGTAGGTGAGCATCTTACCGAAGATATTGCCAGCTTCGATGTTTGGCACCACAAAGATGTCAGCCATTCCACCTACAGGACTGCTGATACCTTTTATCTTCGCTGCATTGATATCCACTGCGTTATCGAAAGCCATTGGGCCTTCCACAATGCACCCGGGGATCTGCCCCCGTTCATTCATCTTTGCCAGTAGAGCGGCATCCATTGTGGCGGGCATTTTGGGATTCACGGCTTCGATGGCAGATATCACCGCCACCTTAGGCTGGGGATTATCCAGAGCGTGCCCCACAGCCACCGCATTCTTCAGGATTGCCAGCTTCTCACTCAGTTCGGGAAGGATATTGATGCCGCCATCGGTCATCAGACGCAGTCCATCAGGATGCTCATACGCCAGTACGTCTGATATTACGTCGCTTTGGCGCAGTCCGTGTTCTTTATCGAGCACCGCTTTAAGCAGCATCCCGGTATCTGTCTTGCCTTTCAAAATGATGTTTGCCCTGCCTTCGCGTACGGCTGCCACCGAGACTTTGGCTGCTTTCACCAGGTCGAGGCCAGTATCTATGATCTCGAAACTCTTGATCATATCCGGTGCCATCTTTTCCAGGAGCTGCAGGATACCGGATTTATCGCCCACTAGTAAACTTTCTGCCACACCCTCGCGCTTGGCCAGAATCGCGGCGTCCAAAGCACTTTCCGTTTGCGCTGCAGCAATTACAGCGGTTCCGCGGGGGGCAAGCTTCACTTTCTGCATCAGTTCATCAAAGTTCTTGATCATAGCTAGTTAACTCCTTTAATAGTTGTACTTCTCCATAAACTCATCTACGAAACCGTCCTCTTCTGGCTTCATAGCCACCAGGATCTTCTTCAGGGCTTCTTTTTGGATCTGGCGCACGCGTTCGCGGGAGAGCCCCATCACTTCGGCTATTTGGGCGAAGTTCTTGCTTTCCTGCTTGTCATTGAGACCAAAATAGGTTCTGATAATCTCTGCCTCCCGCTTTTCCAATTTATCGATGGCATTATTGATGCGGCTATGCAGACGATCCTGTTCATAAAGCTGTTTGGGGTCCAGAGTGTCCTTGTCTTCCATCATGTCTTTGGTGGAGAAACTCTGATAATCCCCCGCCACCATGATGTCGTCAAAAGAAGAGGTCTCTGGGATCTGGTCCCTCAGCATATCTATGGATTTTTCTGTGATGTTTAGTTTATCGGCCAATTCCTCATTGGAAGCGGCTTTTCCGGTTTCTGAATAGTAGCGCTCCTGAGTGGCTTTGATGCGATGTGCAGTACTAGATTTACCCAGAGGTACACGGATCAGGGAGGATTTTTCTGATACGGCTAGCATGATGCGTTGCTTGATCCACCAGATGGCGTAAGATATCAGTTTGATATCTTTGTCGGGATCGAATTTCTCGATTGCTCTGATCAGCCCGATATTCCCTTCGCTAATAAGTTCGGATAGAGACAGGCCGCGGTTTTGGTATCTCGCCGCGATCTTCACCACAAACTTCAGATTTGCCTGGATCAGCCTGTTCATTGCCTCGGGGTCGCCGTTTCGAGCCTTGATTCCCAGCTCATGTTCTTCTTCACGGGATAGCGCTTTATACTTTGATATCTCTGCTAGATAAGTCTGAAGGGCTTTATCGGCAAATACACTCTCTCGTTTCTGTCCTCGATACATAGATTACATCCTAATTCAGCGGTAAAACCTTGCGTGGGTTGATTGCCTTACCCTTGATGCGATACTCAAAATGCAGATGCGGTCCTGTGGCATTACCCGTGGAGCCGATCGTAGCAATCTGCTGTCCCCGGTTTACCTTATCACCCACGCTCACCAAGTTTTTCTCGTTGTGTGCGTACACGGTCATTACAAAATCCGGATGTTCCAGAACCACCACGTTCCCATAGGCTCCCTGAACCCCAGAATATACTACAGTGCCATCCAGGACGGCGTAGATAGGGGTGCCGGTCTTCGCTCCCAGATCTATTCCCTTGTGCGGCCTGCCATTGCGCAAGCCATATTCCGAGAGAATCTTGGCTTCCACTGGCATCATCAGATCTGTTCTCACCTTATCCATTTTCATCAGCTCTTCCTCGGTTATGGAGGGGCGGAAAGTCTGGCTGCCAGCAGGTCTGGGATTACCTGCCAGATAGAGCTTTTGTCCCACCGAGATATCGTTTGAGCTCAGCGAATTGATGCGCTTCAGTTCTTCTACGCTGATGTTGTTTTCCCGGGAGATCTTAAAGAGGGTATCTTTTGGCTGCACGATGTAAACTTTCTCGATTACTACCGTGTCCGGTTCTGCTGTGGTGCTGATCACTGGTTGATCGGGATCAAACTGTGGTTTAAGCGCTGCCGCCTCAGGCAGTTCACCGGGGTCTTGCACATATACTCTTTGCCCGGGATAAATCGCCACAGATGCGTTTTTAAAGTTGTTCCACTTCAAGAGGTCGTCCATGCTGATATCATGGCTTTTGGCTATGCGATAGAGGTTATCTCCCCGCTTGATCGTATATTGCTTTTGAGTGCTGGGAGTGATTGTGGGTACTTGGGAAGGGGTAACGCTTTCATCAACGGGAGGCTTCTTGGGGGCTGGAGCTGCTTTCTTGATGATCAATTTCTGACCAATGGATAGCGACGAACCGCTCATGTTATTGAGCTTTTGGATGGATTGAACGCTAACCCCGTACCTGCGGCTGAGCGCGTACAGGGTATCGCCTTTTTTTACTCTGTGTATCACATCCTGGGCTGATGCTAAGAGTGGCAAAGCCACCATGGCTACCAGCATCAGTTGTCGCAGTTTATCTAATCTCAAAATCATGATATCTATTTTCGGAATCCAATTTCTGAATGTCCAGCTTGCTTACCCGGGAATATGAATTTCCCAGGTTTAACAGCCGGCAAAAGCTCTCAAAAGCGCGTTCTTCCGCTTCGGCAAGGATATAAACCGTACCATCTGACAGGTTCTTTACGAAACCGAATACGCCCAGTTTTTCAGCGCAGTGTCGCACATAATAGCGAAATCCGACGCCTTGGACGCGACCGAATACTGTGATCTCCCATCGCGGCATAATGACTCTCTTTAGCTTTCGGGCCTTTGTATTTCAAAGCTTGATATTTGTCAAGCTAAACGACCATATGTTTTCCCATTTTTTACACCGGCCTGATTAATGCCTGCCATCTATCGCTGAAATAGTGTATGTATGGTGGTACCCCGTGATATCAGCTACTCAATTCAAACACATCCCAAGCACACTCCAAGCCCCGCTCAGGATGACTTTGGAATGCTGTTGGAAAGTGCAGGCGCATTCAGGCAGAGTGAGGAGAAAATAAACTTGGGAAATCACGTTACTAACATCAATATCCATGACTCACGTCTTTCTGGTTGATTGTACACCACTGAATGTTCAGCTAAATGCTACCGCTCTGCTTTCAGATCCCTTAGCATGAGATCTTGCATTGCCATGCTGGGATTCTTGCCTTCATATAGAATCTGATACACTTGCTCCACGATCGGCATATCCACCCCCATATCGCGCGCCAGGAAACGTACGCTACGGGTGGTGGCAACCCCTTCGGCGACCATTGCCATGGAGCCAAGTATCTCCTCCATATTCTTGCCTGTGCCCAATTCATACCCTACAAATCTGTTTCGGCTGTGAGGACTGATGGCAGTGGTGATCAGATCCCCAATGCCGGATAGCCCCATAAAGGTTTCCGGATCAGCGCCCAACGCGCTGCCAAAGCGGCCGATTTCCACGATGCCTCGGGTCAGAAGAGCGCCCATCGTGTTGTCCCCATAGCCAAGCCCGGCTACGATTCCGGCGGCTATGGCAATGATGTTTTTTACTGCTCCACCGATTTCCACTCCGATGATGTCGTGGCTGCGATACACGCGAAAATAGCTATTGGAAAATATCCCTTGCAATTCTTTGAGCAGCCCTTCGTCTATTCCCGCCACGACCACTGTTGTAGGAATTCCCCGAGCCACTTCTTCCGCATGACTGGGGCCAGATAGAGCACAGATCTTGCATTGTACACTGGCGGGCAGTACTTCAGACAGGATGCGGTCAATGGTCTTCAGACTCCCTTCCTCAATGCCTTTTGCCACGTTTACAATGGCCTTCAGAGAGGGCGAGAGGAAGATTCGTTCAAAGAGCTCTTTGGGAATGCCGTTTAGCGTGTTGCGGATGAATTGGGAGGGCGTGGCCAGCAGAATGATCTCGCTCTCGAATTCCGCCAGTTCCCTGAAGCTATCGGTAAAGCCTACTTCATCGGGTAGCACCACTCCTTTGAGGAGCAGTGGATTACCGTGATTCTGTTTAAGGAGGGTAAAATTGCGGGGATTGTACTCCCAAACCAGGAGTTGATGACCGTTTTCAGCCAGTAGTTTGGATAGAGCCAGCCCCCAACCGCCCCCACCAAAGACTGCTATCTTCATTTGATTATCTTTTCACAGAATTTGCAGAGATCCTCATCATCATCGTCATCGTCAAAATCATCGTCGTTATCGTCGTCGGCGATCCAATCGGGACAAAAGAGCAGATCTTCCTCAAAGTCCCACCCGTCCACATTTTCCAAGCCAAAACGATTTAGGGTTTCATCTTCCCAAAGGGAGTAATGACACACGCCCTCGTTTACTGCCCAGACCAAGACGGGATTCTTGTAATGCCGGATCTCTACCTTGTGGTTCTCCACCAGATCGAGGAACTCTTTTATCTTCTTTTTGTTATCCTCTTTGCGAAACTGCATGGCTACCTCACATCCTAGAACTTATATTTCACCATTGCGGAGAGACGGTTCTCGCTGAATTCCTTCAAGCGCGTCACGCTCTCATTGGGTGAATCTACATTCCTGAAGATGTGTAAGTAGTCAAGGGATAAATTCCATTTTGGAGAAAGCTTCACATTCACGCCAGCCTTAGTATTTGTGCTGGAATACTCTCTGCCGCCATACCAGTCGTCATTTCCCTGATAATAGCGATCTTCGCGGCTAAGCTCCAGATAGGGTTGCCATCCGGTTTTCGCAGTGCTATTGCCCACAATGGGCATCATTTTGTAGCGCAGGACTCCTTTATAGATGTTGCTTTCATAGCTGCCGTCATTTGCACTGGGTACCTGGTCTGAGTCCGCCTTGTATTCCCTGAAGCTGTATGAACCTTGCACCGAGATGGTCTGGAAGCTATAGCGCGCACCGAGCTCTGTGGTCAGCGTATTACCGTCGGCCTCAGTGAAGTACTGGTTATAATAAAGATCCTCGTATCTGAGATTACCAAAAGCAGTGAGGTTTTTGATCGGCCTGAGGATCAGATCGGCGCGGTACAGATTGCGTTCGTAGGAATATTTCTGCAGCTCTCCCGTGCCATCGCTATCGTTAAAATGCCTATAGTAGATCTCGGGATAATAACCGTAAAGAGCACTGGCGCTCCAGTAATGACGATCCACGCGAAAGCGAAGCAGAGTATCTTGCCTGCGTTTATCGGTATTGCTAATATTCCTGGTGATAACTCCGCTAACGGAGGGGGTAAACTTCCACCATTTGTACTTTATGGGATAAGCCAGATCGAGTCTGGTGCTAATGCTCAGATCATCCGTGGTCTGAACATAGCTGAGGTTTTCATGCTCATTGTCCCAGCGGTCCATATCATAATCCGAAAGCTGAAACACGTTGTCAGAATATCCCAGGCCCAGGCTGATTTCACCCTCCAGAGCGGCGTGTAAGCCGGTGCCAAAGAGGATCATCATCACAAAGCAAAGAATGATGGGACGGAAGTTTTTACGCCGCGTAAGGCTTCGGGTACCCCTTATTCGTTTGGGTTCGTTTTGCTTTTGGCCTTCCGCGCCTTCCGGATAGATCTCGCGAACTTTGTCCGGATCGAGGTTGTCAGTATTTTGCATAAGGCTACCTATTTTTTAAGCATCAGGGGACGCGCCATAAACATATGATCACTATCCGCTCTCAATTCGTATTCGGAGCTGCCGTCATTAGCGGGCAGGACTATTTTTTTACCTATAGTCAGGTATTTTACACCTGTAGCGCTGAATTTGGTGCTTCTGGACAGACCGAATTCATAGCTATCCACCTTCACGCCGTCTTTGTACAGGCTAAATCTGGGCAAAGTGCGGTCGGTTAGCCGGGCCCGGAGATACACCACTCCGTCGCGGCCGTTATTGAGGCTAAACCGGAGAGCCTGGGCTGAATTGAAGGTATAATACTCGCTGGAAGTGGAATTGTGATTGACATCGATCATTCCCGCGTGTGCCTTGATTTCCCTGTCTGGTGTCTTCACTTTCTTGGGTTTGGGCTGGATGGTGATCATCTGAAAAGCGCGCATATAGATGCTGCGAGGATAACAGAGGACTTCCACTGTCTTGGCACCCTGGGGAATCTCAAACTCGATGTTGTCGTACATATAGTAGCCATCCAGACGATGGCTTAGTTTCAGATCATAAGTTACTTTATCCTTGCCGAAGATCAGGTGAATCTGGGGCTTCCGGAGGGCTTCGATGCCGAAGCTGCGCAATTGCACTTTTTGCACTCCTTCCACGTTCAGTTTCATCGTCCGTTCTGGCAGGGAGCGATAATACCATTGATTTACGCTTTCTGTCTTTAAAATGCGACGGTTACCCGGATTTTCAAAGCTCATGATGCGGGTACGTACGGTCTGCCCGATCAGGGCAGAGGTAGCCAATACACAGGCCAGTACTGTTACTATACATTTATTCATCTTCATTATTCCTTTACAGCTCTTCATCGGGATCCACGATATTCGCCATAAACCTGCGGTCATGACGATCAAAGATTATCACGGCGATGATAGCCAGGATCAGCAGCGCAAGGCATATGGACGATATCGTGACGTTATGAATGGTGGAACTGAAGACCGCGCCTTCTCCGGGAACTGGTTTGTGGTCCACAGCGAGGTTCAATTGATAATTGCGGGCCCAGCGCAGGATGCGGCGGACATGAAGCACAGGAACGTTGTTCTTGGCCATCTTCATCATCACGCCTTCTTTTTCAAAATTGCGTTCTGCCAGTTTGGTATTCAATCCTTCGGGGATCAATCGGGCGTTGGGCTCACTACCCACGTTAGCCAGGCCGCCCCCGATGTTTACAAACAAACGGTAGCGTTTCTGCTCACCTAAAAGCTCGTGATAAGCTGCCATTCTCAAATCCACGTTTTCATCCAGATTCTTACCTGCCAAGAGAGGCACACCATTTCTTTGCATGGCATTTTTGAGCATGGCCAGCCCGTTGTCCGAAAGCCCCACGCCCAGATCTTCGCTGCCACCCAAAGAGGCATAACGGGATCCGAAATCTAGCAAGCCACGATCCTTGAGGATGTTTTCCATATCCAGCCAGGTAAGCTCTTCGCGGTTTGCACCGTATGAGGCAGAAGAAAGTGAGGTGATGATCACGGGGTCAAGCTCCAGCACTGAGATGGCGGCATAAAGTGCCAAGTTTACAGCAGGGTTGCTTCCGGTGATACCCACGGCAATCTTTTCACCCTGTTTTGCGCGGCTGAGTTCATCCACAAAGATGGCTGCGATATTGGGATTGATGGCTGCCTGTTTCTCGGAGAGCAGTCCGCGGTCGGTGGTGATGGCAGAGAGACGGTGACCAATCAGGCCAGTCTGGAAGGGATCATTGATGGGATCGATCTCGATGCCGCGAGCGGAGATTTCGTCCTGCAAGGCATCCAGATAGCTCTGCATTAGATTCACCGCTGCCAGCTTCTCTTCATGATGATCGCTTTTGATTTCTACAAAGCTGTATGCAGCCACCAGATAGAGACCGACGGCAAGCACACTTAACAGAATGAGGCTGAGGCCGGATTTCAAGGAGGGACGATACATCATCTTACACCTCCCCACCAAATACTACCATCAGCATCAAACGCACCAATACTGCTGCGATGGCGATGGTGGAAACAGTCTTCCAAAAGCCCTGGCGCTCAAACCAATTGGCGATGAGGCCGGGTACAATGTAACCGATGGATTGCATCTGTAACTGGTGAATGGTAAGCTCGTGTACCACCAACATGCGTGATGCCCAACCTAAGATGAAGCCGATGAGGATGCTCAACACCATGCGGCGTTTGCCGAATAGCAGGGTAAACTGGCTGATCAGCCGGATGATGCCCCAAGTGAGCAAACTGATGATCAGCGTGCCCAGTATCTGCATGGGTTTATCTAAATACAGCGCAATATAGCCCGGCACGACGATACCGCCGGCAGACGCGCCTAATAATTCTGAAAAGATCAGTGAGATGATTACGCCGATTCCTACTGCGGCTTGAACTACTGCTTCAACCACGACCAGCTCCTTTATTCGCTTTAGGTATTTTATGTTTAAAGTGAGCAACGATCTGTGCTCCGTATTTCACCTGACCGGCGATATTGCCGATGCCCAGTACGTGAGATTCCTTCTGTGTCAGTTCCCAAACCTTCTGATATATCTTCTCAGTCAGAGGCTGCCCCAGAGCAAAGAGACGATCCCGGGGGATGCCATTGGCCAGAGCGTAAGCTTCCACCTTGTCCGGGATTTCTCCGGTGAGGAGGATATAGCTGTAATCCACTTGCTTCATGGCGTCCACCAATTGTTGTGAACGGAATAGACGATCGGCACGGGAATTGATGATAATGATCTTCTGCACGTCCTTCAGGTTGCCGGTAACCATATTGATGATATAAACCGTAGATTCGGGATCATTAGCGGCAAAAACGTTGTAAAACTGGATCACTTTACCCCGGTCTTCTACCCGGTACTTCTTCAGGGCTCCAGGATCAGGATGTGCTTCTTGCATTCCCTTGAGCGCTGTGTCTCTGGGTATCCCGACTTCGGCGCATACTGCTAGCGCGAGCTGCACGTTTTCCTTATGCTCGATGTGGTGAAAGGCGGCCATCTCCACGTCGGTAACGTCCTTGGGTACGATCTTGTGGATCTTGCAACCGCGACGGTCGGCCACTTTTTTCAAGATGCTGAACATATGCGTCTCTGCGGTGAAGCATACTCCGCCTGTGGGGATGGTGTTGGCCAGACTCATAGTTACGCTCTGTACAGTGCTGCCCATCAAATCCAGATGATCAGGACGGCAATTGGTGATCACGCTGATCGTGCTTTTTACAAACTTACGTTCCGTGATCCATTGAAAGACGGGATTCACTGCCATGCATTCGATCACGATGGCATCTGGCTTTTCCCCTGCCGCATAACGATAGATGTACTTTTGCTCAATGACGTTCGCCCCCTGCAGTCTGATAATGGCAGCTTCACGGCCATCAGAAAGCACTACCCGTGGCAAAGTACCAGTAATCTTGGCTATCGTCTTTTTGCCCCCAGCTCTCAAGCCGGCGGCGATCAAACGAGTCACACTCGATTTTCCCCTCGTGCCGTTTACATGAATGCGGATGGGAATACTGGCCACATTCCGGCTGTGTCTGCGATACTCCAACACCCAATGCAGGATCAGGAGCATGGTCGCAATGATCAATACTGTCATCTATTCCTCATGTACTTTAAATACGTCTATGGGGGCGAAGCAGTCCACAATCCGGACGTATCTCCGCTGGAGAAACAGTGTGTGCAATATCCATTCCACTATTTGGAAAAAGTGGCATAAAGCATTTCCAAATCTCAAATTTGGGATTCTCACTATTACTGGCTCTGTGAATCAATCCACTCCACCCCTTCCAGATGCGATTATCTCTTACAAAATGCACATCTCTACTTGCCAAACCTCAGGTCCTAGCTATAATGTCCTTTATAATACATAAATCAAAGGAGGAAATCATGAGCAGACCGCAAGTAGTGCTTTATGTAAGTGCGTCCCTGGACAGCAGAATCACGATGGGCACAAATACCACGATGTTCGATACTTACAAACAACCGGAACTGTATGCCATGCTTTTGGAAAAGGATGATTGGGAATCGTTTACCCAAGCGGTCAAGAAACTATACACACCTGATATGTTCTTGGAAGGTAGCAATATGCTCGTGGCCGAGACCGAGGCCCTCACCGAGCTTCCTCCTTATCAGGGAGATCCCGCTTCACTATATGAGGATTTCCTCCCCGCGGACATTTTAAATCGTCCCTCCAGGAAGACCTGGACCGCAGTGGTCGATGGCAGAGGGAGATTCCGCAATGGCTATACCGCTGAGTGCGACGATCCCGAGACCTATATGATCCACCTTACTTCAGAGGCCGCTCCGCCCGAATATCTTGCCTTTTTGCGCGATCGCCATATCCCCTACCTTATCCAGGGTAAGGAAAGGGTAGATCTGCCACTGATGCTCGAAAAAGTGAAGCAAAAGCTGGGTGTTACTACCATCGCCACCAGCTCAGGGGGCAAGCTCAGCGGCGCCCTCATCCGCAGCAATCTTCTCGATGAGATCAACATATTGCTCAATCCGATCGTAATCGGCGGATTTACCATCCCCACGCTCTTTGCCTCACCCGAGCCGTCCTGGCCAACCGATCTGCCAAACCAACTCAAGTTTCTGGAAGTTCAAACTCTGCCCAATGACAGGCTTTGGCTACGTTATAAAGTAATGAATGGGTCGGGATTTATCGGGGCTGCAGTGTACTAGTTCTGCGTGTTTGGTGTAAAAGCTGGGCTTGATGCGTGAGCGTCTTTCCAGACAGTCATATAGCACCATATAGACTACTTTGCTGCCATCGCTTCATTTGAGCTTTTATGCTGCCAAAGAGGTTTTGCCCCACTCCCTCTTTTGGCCTGAACCAAACCTGGACTCCACTTGAACCCCACCCGAACTGAGTTCAGGAGGAATTCAAGTGAGATTCAGGTGGCATTCAAGATATAAGGCGGAGCGATATACAAATGGCGTAGACCGCTTCTTCATTGATAAAGGGGAGGAGGCAACCGTGTCTATTGCCCAAGCAGATGATGATCTGGTTACTTCAGATTGGCGAGATGGTTTTGAAGAGATCCTTTACAATGCGTTGTAAACTACTTTGCCCCCGATCATGGTAAATAAACTCTGCGCTTCGCGCCAGTAATCCGGGCCAAGCCTGGGATAATCTTCCACGACAATCAGATCTGCCAGGTAGTTCTCGGCAAGTAGCCCTCTGGCATTTTCCGAACGTGAAGCCATGGCAGAGCCCAGAGTGTAGGCATCGATCGCGGTTTCGGGACTCAGGCACTCACTTGATTGCCAGACGGAGTGGTGAGGATCGTTGTTCTGGCGTCTGCTGATGGCGCTGTAGATGCCCAAAAAGGGATTCATCGTTTCAATGGGGACATCTGAGCCAAAGGCCATGGGGATGCCGGCAGCTTTCATGGAGCGGAAGGCATAAACTTCTTCGCGGATGTGGGGCCAGTATTGCTCGATGAAGGGGATGTCATTGGCGATATGTACAGGCTGTACACTGGCGAAAAGACCGCTCTCTTTAAGTCTCGGAATATCGCTGAGGCGAATGGATTGAACGTGCTCGATGCGATGGAATAGCCCCCGGAAAGCGGGTATTTGCCGCAGTCGTAGAGTGGTTTCTATCACTTGGCTTACACAGCGGTCGCCGATTGCGTGGATGGTAACGGCAAATCCATGTTCCGCAGCCTTTTGCATGGTGGTATATAGCTCTTCATCACCATACCGCAAGATTCCTGTATTATCCTCATCGCCGCTATATGGCTGAAACATAGCAGCAGTGCGCGAACCCAGAGAGCCATCGCCAAAGAGTTTGATGCCCCCTATCTTGAAGTGTTCGTCGCCCTCATAACTATGTACCCCGCTATCTATCAGCCTATCCAGTTCCGATGCCTGGGGATGCCAGCATGTCCGAAACAGGCAGCCTTCGCTCTGGGCCTGCCTCAGTAGTATCGCGCTGCTTTGATATTCCATGGAGTGAAAGCCAGTGAGCCCCCATTTGTAGATTTCCTGAATCGTGGCTTTGATGGCCTTCACAATCTCGGAGCCGGGGGGTTGAATGCTGTAGGGATCTACGAGCTCAGTGGCAGTCTCATATAGCACTCCGGTGGGCCTGCCTCGATAGTCGCGCTCGATGGAACCTCCTGACGGATCAGGTGAGTTTTCGTCTATTCCGATAATGGATAGAGCCTTGCTATTGCATAGTTTGGCGTGATAATCACGCGAGAAAAGCGCTACAGGTGTATCAGGCCAGATGGCGTCCAGTAAATCACGGTTTAGAAGCTGGGGCTCTTCCAATACATTGCGATTCCAACCCCCGCCCAGGATCCACTGTGCACGCCAACTCAGTCTGGCTTTGTATTCCATTAAATAGGTTCTGATCTCATCGATACTGTGGCATTCCAGAAGGTCTACCAGGAGTCGGGACTTGGCGTATTCTACGAAATGAGTATGAGCGTCCGTGAAAGAAGGTAGTAACATGCGTCCATGTAGGTTCACAACCTGAGGTTGTTGTTTTGCTCTGCGTTCACAATCTCTCCGGGAACCGATATGACGGATGCGTTCACCATCGGTGAGCAAAGCTTCAGCCTCTGGGTGGCCCCAAATCACTCCACCGTGGAACAGATGGCTCACAAAAACCTCTTCAGAGCGGCGCAAAGAACATCTGTCCGTACCCCAAAATTGATGCGGATATATTCCTCAGTGAGTTCTCCAAAAGCGCTTCCCGGAACGCAGATCACACCTTGCTTGAGCAGAGCTTCTGCGTAGGAGTCGCCATCGCCGCACTTCAACATCAGATAAGGGCCAGCAGTGGGTAGTTTCAATTCAAAACGGGAGAGTTGTTCCCGGCAGAGGCTGAGGTTATCGCGAAGTTGCTCTCTCACGCCGGCCACGATTTCGGGTTGGTTTATGGCGTACAGGGCAAGCACTTGAGAAGGCCAGGCTGCGCAGGTGGAGATGTACTGTTTAAGTTTGGTGAATTGAGTGACCGCGGTTTCATCAGCAGCCAGCCAGCCCACACGCCAACCGCTCATCAGATGCGATTTGGAGAGTCCGCCGATGCGAATCACTCGCTCTACCTTGCTGTAATCCAAAGCTATGGGCTGTTCGAGGAAAAGCTCAGTGTAAATCTCATCGATGATCAGAATGATACCGTGCCGATTGAGCAGCTCTGATAAATGGTGGAAATCGTCCGGACTGAAACAAAATCCCGTGGGATTGGAAGGATGCGAGAGGAGTAGTGCTTTAGCTCCGCTTAGAGAGATTTCCCATCGCTCCCAATCTATGCACTTCAGATTCGGTGTAAAGGGGATGCGGGTTACCTTAGCTCCGGCCAGGCGCGCCAAAGTGGGGTATGCGGGATAATCTGGATCTGGAATGGCTACCGTGTCACCTGGATTCGCAATTCCTTGCAGAGCAATGTATAAAGCTTCTTCCGCGCCGTTGCAGATGAGTATATTGCTTGCCCCTTCCAGGCCCAGATAAGAGGCTACAGCAGCCCGGAGTTCCAAGATCCCGGCATTGGGCGTATAGGCCGGATTTCCGGAATCCATCAGTCTTTTGGCCTTATCTCTGAGGCAGAGAGGAAAGTCAAAGGCCAATTCTCCCAGGGCCAGATTTATAGCATCGCGCGGCGCGGCGGCCATCATTTGGCGTAGCCTTGAAATCTGTATCCCTTCCAGCCGGGAAGCGTTAATCCATGAGGTGGCGGAGTTCATTTTCCAGCGCTACCGAGACGTCAGTCTTGGCATCACGGTATTTAACAATGATGGGGCAATAAACTTGAAAATCTTGATTGGAGCGCAATCTGCGGGAGCCCGGAACTACCACCGCGTCGGCGGGGATGGTGTAGCTACCGCCAGCATCAGGATCCAGAAAACGTCCGGCGATGCTGTCATAAATAGGCGTGGAGCCGGTAATAATCGTGCCGGATGCGATCACAGCGCGGCTTTTTACGATGATGCCTTCGTAGATGCCTGTGTTTCCACCGATGAAGGCGTCATCTTCGATGATTACTGGACGCGATCCGATGGGTTCCAAAACTCCTCCAATCATCGCTCCGGCTGAAAGATGTACGCGCTTTCCGATCTGAGCGCATGAACCGACCAGGGCATGGGAATCCACCATCGTCCCACTATCCACCCAGGCACCGATATTGATGAAGGCAGGGGGCATCACTGTAACCCCTTTGGCCACGTAACAGCCGTTTCGCGCGGAAGTTCCGCCGGGTACGATGCGAACCTGATCAGTCAGGCTAAAACGTTTGGCAGCAAGGGTATCTTTGTCGAAGAAATCTTTGTTCCCATCCGGTAAAGCGGCCAAGACTCCCATCCGAAAACCGATGAGGATGCCCATCTTGATCCAGGCATTTACTTGCCAGAGATCATCCTGTTTTTCACAGGCGCGGATGCTTCCGCTATTCAGCTTTGAGATAAACTCTGCAAAAAGCTGACGATGTTCCGGCAGATAGGCTTGAGGCGGATTATTGTATAGATCTATAACTGCTTGTTTGAGCATTAGTTACTCCTTGGGGAATTTTTGTAAGCGGGTAAGAGCTTCTTCCAGTATGGATCTGGGACAGCCAAAGTTCATACGCATGAAGCCCAGCCCCTCATCGCCAAAAGTGCTGCCCTGGTTCAGAGCCAAGCGGCAATCATCCCGCAAGATGCGCATGAGCTCATCCTCCGGTAGGCCATATTCTCTAAAATCCAGCCAGGCCAGATATGTGCCTTCAATGGGGCTTATCTTGACAGATGGCAGGATGTTTGGCAGCTCAATCTCGATGAAATCTCTATTATCTTTGAGATATCGCAGGAGTTCCTCCAGCCATGCTTCAGATTCTCCATAAGCTGCAGTGAAGGCCACGATCCCCATGCTATTGCCCATATAGGTGTGCAGGGCAAAATTAAGCTTCTCCACAGGCTTGATCAGATCTGGGTTTTGGGAGATTAAAACTGCTGTGCCTATCCCTGCTATATTGAAGCTTTTTGCCGGCGAAATGCCGGTGAGGGTGATGTCTTCAGCCAGTGTGGCAATCGGGATATGGTGATGGGGGGTGAATACAAGGTCGGCATGGATTTCATCGCTAAAGATGATCACCTTATGCTTGCGGCAAATGTCTGCCATTCGCGCCAGCTCTTCAGGGCTGAATACTCTGCCCACGGGATTGTGGGGATTGCACAGCACAAACATCTTTGCCTGCGCGGCCTGGTGTTCAAAATCAACCCAATCAATGCGGTAAACACCATCTTCTCCTATCAGGGGATTGATCAAAAGCTTGCGTCCGTGGTCACTTGCCTGGCTGTGAAAAGGCGGATATACGGGGCTTTGAATGAGGATGCCATCCCCCTCTTTGGTCAAGCTGAGAATCGCCAGCGCCAGAGCCGTCATCAAACTGGGCAGGCTGATGAGTTTATGCTCCGTGGTATTCCAGCCATGACGTTTCATCAGCCAGGCATCCAGAGATTCCTTGAAGGCCGGAGCCTTGAAATTGTAACCGTATAAAGGATGCTCTGCTCTATGCCGGATGGCAGCTTGAATCTGCGGACTAACGGCAAAGTCCATGTCTGCCACCCACAAAGCCAGCAGATCGTCCCGGCCGTACATCAGCTTCATCGCGTCATACTTGAAGCAGGCCGAGCCTTTACGGTCTATGATTTGGTCAAAACTATTCGGCATGATTTTCCTTCACATATTCCAGCAGGTTCTTCATTGTCTCAGGGATCACTGCTTGTGAAGCCAAATCCGCGATATTCACTATGATCTCCAGGATGTGGGGGAAGGATGCAGGAGTGGTGTACTGACTCATCTTACCCTTGTCGTCAGTGTAGTGGATTTCCAGATAGTAAGTGATTTTGCGTTTCAGATTTAGTGCACTGATCTTGTCGTATGGAATAATGATGGGTTTCTTGGCGATGAAGCCAAGTCGCACGTGATCTGATTCGAAGAGTACACTATTCAGGCTGGTAACTTTACGCAGGACAGAATCCAGGGCCACAAAACCGACCATCAATGGTACAAACTTTCCCAATAAGGGTGACTGGTATTGCGCGTAGCGCAGTAGGAAGTACACGCAGTAGATCAAGATCAACATGCTTAGTCCGATGAGCAGCCAACGGGCAAAGGGGTTATAGCGATATAATACCGGGATTTTGTCGCGAATGAGGTTTATCTTTTTGCCGAGCGGCATTTATACTCCTGATACAGTTCCCTGACGCTGCCCAAAATCAGATCGGTGGCGGGCACCATGTCAAAGAGGTTATTGCGTTCGATATCACCGTGATAATCACTACCGGCGGTCATAAAGAGACCGTTTTTCTGTGCCAGAGCGATGTATGCATCCACTTCCGCCTGATAGTGATCTGGATGCCACACTTCGATGCCGTCCAGACCCATCTCGATGAAGGTGTGTACATAGGCGGGATTCACCAGCTTGCCCGGATGGGCTATGACAGCAAAACCACCGGCATCTTGGATGATCTTGATTACGGAATCCACTTTCAGCTCTGGTTTTGGGACAAAGGCGGGCTTGAAATTGCCGATGTATTTCTCAAAGGCTTCGTTCTTGGTGGCCACGTAACCCTTTTTCACCAGGATCTGCGCAATATGGGGGCGAACAATCAACTCTCGGCTCCCGGCAACGGCTATCACATCTTCGAGCTTGATCTTGATGCCCATATCCGCCAAAAGCTCGATCATGCGGATGGCGCGGTTCTTTCTACCTTGCAGATATATATCGGTCATCTCTTGCAAGGCGGCATTGGAAAAATCACATCCATAAGCCAGGATGTGGACGTCGTGACCCTGATGCATGGATGATATTTCCATGCCAGGTAGGATACGGAGGGGCGCATACTCACCATGGAGCATTTTGTAAGCATCTGCGGTGTCGTGATCGGTGATGGATATAAGGTCCAAAGGGAGCTGTTTCGCTTGTTTCACCAGTTCTGCAGGGCTCAATAATCCATCGGACACGTTGGTATGCAGGTGCAAGTTTATGCGCCTGATGTCATTTATCTCTTTTACTATCATATCGTTTTTTATCTATTGACGAAAAAGCAGGGAACAAGAAAAACGTCAATAGATTTCTTGAATAACAGGTACCGGGAGTGAGAATGGAATACGATCCCATCAAAGATAGGGCTGCAGCTCTGATCTCAGTGTTCCCCTTTTTGAGGGCAGGCTTTTACAAGGCACTGCATCTGCTACTGCTCAGACAGCGCTATGTAACGCGGGAAATAGCCGGCCACGCCTCTGAAAACATGAGTTTCTACGATGCCGGTGCTGGATTTTGCCAATATAGCGATATGGTGCTGAAGCGATACCCCAATGCCAGAGTATTTGCCACCGATCTCAAAACCGATTACCTGGCTGCATACGCTGCGCAAGCGAAGGGGGCCTTCAGTTTCCAAAGCGCGGACTTGCAGGACTTCATACCAGAAGCCAGGTATGATATGGCCATCGCCATCGACATCCTGGAGCATATCGAACGTGACGAGCAGGCCATTGCCAATATCCATGAGGCCTTGAAGGTAGGGGGGATCTTCATCATCTCCACTCCCAGCGACATGGACGAGGCCGCCGCCTTTACTGCCGAGCATGTTCGCCCTGGTTATAATAAACGGGAGCTTGAGCAAAAGCTGATAGCCCAAGGCTTTGGGATCGAGAAAAGCATTTATACTTACGGTTTCTGGGGTTCCCTCAGCTGGCGATTGATGATGAAACACCCCCTGAATATGCTGGGCATAAGCAAGTACCTTGCTTTGGCGCTACCCCTTTGGTACCTAATGGTTTACCCCATCGCTGAACTCATGATGCAAATGGATCTTAGAATGTCCAATTCCAAAGGGACGGGTATTCTTATTGTCGCGAAAAAAATTGACAGATAAATAGCTTTCTTTTTTAATGGAAACATTGATCTGATTGGGGAGGATACCTTGACAAACCAAAGAGCCGCGACAAGGAAAAACAAGCGTGGTATGATCCTGGAAAAGGCCATCGAAGTCTTTGCTGAAAAGGGATCGCAGCAAACTACCATCACAGACATCGCCAGGAGAGCGAGGATTGCACAGGGTACTGTTTACGTCTATTCCTCCGGGAAAGAAGAACTGCTAAACGAATGTATGCAAGAGATAATAGGTCAGGAGATTCAGACCATCATCTCCGCCACAGAGAATATCCCAGACACGATGGATCGCCTCTATCGCTTCTTTGAATTGCACATCAATCTTGTGATCGAAAAACCATATATCGCGCGTTTCCTCACCATGGAAGCCAGGCAAAACGACGATTTCTTCGCAAAGTATCCAGATTACAACCCCCTGTCGCGCTATCTCAATTACGTCAAAACCCTTGCCCACAGGGCTATCGCAGAAAACAGGATCCGACCCATCGATGAGGATGCATTTGCCTATCTCATGGTTGGAGTGATGGATCTGGCAATGGCCCAATGGTTGGTCCACAAGGAAAACGTGGATATGGGACGTTTGGCTGAAAGCATAAGAGACATACTGAGATATGGCGTAAATGAAAAGTAAAGCCTTGCTGCTTCTCATCCTTACCTTTAGCGCTCTGAACGCTGCGCAGCTTCCCTTTTATGCCAAATGGCAATCCCTGCACACAATGTATTACGACACTCTTCAATCCGGAAAAGAGCTTAGCTGGGATGAAAGCTATCGCTCGGAGTTTGGCCTGAAGCGTCTGAGTGTAGGGAAGATGGACCTCTCGCTGGAGCTTTATACCGAGCAGTTTTTCGACGAAGCAAGAGTGCTGCTGCAGAGTATCCGCCTGGGCTACGAAAGCGATGATCTGTATCTGCAAGTTGGTAGCGCGACGCATGGTTACGGCACCGCCTACGCCATGAACTCTTATCCTCTGCTGGAGAATGGTTTTGATCCCCACCCCTATCAATCGATGCGGCTCAATTCCCTCGGGATCAGCGGAGAGCTGACCAATGACCTTTTCCTCAGGCTGGATCTGGGGGGTAACAAACATAATCAGGCCACTGGGATGATAACTCTTGCTTACCTGTTTGATAACGGCGACTTCCTCAGTCTGCACGAGGACCTTCGAGTGATGGACAGCCATTGGCGGACACCAGTCAGCATCACTGGTTTGGAAATCAGCCGCAGCCTTCCCAGGCTCGATCTGGACGGCACTTTTGCCCTCTCCCTTTACCCCGAATGGGAAGCCACTGAGGCGCATGCGGATTTCTTTGGCCAGACCGAGGTACAGTATCAGCTTCACTCCAGGGGGCGAGTCGCTGGCGGAATGATGTATCTCAAGCAGAACTATGCTCCCAAGGAGAAGCAGCAGTATCATCTGCGCTATGAACATGCTTTGGGTAATTATCGCATTATTCCCATCTCAAACCTACATCTGATCGACCAGGATAAGCTGTGGCAGCACCGTTTGATGGCCAAGTATCAGCTACCTGTAAACGCTTCTTCCATCGGTGTATATTATGATTACAGTTACTATGGCAAAGAGAAACCGCGGCATACAATTGGTCTGGCTCTTGATTTTGAGCTTGATGTCCGCGATCTGGATACCCAGCTGTAAGATTCTTGCCACTGAACCTTCAGCGAATCCCATCATCGTTTTTACTTTTGACGATCAACACCAATCTGTTTATGATGTGGCATTTCCAATCATGCAACAATTCGGCTACCGGGGCACCAACTTTGTAAACACCAATAAACTGGGCAGTACAGCGCAATTCGGATGGGACCAATTGAACGAGATGGATCAAATGCATGGTTGGGAGACCGGCGGACATACTTTAAACCATGAAGCCCTGAACCAACTGGATTATGACGAGGCAATCCGCGTGATCCAGGAGGATTATGACAATCTACTCGCGCATGGCTTGAATCCACGTTCTTTTGCCTTGCCCAAGGGTCAGTGTCCCGCGCAAATCTACCCATTTCTGCAAAGCCTTTATCCAAACATTCGTGGCAGTAGTGATTTTGCCATGCATGCTCCTCTCGATCGCCAGGCTTTGGGCTATCTTGCCTTTCAGACAGGTTGGGATGCGAACGTGGTGAAACAGCGCATCGTAAGGGGGATGGCAGGCAACGAGCGCTTGATCATCATTGGCTTTCATCGTTTCAATGCCACTGCTCAAGGTTACGAGGATTCCTGTGATTCAGACGTTTTTAGGGAGATCCTGCAGTTTGTTCATGACAAAGACCTACCGGTGTTACCCTTGGCTGAGGCCGTAATAAAGCCCTAAGATCCCTCTATCCTCTCTCCCTGGACAGCCTTGATCACATCCTTATCTAGCCTCAATCAGGCCCCTGAGAACCAGGGCTCAGTAGGGCTTGATGATGATATTATCAAGAGTTTGAAAAGGGGGAATCCCTAATTTGGGATCCTGTTTACGGGATGATCGAAGTATTGTTCCTGAAGCCTGGAAGCACTGCTATGGCTTTGTGACTTTGCTGATGGCATCTACCGGACATCCAGCAAAGAACTCTTCATCAGCGCCCGTGCATATCCCACAGTCGATACAGACATCCTGATCAATAAAAGCTTTGCCATCTTTGTAGCTGATAGCCTCCACCGGGCACGCTCGCAGGCACAATCCGCAGCTGATGCAGCTTTCACTATCCACCTGATAGACGATGGTTTCCAGGCTATCGGCTTTGCTTTCGGCTTTCGGAAGGGATGCATTCGTATCTGGAGTGGTGGCACTACCCGGATCAGATTGAGGCGCTGGAGCAGGATTAAAGGAAGGGGTTCTAGCATCGGTATTACTATGCTCGAGGGCTTCTATTAGTGCTGTGCCGGCCTTGTCTTGATGCAGAGTATTGGGAATTGCCACAAAACCATCCACGCAGCGGCGGCAACCAATGCATTTTTCACTGTCGATTACGGCTTTACCATTGACCATTGTGATTGCATCCACGGGGCATACCTGCTGCTTACTCTGCCCCCAAAAGACTCCTTGCACTGCCATGAACTGCATCAGGGCGATCACTACAAGTAATACGACCAGCAATATCTTGTAGGTATTCTTCATTTACAAATCCTTATCGTTCCAGGTTTGGGACACTTCTGGGAACAGCGCAGACAGTGGATGCAATTGGGATCATCCACGTATTCGGAGGATGTAATATCCAGATTCATGGGGCAATTGGCACTGCAGATGCCGCAATCGATGCAGCGTTCGAGATTACGCAAGACCATGGTCCTCTTGATGCCAAACAGTTTGCCCAGGCCCTGAGCTAGATTCAACAAAGCGGCGTAGGGACAGAGATAGCGGCACCAGAGACGTTCCACGAAGAATCCCACCACCAGGATCAGGACGAAAACTGCCAGACCTCCAAGGGCTAAAGAAGGTAAACGTGATATCCCATAGATGGGGCAAAAAGGGATGAAAACCCACGTCAGACCAGCTACCACGAGGAGGATATTAAGCGCCAGAACGAAATACTTGAATCGCGCCAGTTTTCGCTCCACCAGCCAGTTCATCCGCTTTCCCCGCTTTTTGCTCCGTAGCGCGAAAAGCAGTTCCTGTAGCGTTCCCAAAGGGCAGATATATCCGCAAAAGACGCGTCCAAAGAACATGCTGAGGATCATGAAGCTCATCCCTATGAGGATCCCCAGGGCGGCGACACCTATGGAAAAGAAGAGGAGGTTCCCCTTCAAAAAGCCAAAGCAGACTACAGCGTAGGGACAGAAATTGTGGATGCTCTGTCGTCCCTCTATGATGACCATTGCAAGGATCAGCAAGCCTATTGTTAGAAAGAGCGCTTGGAAGACGTTTCGGCGATGGATTTTGGTCATTAACTCCCGCTTATCAGCTTCAGGCGCTGCGAACGGCTCATGGGATTGTCCTGGATGCCCATGGCCTCGCAGTATTCTGTCCCAATCACTTGTTTGAAGATGCCCAGGCGTATCTGATCGGTATCTTTGGCCAATACACGAGCTACTTCGTCGGTGGCAGGGACTTCGTCCATCATCACACAGCGGGAGTTATACAGCTCATACGTGTTGTTATAGCTCACACAGGGTTGCAATACCTCGATGAACGAAAAGCCTTTATGGAATACTGCCTGTTGGATCAGGCTACTAAGGTGATCGATTTTAGCGCTGTAAGTCCGGGCGATAAAACTGGCTCCAGCTTCCATCATCAGAGTGACGGGATTGAATGGTGCCTCCACATTTCCCATGGGAGTGGAAAGACCCTTATAGCCAGTGTAGGATAGAGGCGAAGCCTGCCCTGTGGTGAGCCCGTAATTGCCATTATTGTGCAGGATGAGTGTGACGTCGATGTTGCGTTTGGCGGCGAACATCGTGTGTTCTAGACCTTCACCGAGGCTGTCGCCATCACCACCGAAACTGATGAGTTTTAGTTCTGGATTGGCCAGCTTCACACCCTGCGCAGTGGCCAGGGCTCTGCCGTGTAAACCGTAAATGCCGCTGATACTCAGGTAGTCAAACATTTTGCCATGACAACCGATGCCGCAGGTTATGGCGATATCGCTGAGGGATACACCGCTTTCTACCATTGCGCTCACAGCTTTCTTCATGGCTGCCATGATCCCGAAATTGCCGCAGCCCACACACCAGGTATTCTCCTTGCCGGTATTTAAACTACGCATTCTCTGCCTCCCGGATCAGTTTCGCCAGTTCCATGGAATCCCAGGTTCTCCCATCATAGCGCAGTATATCTGCTTTGCTCCTGATATCCAGCTTTATGCGCAGAAACTCCGCAAAATGAGGATGTGAGGAATGCTCCACGATGATAGCCTCTTTCCCTCTATACTCAGCCAATTCCTCGGATGGGAAAGGCTCCAGATAGATGGGAACGATCAGCTTGAAGGAATGATACTTTAGGGCTTCACGCAGCTCCAAAGCAGTTGAACCATACGCAAAGACCAGCGTATCCCCTTTTCCGTAATGAGCAACGCGCTTATATCTCCTGGTTGCCTGTCTGATAGATGCCGCTTTGCGGTTGCGTTTGTCCTTCATTGCGATCATCGCTGGTGCATTATCGATTCTGACCCCATTCTCTCCATGCTCGTGACTGTTCCATTTGATCACGTCATCATCGCCAGAATGAGCATGGCCGGGGAACTTTAGTGGGGAAATGCCGCTATCGGTTATAGCATAGCGCTTGTAATCGCTTTCATCAGATATAGGTAGTGGTGCTTCCTGGGGAAAATCTACATCACTTAGCACGATGTCGGCTGCGCTTTCGCTGAGATGCTTTTCCGTTAGCAGGATGGCGGGAGTTTGCGCTTCCCAGGCCAGATCCAGCAATTCTGCGGACAAAGTAAAGGCACGTTCAAAACTATCCGGCGAGGCCACAATGCGAGGAAACTCACCGTGCCCCTGGTTCAGGGCGAAGAAGAGATCTTCCTGTGCAGTATAGGTGGAAACCCCAGTGGCAGGGCCGGGCCGGGACGAAAGGAAACATAAGAGCGGCGCTTCCACCATTCCCGCCAGGGAAAAGGCTTCCTGCATCAAGGCAAAGCCACCGCCGCTACTGCCCACGGCAGCTTTCTTCCCGGCGAAGAGCGCTCCGATAGCCATATTTGCCGCAGCTAATTCACTTTCCACGTGGATGGCATAAACCTTGTGACTATCGCGTTTGAGCGCCAGGTAATGCAGGATAGAGGATGCTGGAGTCATGGGATAACTGAAGTATAAATCCAGGCCGGCAGTCCAGGCGCCGGATGCGATTAACTGATTGCCGCTGTATAGTTTTGCTGGGCTTGTGGACATCTGGTGTGTGGCAGGTGTGTGGGGGAGTATTTCTTTGGTTAACTGATACACCTGTTCTGCGAAGCTGCGATTCTCTGCCTGATTGCGTCTATACTCTCTGTCAATCAACCGACCGAACGTTTCTACCGGGATACCCCATTGTGCACAAAATATTGACACCGCTGCCAAAGAGACGTTCCCCTCCTCGCCGTAAACGCTTTTCATCAGCGAGCTAAGGGGAAGCCTTAGAGCGGTTGCCTCAGCCGATGCAGCATCGTCGCCATTGCAGAAATGCAGCCCTCCCGGCTTTAGCTTCGCGCTGTGGGTGCGGATGCTGCGGTCGTCAAAACTGATGATCAGATCAGGATATTTGTAACTGTTATACAGTATTTCGTCGCTGATGCTGACAATACTGAAGTTGTGCCCGCCCTTGATCAGAGACTGATAATCATCTTCCTGAAACACGTGCTTTCCGCAGGCCATTGCGATATGAGCGATCAGCTGTGCCGCTTTCTTTACGCCTTCGCCTGCTTTACCGCCAATAAGAACGCTATACACTTCAGACGCCACTCACCACTCCTGCCTGCATCTTGTTCAATTCCTCGATGTAGGGATTTACATCGTAGCGAACTCGGGATTGAACCCTCTTCAGTATGGCTTTGGCATCGTCAAACTGCTCGTACTTTTCCGCGTAATGCATGATCAACTGCAGGAAATACTCCTCTGATGGATATTGCAACGTGCCTTTTTCGATGAAGCGGCTGGCCACTTCCAGATGGTTTTCCAAGATATAGCTCATCACGTAGGATATGTAGATCCGCCAGCCCTGGGGATGCTTGAAGATCACGTTGTCCACGAAACCCTCCAGCTTGTCCCATTCTCCGGCATTACTATAAAACCGGGTGTAGAAATCGGTGAGCTTGATCTCCTCGTCGATAAAGACCCTGGCGCGCTCAATGTAAGCTGCAGCCTTCTCGTTTTCTCCCTGATCGGCCAGGTATGTGGCAGCGCGCACAAAGCCAGAACCGTAGTTCATTACCAAACGACGCATATTGTCGTCCTTGAATACACTTTCATCCTCAATGGAGCGATATTCATAAATCTCGTCTATGTTCTTCAGCAATCGGGGTCCATTCACCATATCATCGCCGGGAACGGCCACCAGACGCGCGACCATTCCTTCATTGCGGGTATATTCTTCAAAGCCGATAAAGCTCTCACATGTAACGGCGAAGTAGATGGGACGATGACCGAAATTGTCTTTGATGATCTGCATCACAGCGAGATCTGAGACGCGGTAGAAGGGCTCATTTTCGCGCCACTCGGGTGTTTCGGACATTTGCTTCACGAAGCCGCTGCTGGCCTCGGTGCCTGGGACTATGAGGTTTTGCTGCAATCTACTCACCTGAAGTTTGTCGATGCTGCTGTCCGGCATGGAGAATAGCACTCCTTCCTTGTCACGGAGCTGGCGCACATACCACGGCGTGTTTAAAAGCGATAGATTCGCTACAGATACATCCTTGCGGATACCCTTCAAATACTTGTTTTTATAGGCCAGGGCTTGTTCCATAGCTTTCCTGGCTTCCTCTGATGGCGCTACTTCTGTGGCAGGATACACATGCTCCTTGGCGTATGGATCAGCCACAGCCTGGGCATACCAGAGGGGGAAAGTATCATTATCCCCGTTGGTGAAGATAATGGCGTTTTCTTCCAGAGAATTGAGGAAGTTAACTCCATAATCCAGGGCGATAAACTCGTTGGAACGGTCATGAGAGTGGTATTGGCTGATCATATTGCCGATGGGCAACAGCAGCATCAATGCGGCCAGGGCGTATCTGATGCTATCCTTGTTTACCAGGTTCACCACTGCCAGAGCTCCAATGCCAAGCCATACAGCCCACATATTGTAAGCTACTACGAAGAAATAGTCTCTGTCCCTGACCTCAGCATTGGAGAGATTCATCACAAAGACCATTACCAGAGTAGTGAAGATGAAGATACTGAAAAAGTAATTGAAGCTATGTCGGTTTTTCCGATGATGATATGTGGCACCGAGTACACCCAGCAGCGCGATAAACATACCGGCCAGATTCCTGCCGATCGTTCCCGCTGTCTTGATCACAGGTGCAAACAGACCTTCGGGGAACCACTGCATGCCGAAATAGCGCAGGAAATGGTGTCCCAGCTGGTCAGTAAAGAAGTTGCCTCTCCGCACTACGAAGCTGGTATTGCCATATTGCTTGCGAAGCACGTAGTCCTTGAAAGTACTCAGTGTGCTGGGGTGTCCTTCATTGATAAAAGGGCGGTCGGCTGCTCTGATCATCAGATAGAGATGACTGGAAAGCCCGATCAGAACCAGCAGGATAGAAAGCTGCCAGAAGCGTTTGCCAAAGACGTCACGCAGTTCGTATGCGGCAATGATAAGAGTTACCAATGTGAAGCCCCATTTGTCGAAATCATCAATACCCAGCTTGTTGCCGATGCCGCCGGCGATGAAGTAACCTGCCAAGATGGCCATGCTATAGCCCACCACCTTCAACCAGAAGTTATCATTGCGGTTTCCTTTTTGCAGCATGGGATATACGATGATGAAGAGAACTGCGGGGGCGATCTGGAGGGCAGTCTGGTGCACGCCAAAGCCTACGAAGAAGAGATAGACGATGAAGAGCAGGATGTTTTGCTGATTGTAGTCCTCGGATTTTTCAACCCAATATAGGGTTAGCCAGATGATGAAATTTACAAAGAAGACCAGGCCGGAATATACCTCTGCTTCGATGGCATTCATCCAGAATGTAAAGGAAAAAGCTGTGTAAAGTGCGGCTATGGTGCCGGCAAACATCGCTTCCCAGGCCTTTACCTTTAGCATGCTTACCAGCTTAACGGTAAACAGATAGGTGAACATCACGGCAAAAGCGGAGGCTAATCCAGAGAGGAAGGCCGCGATCATGGCATGAGAGAAGATTCCGCCAAATAGTGCCACAATCCCTCGTCCAAATACTATATAAAAAGGATTTCCCGGGGGATGAGGAACACCCAGGATGCTGATGCAGGTGGCATATTCTCCGCTATCCCAAAAGCTCATCGAACGTGCCTGCGTGAGAGTATATACGATCAGAGTGAGAGCGAATATGATCCACGCCACTATCGTGTTTTGCTTTAGGGGCACGATGGCCTGTGGCTTTATCGCGGCATCATCGATCCGTTTTACCGGTTCCGGTTTCTTATATTCCTTGGCGGCGCTTTTCTGGGCCAGCTTCCTGATTTCCTGTTGTTTTGCCATCTGATCTCCTGTTATTCTTTCATTCCGGTCTTTGCCGTGCTGGCTATGATCTGTTTTTGGGCAAGGAAAAACAGCACCAATACCGGCAAAATGCTAAAGGTGGAAGCTGCCATCAGCAGAGTTGTCTGGGTGGAAGCTTCCTGATTGAAGTAGCTAAGTCCCACTTGCAAAACGCGCAGTTCGGGGCGGTTGATCATCACTAAAGGCCACATAAAGCTGTTCCAACTCGTGATCAGCGAGAAGATCGAAGCTGTCGCGATCACCGGCTTGGAAAGTGGCATTATGATGCGCCATAGCATGCCGAAAGTACTGCATCCATCGATAGCCGCAGCGTCAAAAAGTTCTTTGGGCAAGCTCTTGAAATGCTGTCGGAATAGAAAGATGGTGAAGATATTGGCAATCCACGGCACTATCAGCGCGTTGTAAGTATCCAGCCAGTTGAGTTTATCCAGCAGGACGTAGGATGATATCATATAAATAGGCTGAGGTACCATCATCATGGAAAGAAAGAGATAAAAGAGGAAGTCTCTACCCTTGAATTCCATACGGGCAAAGGCGTAAGCTGCCAGCATGGAAGTGATGAGTACTCCGATCAAACTGGTAAATGACACATAGAGTGTATTGGCAAAGTAGAGTCCGAAGGGAACTTTCTTAAAGGCTTTGATGTAGTTTGAGAATTGGAAACTGGGCTTTTTGCGCACAATCTCCACTTCGGAGGAGGGCACTTCCTTGTATTCCTCAATGATGTTCAGGTCTTTATCCAGCACGTGGATCACGCTGTTATCACCTTTTGGGGTCACCATTAAAACTCTTTTGGTGCCCTCAGGGCTGTTCCAGACGTGATATTCCTCTTTGGGGATAAATAGAGTCTCCTGCTTATTAAATTCCGATTGCGTCATTAGGGACGTGGCCAGCATCCAGAGGAAGGGAACCACCATGGTGAAGCCAAAGATGATCAGAACGAGATAAGTGATGATGCTTCTAAGATTGGACATTTGTTCCCCCTTTTAATAATTCACGTGTTTCTCTACACGTTTCTGGAAGATAGTCAACGCCAGAATCAACACGAAGAGCGCCAAAGCAACCGCGCTGGCATAGCCCATTTCGAGCAGGTCAAAGCCTTTCTCATAAATATAATAGACCACTAGCTTTGTAGTGTTCAGCGGTCCGCCCTTATCGGTCATCAAATATATCTGCGCAAAGGTCTGGAAGCTGACGATGGTGGTCATGATCAATACATAAAAGGTGGTGGGTGAGATCAGGGGCACCGTGATGTGCCAGAATTGCTTACCTTTGCTTGCACCATCGATTTCTGCGGCCTCGTAGTAATCTTTGGAGATGTTCTGTAACCCCGCCAGATAAATGATGGTATTGTAGCCTAGGGATTTCCACACGGTCATGATGATGATACCAAAAAGGGCTTGGGAAGGACCATGTAGTGCCTTTGGCAGCTCGATCCCTATACTGCTGAAGATCAGATAAAAGATCCCGCGGGATTCAGAGAGCCATGCTTGCGGGGAGATGCCGATGTAGCCCAGAAAGGTATTTGCCAGCCCGGTCTGTTCGTTGAAGATCAGTTTCCATACTATGGATACTGCCACCAGGGAAGTCACATAGGGCATAAAGTATATAATGCGGAAAAAACTCTTAAACAGCTTGATGCGGTTCAAAAGCACAGCAAATAGCAAGGAAAACACGATTGTAGCGGGGACCTGGATGATCACCAGCCAAAAGGTATTCAGCATCGATTGCCAAAACACTGGATCCTTCAACATTGTGGCATAATTTTCCAAACCGATGAATCTGCCTGTGCCCTGGATCGACCAATCATAAAATGAGATTATGAAGCTCATTACGATTGGGATCAAGCGGAATGCTACGAGGATGATAAGCGCTGGCAGAATGTATAGGTAGGGGGATAATTTCCATTCAGGTTTCATGATTCACCACCAATTTCATTTTCGCCGGGCTTGCGATACTCGCGCCAGTCCAGACCCAGCTTCGTGCATTTTTTGTAGAAGTTCTCACGGGTAATCTCTGCAATGCCCGCAGCCCGGAGGATGTTCCCTCCAGTTCGGATCAATAAACTGTGCAGATAGTGTTTACCAAATTCGTCTTTAGCCTTCGACCAGGGGATTTCATCTAGAGTGAAGCCCTGATCGGCGTGAGTGATTGTCCCCGCGATGCTTTCCGGAAGATCATCGGGCTGGATCACTTTATTCTCTGCCAAAACCACTGCGTGTTCGATGGCATTGCGCAGTTCCCTGATGTTGCCACTCCACTTGTAGTTCAGGAGCAGGGACAGCACTCCGGGGGAGATCTTCAATTCCGTCTTGCCATACTTGGTACAAAATTCCTTCACAAAGGCGTTGGCGAGGATTTTGATGTCGTCGCGGCGTTCTCTGAGAGGTGGGATAAAGAGAGTGATCACGTTCAGACGATAGTAAAGGTCTTCTCTGAAGCTGCCTTCTGCCACCATCTTTTTCAGGTCTTTATTGGTCGCGGCGATGATGCGTACATCGGTCTGCAGATCGCTGTCCGAGCCAACTGCTCTGAATTGCCCGCTTTCCAATACCTTGAGTAGTTTCACTTGAAAAGCGAGAGAAGTTTCGGTGATTTCATCCAGGAATAGCGTTCCTCCGCTAGCTTCCTGAAAGTAACCAATTTTGTCACGATGCGCGTCGGTAAATGCTCCGCGTTTATGGCCAAAGAGCAAGCTCTCCAGCAAGGTTTCCGTTAGACTACCACAGTTCACAGCCACAAATTTGTTGTTGCGGCGATTGCTATTTCGATGCAGTAGATCCGCGAATACACTTTTTCCCACGCCCGTTTCGCCAGTGATCAGAGCTGTTGTATCCAGGGTGGCTATCTTTTTCACCTTGTGAATCAGATTTTGGATGGCGGGGCTATTGCCGATCACCATGTTTGTATCCAATTCCTTGTGAATCATTGCGTTTAGCCTGCGGTTTTCCGCTATCAGCCACTGTGTCTGTAGCATCTTTTCCACCATGATCTGCAGCAGTTCCAGATTGCGCACTGGTTTCACGATAAAATCGCTGGCACCCAGCTTCATCGCCTCCACTGCCGTTTCGATAGAGGCCTGGCCACTGATGGCGATCACCGCCATAAAGGGATACTGTGCTGTGATGTCACGGATCAGATCCAGACCATTTTCACCCGGTAGCACTAGGTCCACGAAGGCGACGTGAAAACGAGTTTGAGTGAGCTTTTCACGTGCTTCGGAGATACTGGTGACCGCACAGACCGCGTATTTATCCTCCAATTGCGATGCCATCAATTCGAGGCTTTCGAGAGAATCATCAACCAATAGTATTGAATGTGTCATAGGCATATCCCATAAAGACATTTGGAATCATAATCCCAAGCGGTTTCAATGCTCTTTTCCTCCAGGATGCTCGATTCCCCTTCACTGAAGCCGGAAAACAGTGCTTCTGCGCTGATATTTTCTGGTTCGCGGGGCATGATGTAGAGTGCCAGAGCATCGGCATGACGGCAGACACCGGTGATAATCTTCAATTCCGGAGCTGCCTTTAAATATACGAAAAGGCTGGATTCATACCATCCAGCGAGCTGCAGCGGGGAAGCCATCACTCTGGCGTCATCTACCGTGTCCACCCTTTGAAAGACAATCTGGTGTTTGAAAGGTAGATGATGCCAGAGATACTTCAGCTCCCCCTCCAGCCATTCTATCAGGTTAAGTTTCTGTTTTATGTCAAATGAATTGTCCCACAGCTTCTGCACCACTTCTTTGATCATATCGTCGATCTCAATTCCCGCGCGGTATATCTTTTCCGCTTCAGGGCAATCCTTAGGTCCCTGTTTCAACCTTTGTGAATAGCCCAGGATCAGATTCAACGGATTGTTCAGATTGTGGATCAGACCTTCCAAAATGTGGCGCAGAATGATGCTGTCGTTCATCCAATCAGCCCTTTATACGCTTGTACTCAGCCAGACCTTCGCTAAAGATGTGCATGGCTTTAGCTAGATCATCCCTATTCAGGATGTAGGCCAGGCGCAATTCGTTTTTACCCAGGCCCGGAGTAGCATAGAAGCCTTCCGCGGGAGCAGCCATCACGGTCTCATTATTGATACTGAAGTCGTTCAGAAGCCACATCACGAAATCCTCGGCATCAGCGATGGGCAGCTTGGCTACGATATAGAACGCGCCTTCCGGCTTTTTGCAGATGATGCCATCGATCCTGGCCAGGGAATCAAACACCAGGTCACGACGAGACTGATATTCGCTTACTATCTCCTCAAAGTAGCTATCCGGTAAGCGTACACAGGCATTGGCTGCCAATTGATCCACTGTGGGGGGGCACAATCTGGCCTGGGCGAACTTCAATGTAGCGGCCATCAAATCATGATTGCGACATACGATGCAGCCAATGCGCGCACCACAGGCCGAGTAACGTTTGGAAACGCTATCTACCATGATGGCATGATCCTCAAAATCCGGAACTTCCAGTACTGATGTATGTTTGAGCCCATCGTAGATAAACTCGCGATACACTTCGTCTGAAATAAGGTAGAGTCCATGTTTCTTACAGATATCCGCCACGCGGAAGAGCTCTTCTCTGCTATAGACAGTACCAGTGGGATTGCCGGGATTACATAGCATGATCGCCCTGGTCTTGGCATTGATCAGCTTCTCGATTTCAGCGTTATCTGGCAGGGCAAAGCCGTTTTCAGCATGGGTGGTTACGGCTTTCAGATGGATCGATGCCATAGTGGCAAATCCGTTATAATTCGTATAAAAAGGTTCGGGTACGATGATCTCGTCACCTTCATTAGCCACCACCATCATGGCAAAAGTGACGGCTTCGCTTCCCGCTGTGGTCACGATGATATCTTTCGTGGAGAGTTGGATGCCGATCCTGGAGTAATAATGTACCAGACCTTCCTGATACACTTCCAGTCCTTGCGAGGGACCGTAGGCCAGCACCTTGTCCGAAAACTCGTGATAAACCTTGAGCATTTCGGGGGGAGTGGCAATATCAGGTTGACCGATATTGAGATGATAGACCTTGATTCCCCTGGCCTTTGCACTATTGGCGTAAGGCATCAGTTTCCTGATAGGGGAAGCCTGAATCTCGATTGCGCGTTTTGATAGCTGCATTTAGGACACTTCCTTGTGTGATATTTTCTTTGTGCCCTATATTTGGGACAGTGCAAAAATAGACAAGGAAAATCTTTACTGCTGACGCCTGTATCTTTGATGCTGTTGCCATAACGCTCTGCATAGCATAGCTATAGGCACGCAGTTCTCATTGGAATATTGAGGCTCTTTTCACTACTCATGTTATTGTGCTTGGCCAATTAAGAGAATACATCCTCCTCCTCTGTCAGATATTGCTCCCCCCTTGTAGCTTGAATTCCTCCTGAATCCCACTTGAACTCTACCTGAACTGGGTTCGAGAGGAGTTCGGGAGGCCTGGGGGTGGCGTTCGGGCTGGCAGGGAGCAAGAAAAGTAAAGATTTCGGTTGACTCAGATATGCCTAGAAAAAATGGTGTGTCTTGGAGATATTTGAAGGATGATGAAGAGAATTATTATAGCCATTGATGGCCCGGCTGCCTCAGGTAAAAGCACCGCGGCCAAGCTGTTAGCCAGTCGGCTAGGCTATCTGTATATCGATACAGGCGCGATGTACCGTACCTGTGCTCTGGCTGCAAACAGAGCAGGCGTCGATATCAACGATGCGCCCTCATTGCATGATCTTTTGGCCAATCTGTGCATTGATATCTCCCAGAATTCTGATGGTAACACAATTCTCTTAAATGGTGAGGACGTATCCTCCCTTATCAGAACTCCTGAAATATCCCGGCAGGCCTCTGCCATCTCTGCAAAGCAGGAAGTACGCGAAAGGATGGTGGAATTGCAGCGCGCTATGGGCCGCGATGGGGGAGTAGTATTGGATGGCAGAGATATTGGCACTGTGGTGTTTCCCGCTGCTGAATTGAAGTTTTTCCTCATTGCTCCGTTGGAAGTGCGAGCGTTGCGCAGGCAAAAGGAACTCGTAGCCAAAGGCCATCGATGCGTGTACGAGGAAGTTCTGGCCGAGATGAGAGAACGAGACGCGGCGGATTCATCCAGAGCTTTGGCCCCGCTTATTGCAGCTAAGGATGCCATTCACATCGACACTCAGGATTTCAGCATTGAAGAAATGGTGGATGCCCTTTATGATCATTACGTCAAACTGATGGAGAGGACGTGCTGATACGTCTGGCTAGGCATTCCGGCTACTGTTTTGGCGTTCGCAGGGCCATCCAATTGGCTTTGGATGCCGCTGATCACCAGGTGCCAGTGTGCACATTGGGAGAATTGATTCACAATCCTCAGGTGGTGCAAGAGCTTGAGGCAAAAGGAATATTCGTGATCAATGATGCCGCTGGGACAGAGCAGAGCACGGTGGTGCTCCGATCTCATGGCGTTTCCAGGGAAGAGCTTGCCATATTGGAACATGGCAGAAATAGCATCATTGATGCCACCTGTCCCTATGTGAAGCGCACTCACGAACTAATTAAAAAGGCCAATGATGAAGGCTATCCCGTCCTTATCCTGGGCGATCCGAAACACCCTGAGGTTATCGGTCTCCGCAGTTATGGAGATGAACGTACTCAGGTCTATGAACCGGGCTCAGAGCTTCCCGAGATCAGGGGTAGCCGCCTCTGTGTAATCTCGCAGACTACGCAAAAGATAGAATATTTGCGCGAATTGGTATCAAAATTGCTTGACGTCGTAATGGAGCTAAAAGTTTACAATACAATTTGTCTTGCTACCTCGCAACGGCAGTTAGCCAGCGAGTGTTTGGCCAAAGACAGTGATTTGATGATTGTGATAGGCGGCAAGAACAGCTCGAATACAAAGATGCTGGCCAGTTTATGCGGCAAGTATTGTCCCACGGTTCATATTGAAACCGAAGCGGAGTTAAGCTTGGACATGTTTTCCGGGGTAGCTCGCATCGGTCTGGCGGCGGGCGCCAGCACCCCCGAATCCCGCATCGTAGCAGTTTATAACAAGATAAGAAAAATAAATGGGGACGCGGTTCCAGTGACGGGAATCGCCAGTATCCCCTTGTTTAAGGAGGAATCATGTTAAATCATGATCAAAACCCGGTCGATCCCGAGATTACTGTCGAGGGAGTAGACACAGCGTCGAAATCAACGGAAGAAGAAACAGTGCTCAATATTGAAGAGCCGGTAATGGAAGAAGAAACGTCTGCAGCTCAAGACGAGCCTGCACAAGAAGAAGTAAAAGCCGAAGAATCCAAAGAAGAGCCGAAGGAAGAGCCGAAGCCGAAAGCTGATCTAAGCCCCGAAGAACGTGAAATGGAAGCCATGCTGAGCATGTATGAAGAATCCTTTTCCAATTTCAAAGTGGGTGAGATCATCGATGGCACCATCGTGGACATCTCCGATAAAGACGTACGCGTGGATATCGGTTTTAAAAGCGAGGGTGTGATCCCGATTTCTGAATTTGCATACAGTGGCCCGCCCGAACGCAACAGCGTGATCCGCGTTTATATCAACAAGATCGAAAGTGGAGACGGCCGTCTGCAGCTTTCCAAGAAAAAGGCGGATTATCAGGAAAATATCCAAAGAATCAAGAACGCCGCTGCCGATGGCAGTGTCTTGCCAGGCGTCATTCGTCGCAGAGTGAAAGGTGGCATGATCGTTGATATCTTTGGCATTGAAGGTTTCCTTCCGGGAAGTCAGATGTCCCTGAAACCCATTCCCAATTTGGATCAGTTCATCGGCAAAGAGATGCAATTCAAGGTGGTGAATATTGACGAAGAACACAGCAACATCATCCTTTCACGTCGTGCTGTAATGGAAGAGGAAGCTGCGGTAAAACGCGAAGAACTGCTGACAAAGATTCAGATCGACTCCGAGCTTGAAGGTGAAGTAAAAAACATCACTCAATACGGAGCTTTCATTGATCTTGGCGGCATCGACGGCTTGCTGCACCTTACCGACATGTCCTGGGGAAAGCTCACGCATCCCTCGGAAATGCTTGCCATTGGCGACAAAGTGAAGGTGAAGGTCATCAATTTTGATACTGAAACCAATAAGATTTCTCTTGGTCTGAAACAGTTGGTCCCCCATCCATGGGAAAACATAGAGATCAAGTATCCTGAAGGCACCCGCATCACCGGTAAAGTGGTGAGCGTGAAATCATTTGGAGCCTTTGTGGAAATCGAACCCGGCGTAGAAGGCCTGGTTCACATCAGCGAAATGAGCTGGACCAAGAAGATTACCGATGCCCGGAAAATCCTCAAGAACGGTGACGCCATCAATGCCATCGTCCTGGAACTGGACAAGGAAAACAAGCGCATCTCCCTTGGTATGAAACAGATGGATCCCAATCCCTGGCTCACCATTGAAGATCGGTATCCCATCGGTACTGTGCTCACCCGCAAAGTGAAAAGCCTGACCGCTTTCGGCGCTTTTGTGGAAATCGAAGAAGGTATCGACGGCTTGGTGCACATCTCTGATATCAGCTGGACCAAGCGCATTTATCACCCTCGCGAAGTATTCCGCAAGGGTCAGGAAGTGCAGAGCATCATCCTATCCATCGATAGAGCCCAGCATCGCATCGCCCTCGGCGTGAAACAACTCGCTCCAGATCCATGGGAAAGCCTGAATCAGGTGCTTCCAGTGAACACCGAAGTGAAGGGAAAGATCTCCAAACTCATCCCCAAGGGTGTGTTAGTGGATATCCCCATGGGCGAAGACGTGGTGGAGGGATTTATCCCTATTTCTCACCTCGCATTACCCAAACTGGAGCATAGCGAAGATGCTTTCCATGTAGGCGAAGATCTGCCCTTGAAAGTGATCGAGCTGGATATGGACAATCGCCGTCTGATCCTTTCCGTGAAAGCCTTCTTCTTCTCACGTGATCCCAAGCTGCAAGAAGAATACACCGAGATCCACGAGCAGTATATGCGCGATCGCATAGCCAAAATGCAGAAGAAAAAAGCGGAAAAGGCCCAGAAAGAGAAGGAAAGAGCCGAACATAGCGAGGATATCCTGGAAGATAACTCCATGGTAGATGAAGTTTCTGAGGTGGACGAAACTCCTGTAGTGGACGTAACACCCATCGTGGAAGATACTCCGGAAGCGAATGAAACTCCCGTGGTCGAAGAGA